>JAHDYP010000035.1 GCA_023383055.1 Verrucomicrobiota bacterium | reverse complement strand
CCCGCAGGCGGTCGGCTGCCGGGGCTTCACGATAATCGCGCTCGTGAAATCCGTTGTAGATCACGGCGCAAGGCACGTGCGGATGGGTCCGCCGCAGCCGCGCGGCCAATGGTTCCGAGACCGTCACGTTGAGGTTGACCGGCCGCATCAGGGCCTTCTCCACCCAACGCAGCAAGAAACGCCGAACGGGTTTGCCCTCGGTGAAGAAGTAATTGTCGTGCCACAGATCCCGGTAGTCCGCGCACCAGAACAACGCGGGATTCGCGAGCCGCGCCACCCGGCCGAGCCCGTGGATGCAGCCGTGCGGGTGGGTGCTGATCACGATATCGTGCTGGCGGCCCAGCCTGGCCGCCATCGGGATGGTGCCCGTAGCCCAGGTCGCCTTCTTGCCCACGGGCGTCCGGCGCAGGCGCATCGGAGTCTCAATCACCCGCAGACGTTCCATCGGCTCCAATGGCATGTTGAGCGTGCCATGCACCTGCGCGTCCTTCTCCGGCGTCAGCACGGTCACGTCGTGACCCTGCTGGGCAAAGTGCCTGGCCCAACTGTAGGGCCGGCCTCCAGCCACTTCATTCCACGGGGGAAAGTACCAGGAAATGATGAGGATTCTCACGCGCGCTCGAGTCCGCCGACCACGCGAGGTGCGTCGCACCATCGCGGGTGCAGGCAGACTGCCGACCACCCCGGAACCGGTCAAGTCCCGGCTTTGGTTCGATGCTCTTTGCGGACAACCGTCGTGTGAGAAAGGTCTCCCCATCTTGCCGCCAACATCGTTATTTGGTTGAGCCCGCTGCGGTTCCCGGTGTCTCATGGCCCCGGGCTCATGCAAACCAGGCTCTGCATATCGCCGGTGCGGCCAATCGAACGGTTACACTTTCAATGAAAACCCGTATATCGGAGAAGTATCGCGCAATGCCGCCTCGGGGACGGGTAAGAGGGCCTTCCGCTCCGGCTCTGCCGACCCGCCGAAAACCTGGCTGGGATTGGCCATGAACCGCCGCCGGTTTCTCAAATCGTTCGGTGCGGCAACGGCATGGGCGTCGTTCACCCCCACGCGCCACGTGGCGGCGGCCGAAGCCGAAAACCGGTTGGATCAGGCGCGCGAAGGTATCGCACATCATCGCCAAAGCGAACTGATCATCCGGGTGACGGACGACGCGGGCCGACCTTTGCCCGGCCTGGCCTTGAACGTCGAACAACTGCGGCACGATTTCCTGTGGGGTGCCAATCTCTTTGGCTGGTCGAAACCCGGTGAGCCGGAAATTGAGGCGGCATACCGGACCCGCTTCGCCAACCTCTTCAACTACGCAACGCTCGATTTCTACTGGCACACCTACGAACCGGAAGCGGGTCAGCCCCGCTACGCTCGGACCGAAGCTATGGCCGATTGGTGTCGAACCCACCGCATCACCGCCAAAGGGCATCCCCTGGTCTGGGCCAACATCCCTGACCCGGACTGGCTTCCGTCGGATCACGCCGGAATTCAGGCGGCTTCGCTCGGCCGAGTGCGGGACATCGTCAGCCGCTTCCGAGACCGGATCGACCTGTGGGACGTGGTCAACGAGCCGTCGTTACTGCTGTGGGCCGACACACGCCTGGGCGCCTGGGCGCACCAGGTCGGCAGCCAGTCATTCGTCACCCAGCATCTGCGCGCGGCCCGCGCGGCCAACCCGGCCGCCACCCTGCTGGTGAATGAAGTGCTCACCGATTACCCCGTCTATCCGCTCCTGGAATCGTTGCGCGCCGAAAGCGAACCGCTGCTCGATGCCGTGGGGCTCCAGAGCCACATGCATCGCGGCGTCTGGCCCCTCGATCGGTTGTGGCGGCTCTGCGATCGCTTCGGAGGCCTGGGCGTGCCACTCCACTTCACGGAATTCACAATCCTGAGCGCTGCCGGCGATGCTTCAGATCGATGGACCACACCGACGGCGGAATCCGAGCAAACGCAATCCGATCGGGTTAGCGAACATTACACCCTGCTGTTCGGACACCCGGCGGTGGCTGCGATCAGCTGGTGGGATTTAAGCGATCGCGGCGCCTGGAAATCCGCGCCCGCCGGACTGCTCCGGGCCGACATGTCGCCCAAGCCCGCCTACGACCGGTTGCATGAGCTGATCCGCAACCGATGGTGGACCGCCGCCGCCGGATCGACCAACGCCGACGGCCGGTTTGCCTGCCGCGCCTTCCACGGCCACCACCGCGTCACCGTCCGCCAACCGGACGGCCGGGAATCGCGGCACGACGCCGCTTGCACACGCGCGGGCAAGAACCAGATCGAATTGACCTGGAAACCATCGGGGGCTGGAATGACCCGCGACTGAAGGCTCGATGCCAAGCCTTCGCCGGGATCAGTGCCGGAAGTGCCTCACGCCGGTGAAGACCATGGCCAGGTCACGTTCATCGGCGGCGGCGATCACCTCGGCATCGCGCATCGATCCCCCGGGCTGAATGGCGGCCGTGGCGCCGGCCTCCGCCGACGCGATCAATCCGTCCGCGAAGGGAAAGAACGCGTCGCTGCAAACCACGCTGCCCTTCAACACCAGGCCGGCTTCGCCCGCTTTCCAAACCGCGATACGACTGGCGTCAACCCGGCTCATTTGACCGGCGCCAATCCCCAGAGTCTGCTGCCCGTTGACGTAGACAATGGCGTTGGACTTGACGTGCTTCACCACCCGCCAGCCGAACAGCATGGCTTCGAGCTCCTCCGGCAAAGGCTGCCGGCGCGTGACCACTTTCAAATCGGCGGCTTCGATAACCTTCTGATCGCGTTCCTGCATCAGGTAGGAGTCGGCTCCGACACTCCGGATCTCCCACGGCTTGGCTGTCTTCAGGCTCTTGAGCAGACGGATCAGGCGCAGGTTCTTCTTCCTGGTCAGAATGGCCAGGGCCTCTTCGGTGAAATCGGGTGCCACAACCACTTCGCTGAAGATCTCGGCCACGGCTTCGGCCGCGGGCGCATCCAGGGGCTGGTTGACGGCAATAATCCCGCCAAATGGGGCCTGCTTGTCGGTCGCCAAAGCGCGTTCCCACGCTTCCTTCAGCGAAGCACCCCGCCCCACCCCACAGGGGTTCATGTGCTTCAAGATCGCAAGGGTCGGCCGATCCGGCCCGAACTCGCCGATCAACTGCGCCGCCGCGGTCAGATCCAGGATGTTGTTGTAGGAAAGTTCCTTGCCATGCAACTGCCGGAAAAAATCGGGAAACCGACCATAAAGCGCCGCCGCCTGGTGAGGGTTCTCGCCGTAGCGCAGCGACTGTACTTTGGGGGAGTCGACGGCAATCTGGCGAGGCAACCCCGTGGGCTGACCGCGCGGCGCCCAATTCACGGCGGTGTGACCAAAAACCTTGATCAGATGCGTGGCGATCACGGCGTCGTAGGCCGAAGTCCGGGCAAAAACCCGCATGGCCAAAGTCCGTCGCAACTCGAGGGTGGTGTTGCCGTTGGCCTTAAACTGTGCAGCGACTTCCTCGTAATCGCCGGGATCCATGACGACGGTGACCGACTCATGGTTCTTGGCAGCACTGCGCAACATGGCGGGACCACCGATATCGATGTTCTCGATGGCTTCTTCAAGGGTGACGTTCGGGCGCGCAATCGTTTGCTCGAAGGGATAGAGATTAACGACCACCAGATCGATCGCCTTGATGCCGTGCTGCTCGGCGGCGGCCCGGTGAGCGTCGTTGTCGCGCAGATAAAGCAGACCTCCGTGCACCTTGGGATGAAGCGTCTTGACCCGGCCGTCCAACATCTCCGGAAATCCCGTGTAATCGCTCAGATCCGTCACCTCCAACCCGGCATCCCGCAGGGCACGCGCCGTGCCGCCCGTCGAGATCAGTTCCACCCCCGCTTCAGCCAGCAACCGGGCGAATGGCACCAGGTTGGTCTTGTCGTAGACTGAAATCAGGGCGCGCTGCATTTTGTCCATGGCCTTTGTTTTCTTCGGTTGCCGTCTGTCCGTCAACGGACAATTTCGGTTGCGGGGCGTTCGAGCGGGCGACCACCCGAACTTCGCGCCCGGGCCGCAGCCCGTGTGCCATCGCCCGGATCCACCGGAATCCCCGCTCCCCCCCACGAAGGCGCGCGGCCCAAACCGCCGCGAACCGGTCATAGCCAAACTGCCCCAGGCCGGCCGAAACAACAATCAAGCCGCTCTCCGAGACCAGGTTGCCGAGGGTTTGCGGGTTCCAGGAGTAAAGATGATGATTGGGCTCGGTTGCCTCATAGCGGCGATAGCGGCGCTCCCGCTCGAATGGCACCGACACCAGTAACGTGCCTCCCGGCCGAAGCAACCGCAAAATCTCCCGCAGCACCACCGCCGGCTCCATCACGTGCTCGAGCACATGATGGCAGATCACGACGTCCACCGCGCCCGCTGCCAGCCGCCGGGTGTCAGCCACAAACTCGATCCCGCGCCGCGATAGTTCCAGTTCAAGGAACTCGGTCACATCGTGACCCAATCGTCGCGCGCAATCCAACGCGGCAAGATTCCAACCCGCCCCAACCCCAAACTCGAACACGACATCCGCCGGCCGCACGTGCGCCCCGAACTTCTCGGCGCGCAGCCGGGCAATCCAAGGGTAGGCGTCCGCCGGAATCCCGCGCTTATCGAAATGATAACGCCGGCCAGCCTCGCCCTGGTAGTGATGCACGCTGTCTGACACCATGCCGCAAACCACTCGGGTCGACGAAACCATAAAGCTCGCGACGCCGTCGAGCCGGCACCGTCGCCACACCCCAAAGCGCATCGCCCGCCGCGATGCCCACGCTCCTATAGGCGAACTTCTATCACCGAATTGCTCGCGCCGAATCCATCCGCAACCTGTTCGCAGGCGTTCGGATCCGATATCCACCGTCCATCGACCACAAATTTGTACGAGTGCCGGCCTGGCGGCAACTCGAGCGTGGCTTGCCAGCGCCCGTCACCCTGCCGGCTCATCGGCGTGGCGGCGGCCGACCATTGATTGAATTCACCGCTGAGCACCACCTGCCGGGCGCGCTGATCCACGTGCACAAATGTGACCGCGACCGTCCCGCTCGATTCCGGCCCCGCAACCGCTTTCCGCGCGGCGATTTTGCGCGGAGCTTTCGTCGGATTCACCGATTCGGCCGGGTTCGTCGACTTCCCGCCCTTCGGAGCCGGCGCTTTTGGTTTGGACGCCAACGCGGTGGTCGTCCGTGACCGCCCGGGTGGCGGGGCGTTCAACTTGGTTTCGGTGGGTCTCGCCACACTCAGCGCGGACGGCAAAGGCTTCGGTGCTTTCGTATTCTTCGGCATTGTCTTCCTAATTCCTGATCCAATTCCCGATTGAGGCGGCAGATGTTGAAGTGACGCGCTCGAAGGTCAAGGCGAAAACCCCGCTACATGAAAACCAGCGTGGTATCAGTCTGTTTTTCGGCTTGCCAGTGGGCTGGGGCGATGGAAGGCTTGCGCCTCGCGACATTGCGAGCAGGACCTCTGAACTCGGGAGTTTTCGGGGGCTTTGGTCAGACCGTGCGCGGTTAGCTCAGTGGCAGAGCACTTCCTTGACACGGAAGGGGTCAGAGGTTCAAATCCTCTATCGCGCACCATTTGCTTTAAGTTGGAGGGCAGGATATTGCGGTTCCCGGATAAGGCTTCTTGCTACTTGGCCGCTCAAGCTTCAACTGTCCAATAATGGCACATCACACGCTGTCTCATTGTTTTATGGAACGAAGACGACGCATTCTCCTCGCCGACGACGATCAGGTGATCCTCAAGTCCGTGGGCGGTTTTCTACAGCGTCACGGCTATGAAGTGCTCGCTTGCCAAGATGGGCCGACGGCACTGCTAAAGGCCAGATCGGAGAAACCTGACCTCGCCGTGGTCGATCTCGGAATGCAATCGCCGCGTCCAACCGTCTGCCCGATCTTCGACGGCTACACCCTGATGGGATGGTTTCGGTCCATCCCCGAAACGGCCCGGATGCCGGTGATTGTCCTGACGGGGGCGGAGGGGTCGGACACGAACCAACGCTGCATGCTGGCCGGGGCGACTGCCACCATGCACAAGCCGGCGAATATGCAACGGCTGCTCAACACCATCCGCATCGAACTGGACGAGTTCTGAGAACTCTGCCCCGCCGCTTCCAGCCCGCACATGTGGATTCGCGCTGAAAGCGCGGCTATGGAAGCGCGAGCGCAAGAGCTGCGCGGGCTGGATGGTCCACAGCGGCGGAAAGGGCGGAGACTGGCGCTACGACCGGAGGTGAATTACGCGGTGACCCCGGAATGCACCGCCGCCAGTTGTTCCTCGAGATCGACGATTTCCCGGAGCTGCGTGAGAAACCAGCGGTCGATCCTCGTGAGCCCAAAGATCTCCTCGATCGTGAACCCGGCGCGAAGAGCGTGCCGGATGAAGAAGATGCGCTCGGCATTGGGCACACTTAGCCTTCGGATGATGACGTCGCGAGGCAGGATATCGCGGTCCTCATAGGTCTCGGATTCAATGCGCCACGGCCGGCCATCGCCACCGAGGCCATACCGGCCGATCTCAAGCGAGCGCAGCGCTTTCTGGAGCGATTCCTTGAACGTGCGGCCGATCGCCATCGCTTCCCCCACACTCTTCATCTGCGTGGTGAGCGTGGGATCGGCCTGGGAGAACTTCTCGAAGGCAAACCGGGGAATCTTCACGACCACGTAATCGATCGTGGGCTCGAAGCTCGCCGGCGTCTCGCGCGTGATGTCGTTGCGGATCTCGTCGAGCCGATAACCGACGGCCAGCTTGGCGGCGATCTTGGCGATGGGAAATCCGGTGGCCTTCGAGGCCAACGCCGAACTGCGCGACACCCGCGGGTTCATCTCGATGATGACCATCCGCCCGTTCTCGGGGTTTACCGCAAACTGGATGTTCGAACCGCCGGTCTCGACCCCGACCGCGCGGATGACGGCGAAACTGGCGTCGCGCATGATCTGGTATTCCTTGTCGGTCAAAGTCTGGATTGGGGCGACGGTGATCGAGTCGCCGGTGTGAACGCCCATCGGATCGAAGTTCTCGATCGAACAGATGATCACGCAGTTGTCCGCGTGATCGCGCATCACCTCCATCTCGAATTCCTTCCACCCGAGCAGGGATTCCTCGATCAATATCTCGCTCACGGGCGAGAGCTCAAGCCCGCGTCGGGCCAGTTCCTCGTATTCCTCCCGGTTATACGCCACCCCGCCGCCGGTCCCGCCAAGGGTAAAGGCCGGCCGGATGATGAGCGGAAGCCGTCCGATCCTCTCGGCCACTTCCCGCACCTCCTCCATATTATGGGCCGTGCCGCTGATGGGGACGTCCAGTCCGATGGACAGCATCAAGTCCTTGAAGATCTGGCGGTCCTCGCCCCGCTCGATGGCCTGGGCGTTGGCACCGATCATCTCCACCCCGTGACGCTCCAGGATGCCCTCACGATGCAACGCCATGGCGGTGTTCAAGGCGGTCTGGCCTCCCAGGGTGGGGAGCAAAACCAGCTTGCCGGTCGCCCCGGCGGCTTTCATCACGGCTAATTCTCGCACCATGATCTTCTCGACGCACTCCGGCGTGATCGGCTCAATGTAGGTCCGATCGGCAAACTCCGGATCGGTCATGATCGTCGCCGGATTCGAGTTCACCAGAATGACCCTGAAACCCTCTTCCCTCAGAGCCTTGCAAGCCTGGGTCCCCGAGTAATCAAACTCGCACGCCTGGCCAATCACAATCGGCCCGGCACCCACGATCAGGACGGAATGAATGTCTGTGCGCTTCGGCATACCGGGCGTCGACTTAACGGGATCCGTTCGACATTGTCAGCCTTTTTTGCTTCCCCCGTAAGCGGCGCGGTGAACCCTGGTTTCTTTCCCTCACTTTAGAGGGTCGATTGACAGGTGATCGGAGCGGCGTCAACGGATTCCATAACCCCGCACCCCTGATTGACACTTATCGGGCTGGTGTTAGCCTGCCTCAATGAACGTCACCGTGGACAAGCCATCCAAAGTCTGGACCGAGGAGGAGCTCCAGGCCTTGCTGGAGGACAGCTACATCCACGAAGTGGTCCAAGGGGAGTTGGTCATGAGTCCGAAGAACAACCTCGAACACGGTGAGATCTGCGTCCGCCTGCTGACCGCCCTGAGGCAGTTCGCGGAAGCCAGGCGGCTGGGGGTCGTCCTCGACTCGACCACCGGATTCTGGATGGTCAACCGCAACTGCCGCGCGCCGGACATCTCGTTCGTGAGCAAGGACCGGTTGCGCGGCTTGCGACGCCCGCCCAAGACCTTCTTCCAAGGCGCCCCCGATCTGGCAGTCGAGATTCTGGCGCCATCCAGCACACCCAAGGACATCACCGAACGCTTGCGCGATTTCTTCGATAGCGGCACCCGGCTCGCCTGGGTGATTCATCCCGACCGCGAGTTCGTCGAAATCTGCCATTCCCTCACCGACCGCAAGATCCTCGGTTCGGGTGGTCAACTCGACGGCCTCACGGTCCTCCCGGGTTTTCAATACGCCATCGCCGACCTGTTCAAAGAATGGGACTGGGACTAGACCGCAGGCACGCCGGCAACAACGAACAGCGATTGGCACTTCGGGCGATGCGGTCCGCCGCCGCCACTCAGAGCAAATCGCGTTGACGGGCGCCCAGTCCCGGCAGGCCCAGTCGCCGATAGCCGAGCTCGGTGATGATCCGCCCTTGCGGCGTCCGCTGGATGTAACCTTCCATGATCAGGTACGGCTCGTAAACTTCCTCGATGGTGTCGGGTTCTTCGCCGACTGCCACCGCCAGGGAATTGACGCCAACGGGTCCACCGCCAAACTTGGTGGCCATGGCTTCCAGCAACCGCTTGTCCATTTCATCCAACCCATGCGCATCAATCTCGAGCATCGCCAACGCCTTGTCCGCCACCTCGCGCGTGATGCGGCCGTCGCTCCGGACCTGGGCGTAATCGCGCACCCGCCGGAGCAGGTTGTTCGCGATGCGCGGCGTGCCCCGGCTGCGCTGGGCGATCTCGCGCGCGCCGGCATCCTCGATCTCCACACCCAACAACCTCGCCGAACGAATGACAATCCCCTCGAGATGCTCGGCGGTGTAGTAATCCAGGCGCTCGCGAATGGTGAACCGCGTGAGCAGCGGCGCCGTCAGCAATCCACTCCGGGTGGTCGCGCCCACGAGGGTGAAGCGCGGCAGGTTTAATCGCACGCTCCGGGCGTTCGGTCCCTGGTCGATGATGATATCCAGCTTGAAATCCTCCATGGCCGGATAGAGATACTCCTCGATCGTCTTCTGCAGCCGGTGGATCTCGTCAATAAACAGGATGTCGCCCGCTTCAAGGTTCGTCAGCAACCCGGCAAGGTCCCCCGCCTTCTCAATCGTCGGACCGCTCGTCGACTTCAAATTCGCCCCCATTGACTTCGCCAGGATGTGCGCCAGCGTGGTCTTGCCCAGCCCGGGTGGTCCGCTGAGCAAGATGTGATCAAGCGCCTCCCGACGCTGGAGGGCGGCTTCGACCGCGATCTCAAGGCGCTCCCGGACCTTGGCCTGCCCTTTGAACTCGGAGAAAAGCGAAGGACGCAGGGTGAGCTCGAACGCGACGTCCGGCCGAGCCAACACATCCGAAACTAATCGCTCTTCCATGAGGAGGCAAAAGATGCGGAAACCCGGCGACCTGGACAAGGCAAAAACCCCGCGGTCCATGGGATGCCCCCGCATCCTTCTTCGACACTCTCTTGGTTCTTGCTGGCGCGGTTTCACAAACAGCTGTATCGTCCCCGCGGCGAAATGGACAATGCGCGCAAACCGCTCGTTCTGCATATCCACCATTCCCTATCTCCCTTAACATGAACCTCCTAGTCACCGGCGGCGCCGGGTTCATCGGCTCGAACCTGATCCAGCATGTCATTGACCGGCCTGGGATCGACCGGCTGGTGAACCTGGATTGTCTGACGTACGCCGGGCACCTCGAGAACCTGAAATCGGTAACGGCACATCCGAAGTATGTTTTCGAGCAGGCGGATTTGCGGGATCAGTCGGCCGTGACCGGTGTAGTGCGGAAACATGAGATCACGCATGTCATGCACCTCGCGGCGGAATCGCACGTGGACCGCTCAATCGTCGGCCCGGGAGATTTCATTCACACGAATGTAGTGGGGACCTACAACCTCCTGGAAGCATGCCGCCATGTCTGGGGGATCAGGGACGCCGGACCACAGACCGCAGACAAGGGAACTCGAAGACTCCATGACCCGGCGATTCGAGGACGATCGGAGTGCCGGTTTCTGCATGTGTCCACAGACGAAGTGTATGGCAGCCTGGGGGTCACCGGGTATTTCACCGAGTCCACACCATACGCCCCGAATTCGCCGTACTCGGCTAGCAAAGCGTCGAGCGATCACCTCGCGCGGGCATACCATCACACCTACGGTCTGCCGGTGCTGATCACGAATTGCTCGAACAATTACGGTCCCCACCAGTTTCCGGAGAAACTGATCCCGGTCGTCATCCAAAAGGTGCTCGAGCGCAAGGCCATCCCCGTCTATGGCCAGGGATTGAATGTCCGCGACTGGCTTTACGTCCGGGATCACGCTGAAGCGCTTTGGATCGTCCTGACCTCCGGGCAACCCGGCGAGACTTACAACATCGGCGGTAACAACGAGATGACCAACATCCAGATCGTCCGACAGATCTGCGACTTGATCGACGAACTGCAACCCGAACTCGGCGGCCATTCGCAGGCGCTCATTTCGTTCGTTGCCGATCGACCCGGACACGATTTTCGATACGCCATTGATGCCGCGAAGATCCGGCGTGAATTGGGTTGGCAACCGGCGCACACGTTCGAGGCCGGCATCCGCCAGACCGTCCGATGGTATCTCGAACACCAGGATTGGATGGTCGCCGTCCAGGCGGATAGGGAAAGATCGATACGCCCCCCCATGAATTCGCCACACTCAGCGGCATCTTGCCGCCGTCCATCTCCGTGATGAACGTCGGCACTGGTGGCGGTCCCCGGCAACCGCAACCCCCAACTGCGACCTTTACCCTTGGGCTCCCCGCCGCTAGAATTTGCCTCCGTGGACGCTCCTGACCCCGTGGTGCGCCGGGCCAATGTCGATGATCTGCCCGGTCTGAAACTCCTTTGGGAACGCGCCCGCCTGCAGGTCCTCGACGTCGAGAAACACCTCACCGAGTTCCAGCTGGCCGTCACCCCCGACGGCGACCTCCTCGGCGCCGTCGCCCTCCGCATTAATGGCAAACAGGGACATCTGCATAGCGAGGCGTTCTCCCGCCCGGAACAAGCCGACGACGTTCGCCCATGGCTCTGGCAACGCCTCCAGATTCTAACGCGAAACCACGGGTTGACCAGGCTCTGGACGCTTGAAGGCTCACCCTTCTGGCATCAAACCGGGTTCATCGAGGCGGATCCGGAGTTGCTCAAGAAAATGCCCGCCAACTTCGGCAACCCGCACAACCGCTGGCTCACGCTCGCCCTGCGCGAGGAGAACCCCCACTCCATCTCCATCGAAAAGGAATTCGAAATCTTCCAGCAATCCCAGCGCGCCGCAACTGAACAAGTCTTCGCCCAAGCCCGCAGACTCAAGGCCCTCGCCTACCTGCTCACGCTGGTCGTAGCCTCCATCGCCCTGGCCGGCCTCTTCTTCCTTGTCTTCAAAACCAAACACCCAACTCCACCACCCGCTCCCAACCCCGTCCCCTCCCAGATTGTCGAATAACGCCCGCGCGCCGCGCTGCGGTTGCGTGTCGCACCCTGAACCTTGACCACCTCCCTGCGAGCTGGAAACCGACCAAGGCGCCTGTCCCGTTCCGCACCGCGGCACTTGATCCAACGAAGCCCCGCCTCATAAGCCAACGAGGTCCAACTTCACCGCTCAGGCCGGCCTGGGCGAGAAGGCCGGGAAACCAACCGACCCCTGGGAAGAGTTGTCACTGGAAAACGCCAGATATAGAAACGCCACCAGATTGACCAGCGGCAGAATCAGTAGTATCGCCCAAATGACGTGTTTGCCCCGCGCATTGACGATCTTGATACACCACAGGATCTGAACCACCAGGTTCAATACCGGAACCAGCAAACCCAGGATCCACCAACCGGACATCCCGGCCGCCCTGAACATCGGATAGATCTGCAACACCGGCAGCCAAACCATGAATCCCGGCTCGCGCCCCGCCTTGATGCAAATCAGCCGGCTGCAATAGGAAAAGAACAGGTGAAACAGAAGCCCAATCGCAAATACCACGGCGATCACCATAGGACTCAGCACCATCGGAATCTCGAATGGCATTTGACCCCCTCCCCCGACTGTTTCCCTCGAGCCACCGCGAGCACCCGGCAACAGGTTCGCCCACTCCGCCGGCATGAACTTTCCAGCCTCGCCTGGCTGGGCAGTCTCCTTGTTTTCCACAACATAGCCCAACGCCGACTTCACCTCATCGTCCAGGTCGCTGATGTCGATATTCCCAATCCCACTGTCATGCCGAATGTGAATGTCCCTGCCGGTCTTGAGTGTTACTGTCACATTCGAATAAACCCCTGTCCTGGTTTCAAGAACCGGAAAGAACTGGTCCGCAACCAGTGCAGATCCAAGGAGTTGAACGCACGCCATCAAGACCAGCCATCGTTTGGTCACCATTCCCAGTCCCGGTTTCGTCATAGTGTCAAGGCATCGGTGGCGCCATCTCTTGAGCTCATACCCGAAGCCAGTCGACTCCGCATGCAGACCCCATGCCAGCTGAGATCCCGGACCGGGACTCGACACGCCACCATACTCGGCTATCGTCGGCCCAACACCGCCTAAAACCCGCTGACCCACATGAAGAACTTCCCTGCCCACAACTCTAATCCCCTCCTGAACCGTAGAACGTTCCTCCGCGTCGGAGCAACCACCGCCGCCGCCGTCTGGTTGCGCTCGACGCCCAGCCTCCAGGCAGCGCCGGATGTCGGACAAATCCAGCTCGATACCATCAGCCATAACCCCCTCGCCTATCACGGATGGCCTACCATCGCCCGCCAACGCACCGGCAACCTCGTCCTCGCCTGCTCCGGCGGACGCCAGGAACATGTCTGCCCCTTCGGCCGTGTCGAATTCATGGTCTCCCGCGATGACGCCCAATCCTGGAGCTGGCCCCAAACCCTCCTCGATAGTCCCATCGACGATCGCGATGCGGGCGTCCTCGCCACCACCCAGGGCACCCTGCTTGTCACCAGCTTCACTTCGCTCGCCTATACCCCCATTCTCGATCAGGCAACCCAACCATCTCCCGGCGACCCCCGCGCCTGGCCCCCGGCTAAACTCCGCGCCTGGCGCTCCGCTCACGAACGGCTCGATGCCCGGCAACGCCAGTCCGAACTCGGTCAATGGATGATCCGCTCAACCGACGACGGCATCTCCTGGTCCGCCCGTTACCCCAGCATCGTCAACAGCCCCCACGGCCCCATCCAACTCGCCTCCGGAACTCTCCTCTACCCCGGAAAGGAACTCTGGACCGGCCAACGCCGCGTCGGGGTCTGCCAATCGACCGACGACGGCCAATCCTGGCAGTGGCTGGCTCATATCCCCGTCCGTCCCGGTGACGACCCCCAACATTACCACGAACTCCATGCGGTCGAATCCGCTGACCACCGCATCATCCTCCAGCTCCGAAACCACAACCCGGCCAACAACCACGAAACCCTCCAGTCTGAATCCACCGACGCCGGACGCAGCTGGAGCATCCCCCACCCCATCGGCGTCTGGGGGCTTCCCTCCCACCTGCTCCGGCTCCAAGATGATCGTCTCCTCATGTCCTACGGTCACCGCCGCTCACCGCTCGGCAATCAGGCCCGCCTCAGCGAAAACCACGGCCGCACCTGGTCCGAGCCACTGCTGATCTCCGCCGATGGCTCCTCCTCCGATCTTGGCTATCCCTCCACCGTTCAGCTCGACGATGGTTCGCTCGTCACCGTCTGGTACGAGGTCCTCCAGGGCTCGCCCCACGCCGTGCTCCGCCAGGCCCGCTGGTCCCTCAGATCCTGAGCACGAAACCACGAAACCCCTTATCCGAAATCCGAGATCGAGCTGCGAGCTGCCGCGAGCCCTCCCATCGCCTCCGCTCGTCGCCTGACGCCCGTCCCGATTCGATGTCGCATATGCGACATCGAATCGGGACGGGCGTCAAAGTTGTTGAGCGTGGCCCCGGGCCGGGCTACAGATAGGCATGCGATTGTTGTCATGGAAGTCCCTCCCCTGGCTGCTCCTGCTGGCGCTCGCCACCACCGGCTGCCGCAGCTCCTACTACTCCGTCATGGAAACGTTCGGGAAACACAAACGCGATCTCCTGCGCGACGCCCTTGAGGACGCCAGCGAGGAGAATCTGAAAGCGGCCGAACAGTTCGAGGACGCCCTCACGCAGCTCAAGGAATTGACCGGCTTCGACGGCGGCGATCTCGAGAAGCAATACAACGCCTTCAAGAGCGATTACGACGGCTGCCGCGACCGGTCCACGGCCGTCCGTGGCCGCATCGAGAAAGTCGATCGCGTCGCCCAGGACCTGTTCGCCGAATGGGAACGCGAATTGAAAGAAATCCAGAATGCCCAACTCCGCGGCCGGAGTCAGGCGAAGCTCACGGAAACCCGGACGCGTTATCAGCAGGTTCACGCCGCGCTCACCCGCTCCGAAGCCACCCTCGAGCCGGTCCTATCCCAGATGAAGGACTATGTGCTGTACCTCAAGCACAACCTGAATGCCCGGGCGGTTGGGTCGATCAAGGATGAAGCGCTCGAGATCGAGAACGAGATCGGCAAGCTCATCGCCGAGATGACCCGCTCCATCCAGGAAACCGAAGGGTTCCTTAAGGTCCTGGATGAATAGCCGGTCGAGCGCCGCAACCAAAGCTCCCGCTCATCCCACCCCACGCCCCCGACGGTTCACCCTCGCCCCTCACGGGGAGAGGGCCGGGGTGAGGGGTGTGAGAATCTTCCAAGCAAGGCACGAAGTGCACGCATGATAACATGCGATGCCAACCCCGGTTCAAGAGGCCGACGAATTCGTGAACCACCCGGGCTAAGGCGCGGACGTCACCACGCGGTAGTAGCCCTCGTCGCCGGTGGCGTTCAAGGTGCGCGAGATGCGCGCACCGGTTCCCGCCACCACTTCGACCTGGCTCCAGTCCGGCGAACTCAGCCTCGTGGCGCGTTGCAGGGTGTAATTGAACGACGCCACCGAATCGAATTCCATCACTACCTGGCCGGGATTGCCGGTCCGCAACGAGACCGTCACCGGCGTCGGATCGCCACCCGCGCCGCACAACGATGTGTCCGCCAGCGTGAAAGTGCTCAGCGGGATGTGGCCCGTGGACAATGACGGCGTGAAATTGGCCGCCTGCACGGTGACGGCCGAGACCACCACATTGGTCGCGGAAATGACGAGGTTCGTCGACACGGCCGACACCGTGGCATCGGCAAACAACGTGCAGCTGGCGGTTTGGGGCTGCAGACTGCTGTTCAACACGATCGCATCGACCGCGTGGGTACCCTCGTGGAATGCGGAGAACAGCAGCGTCGAGTTCCGCGGATCGGGCATCATCATGGCGGAACCGACCGATTTTGCGTACTGCCGCCAGGTCCAGTTCTGCAGTTGCAGATCCGCGGAACCGATCAACGCCGTGCGGGGCGGGTTGGCCCCACCGCCAGTCGGCGAAGTCACCAGCGTACAGAACACTCGATTGCCGCTCAGGAACCCGAACCCATAGCTCGTTTCGGCCGTGCTGAGCCGGACTTGTTGCTCGAGCGTTCCGTTGCTGCTCATGACCACGAAGAGAGTCGAATTCATTTCGTCCTCGCCGCCCATGAAGCCCCCGCTGAGCAGGTACTTGCCGTTCGGCAGATCGCCGGTGACGTTCAGCATGGCGCCGGCGTAGCTCTTACCCCAGGCCGGTTCGCCATTGGCGTTCAGCATGATCAGTAACGTCCCGTAGGTCGGATCGCCCTGCTCCGGCTCATCGCTCGTGTAAGCTTGGAGGAACAATGAACCCGCCTCGGTCCCCCCCAGAACTGGAGCCGGAAAGGTGTCGAGGCCGGTGTACTTCTTCGCCCATTGCACGGCGCCGTCGCTTGAGAGGCGGGCGAGGATGTTCGTGCTCTTGGATTGAAGGGTGTCCCCCACGAACAAGGGCTTGGTCTGGGTTACGCTCATCATGAAACCGGAACTCAGCTCCATTACACTCACTGACTGCGAAGCATTCAAGAAACCGCCACCCGAGTTGTCGACCCCGAAGCTGGATGAAGAATACCGCTTGGCCCACGAGACACTGCCATTGGCCGAGAACAGGATGACCTCGATTTGGGTCCCCAAGTCCTGCGTGACCATGACCCGGCCGTCGTTGAGCCAGAAGACCTCGGGATAAGGGTCGGTCATGCTCAGCGCATGTTCGAAGGTCGCCTGGAAGTTGTTGTCGATATTATAGACCCCGAACACCAGCGGACTGGCGGTGCCGGGCATGCGTGTCGCCAGGACTCGAGACGGGTCCGCCCCCAACCACAATTCCGTGTCGTTATCCTGCGCCAGGACGGTCGAATCCACCTTGCCCTGAGCGTCCAACCGCACCAGCGTGGCCAGCGAACCCAACGTGCCGTCACACCACCCGTCGACCGTAAAACCGGTGCCCGATCTGTTCGGATAGACCATCGCGTGCTCCCACACGAAGAAATTCGTGCCGCATACCGACATGGCCTTGGGAAAAGCCATGGCCGTGGACCCGGACGGACATGCCGGCGCCCGCGTGCCGTCGCCGCCCCCGCTTTCGAGGACGAGGAACGCCCCGGTAAACGGCGGCATCAACTCGTCCGTCGCACTTCGAAACCCGGTAAGCGTGTACGAGTAGGAACCGACCGTCAGCGTCGAGACCGGGCTGCACTCGACCCGGGTCGAACTCACCCAGTCGCATTGCCAGGTGCCCTGGCTGAAGCTGATTGCCGACTGCGGTTCCACGGTCAGATCCATCTCCTGGGAGAAGGTGAACAGGACCGGCCCGTCGTTGCCGGGGTTGTAAGTTCCACCCACCGCGGGCGAGGGCGTGACGGTCAACGTCCCGCCGCCCTCCTGGATCACAAAGCTGCCATAGTAATCCTCGACCGGTGTCCCCGCCGCACTGATGAACCCGGAGAGAGTAAAGTAATAGTCACCCGGCACCGCCGCGCTTTGCAGGGTGCAGGTGACCGTCGATTCATCGAGCCACACACAGTCCCAAGTTCCCTCACTGAAGCTGATCGCCTCCGCGGGATCGACGCTCTGGTCCATGGCCTCGCTGAACGTGATCATGACGGGGCCGCCTACCTCCGGGTTATAAACCTCGCCTTCGTCCGGGTAAACCGTCACGGTGACATCGCCTCCCCCGCTGGGGACTTGAAAGGTCCCGGACGTCGTCGGGAATACGATCCCATCCGTCGTCTCGAACCCGGTGCCGTCCGGATTCACCGTCCAGGTCACGGTGGCCCCGGCCGGAAGCGTGGATCTCGGGGTACATTCCAGGATCATGTTGGGCAACATACCGCCGAAAGTCATCCAGACACAGTCGAACTCGACCCCGCCCGCTCCCTCGAAGCGGATGGCAATCGGGTCCTTCATCTCCTGGAAGAAAGTCAGGACCAACGAACCGTCGAATTCCCCCCCGTCTTCCGGGCTGCTCATCAGCCCCGGCGACTGGGCCAGGGCGGCCGACGCGCCCAACCAACCCAGCAACCCCAGCGTCCACCAACACCGCCGCAAGCCCGCGCGGCCGCCAGACTTCGATCCACCAGAATTGAACTTCATAAGTCCTCCTCGAAACATGCCGAATAAACGAATCATACTGTTTAGGGATAGCCGATGTTAATCCAAAGCCGTTGGGATGCAAGGTCTATTCAGCTACGGCGGGACATTGTCGGTAAATGATGGGTGGTAAAAGATGACCATTCCCGCAACCACTGGCCTCTGCAATCTGAGCCAAAGCGGTGTCGCCCTACGGTTGCCACCGCACTCCATAATCCCCAGGCTCACGAATGACCACGGCCCCTTTGGAGTGCGCCGGCAGAGCGCCAGCGTCGACGGCGCTTTGACTCGGTTCCGCAATCCGCCGCACTCCACAACGCTCCGGGAAGTTCGGCAACATGGAGTGTGGCCGCCAACTTTCGGTGCGCTCGGAGAACCAGCCGAATACGGCCCGGCGTCATTCCGCGTCCAGCGCGAACACGGTCACGCTGCAGGGTGCCAGGGTGAGTCGGTTGCCCAAGCCGACGATGGCTTGCTCCTCGATGCGCACCTGGGGCGGTTGCTCCGGATCGTTGAACGCCATCGGATCCGACCCCGCGATCTGCCAGCGCGTGCCGCTGCCTTTCAGCCGGGCACCCTTGAGTTCGAACGGCACCTCCACCGGCTGGAGCGTGGCGTTGACGATGCCGATGGTCAGCGTCTTGCGGTCGCGGCTCCAAGCCGCCTGCGCATCGATCAAACCTTCAGTTGAAGTCGCCACCGGCAATTCCCCGAAGTGCTGCCGATACAGCTTCAGGACCAGCCCGGTGGTTTCGAACGCGGCATTCCGCCGGCTGGTCTTGATGCAACCGATGACGTTCACCGTCTGCGCATAGAAAGCCGACTCGACGATGTCGCTTTGCCGGGCGTACTCGTGCAGGCCGGCGGCGATGCCGAGGGCATCCTTGAGAAAATAGCGCGTGCCCAACTCACCGAACGGATGCGGCCCGTACCAGTAATTCCATTCGGTCATTGCGATCCGGATGTCCTTGCCTTCGAGCCCGGGGATTTCCTGCCGCGCTTGGCGGTGGAATTCGGCCTTGCCGCGGATGTTATCGGGGATTTGGCGGACGTGGGCCATGAGCCCCGGCCGTTCCTGACAATAGAAATGCTCGGCGATGTAATCCATGTGATCGGCGCAAGCCTTGAGCAGGCCGGTGCTCCACGGCCCCGCATTGCCGGAGGAGATGGGAATGATATCCGGGTCCACCTCGCGCATCTTGTCGACCACCCAGTTCTGCTTGAGCACGTAATGCTCGAGCGCCATGTAACCGAGCTGCCACGAACCCCACATCTCGTTGCCGATGCCCCAGTACTTCACGCCGAAGGGTTCCCGGGCGCCGTTCGCGGCCCGGAGCCGGCCGTTCGGTGTGCTCGCCGCTCCGTTGCAATACTCGAGCTGCGCGGCAGCGGAATAGGCATCGCCAAAGCCGGTGTTCACCGTGATCCATGGTTCGGTCCCGACCAATTCACAGAAGCGAATGAACTCGTGCATCCCGAAATCGTTGTGTTCAACCCCGGTCCACGCCGGATTGGTCCGTGGCGGCCGCCGGTCGCGATCCCCGACCCCGTCGCGCCAATCGTAGCCGCTGACGAAATTGCCGCCCGGCCACCGGTAGATCGGGGCTTGGAGCTCCCGCAACAGCGCCAGCGTGTCCGCGCGCAGGCCCTCCACATGATTGGCCGGCATCAGTGAAAGCGTTCCCACCAGGACCGGCCCTGCCGACACCTTCAAATCGAGCGACGCCTTGTCGGTCGTGGCGCCCGCCTCAAACTTGAACGGAAACTTCCGATATTCCTTGCCCAGGCGCGCGAGTCGCACCGTCTGTTGTGCGGCATCGCCTTCGCCCCAGCGCAGAACCACCTCCACCGAACCCCGGCCGTCACCCGCATGCTTGAGCCAGGCGTAACCCACATACGACTGGCCGGCGGTGATCCCAAGGTCATGCTGACGGATCGTCGATCCCACCTTCAGCTCGGGAGTGTGCCGTCCCACAAGCGGCTCGACCGTGCTCATGCTCACCGAGTCGGCCTCGCCGATGATCTCCCACGGCGACGCCCCCACCACCGGGTATTCCGTGTCCCGCAGCGCGCGATACGGATCGTATTTCTCCGTAATTGGATAATAGAACTTCCGGTCTTCGAGCATCTCCGCCCAGATGCCGCCGTAAATGCAGCGACCCAGGTGCTCGATGAACTGGCTGTAAATGTTGGCTGACATCGGCTCACGCACCTCGGCCGCGTCAATCGTCAGCCGCGGCGCCGGCACCGGCAGGCTGGCGATCCGCTCGAGCCGCACATCGTCGAACCAGGCCCGCCCCGTGCTCGACCCCCAACCGCCCAACAGGCAGTTGATCTGGACCGAGTGCTGGTCCTGAACCTCGAAGACGGTCTCGACCCGCGTCCAATCGTGCGTCCCCGTCACCGCTGGTGTCGCGGCGGGCTGCACATCGTGCACATTCAACAGCGCGCCCCGCCCCGAACCGGCCGCCACCTGGTCGGTCTTGATCCAGCCCGAGAGCCGGTAGCGCCCGAACGGTTCCAGCGCCACGGTCGCCGCCCACCCGAGGTCGGCCCCCCGTTCCGAGGTCACGAACACGCTGCGGCTGCCGGTGCGACCCGAGTCCACCAAAGCGGTGGTGCCTTCGCCCGCCCAGCGTTCGGGACGCCAGCGCCGCGGACGGTTGTTGGCCACTTCCTCGAACGACGCGTTCGGGATGAGATTCACGCTTGCGGCTCCCGCCTCGGTTTTCACCATCCGCACGCCGAACACGCCCCCGGCGGTGGCGCCCGGATGCGCCTGGAATCGGACTTTGACCTTCTCCTTGCCCCGCGCGAGTTCCGCCGGGACGGCGTAGGCTACGTCGAAGAATTTGTCGGGCTGATTCCGTTCGAGCCGTTGGGTGGCGAGTTTCTCGCCCTCGACCAGAACGTCGAAGACCCGGTTGCCGCCATCTCCGCCCCAGTACGTTACGAGCAGCTCCTGCGGAACGTCCGGCAACACTTTCAGCTCGAAGCCGAACCAACCGCCATCGAACGCGTGCCGCCATTTCCGGCCGAAGGCGTCGCCCGCACCGGTCTTTTCCCCCTCGAGCCCATGATCGCGTTCGGGTTGCATCTCGCCAATCCGCAGCACGTCGACCGTCCGCGCCTCGAGCGCCTGCAATCGCTCCTGCTCGGCCTGGTGTTCGGCCTGGCGCGCCGCCCATTGGCTGGCGTCGAACTCATCCAGATAAACCGTGTAACGCCGGTCATGCAGCCGGTGAAACGGCACCAAATCGACATCACGCGGCCGGCCGACGCCATCGGTTTTGAACGTCAGGGTTTCCAGTGAAACCGACGCGACCCATTCGGTCACCGGCTTGCCTTCCGTCACCATCGCCGGCACGTAAAACGGCGTTCCCGCCTCCGGATCGTCCAGCGCACCAAGGTCGGCCGCCAGCAGGCTCGGCCCGTAAAAGACCGCTTTCCGATGCGGGTTGTCCGGCATCGATTCCGTGCGCAGCGCCAGGCCCAAGGTCACCGTGACCCGATCGCCAGTTTGCCACGGCCGTCGGATCTCATGATAACTCGAGACTCCGCTCCCTTCATGTCCCATCCGGGTCATGGTCCGACTCTGCGCGGTCACTTTGCCATCGGCGTCGACCAACTGGCTTTCCCCGTTGACCTGGATCTCCACTCGATCCGCCCAATAAGGCTGGCGCAGGCGCAGCACGAAATCCTGCGGCGTTTCGGTTTCGAAGGTGAACACGATACTGCCGCGGTCGGGCCATTCGCTGGATTGCCGGATCTTCACGCCGCGTTCTTTCCAGTCCAGTTCCGAGGCCAGGTAAAGGTTGACCCAGAGGCCGGCGTCGTCGTGGAAATAGATGGCGTCGCCATAGCGCACATGATTCTCCATGCCGGTGCCCATGCAACAGGTCCAGCCGTCATACAAGGCCTGGTATTCCTTGTGATGGCCCGGTTGCAGCGACAGATTGTAAATCACCCGCCCGTCCGGATGCTGCGTCGACCGGATGTGATTCAGGAGCGCGCGCTCGTAAAAGTCGGCCACCGGCGCCTCCGGCCGCCACCCGAAGATGTGCCGGGTCAACTTGAGCATGTTGTAGACGTTACAGGTCTCGGTGGTCGCGGGACTCAACCGGTCGTTCAAACGGTCCGGCGGCCCGAAATGTTCATGGTCGCAATGTCCGCCCGTGACATAGCTGTGGTGATTCACCACGCGTTCCCAGAAAAACTCCGCCGTGCGCCGGTCCGTTTCGTCGCCGGCCAGTTCGTACCGGGTGGCCAGTCCCATCAGTTTCGGGATCTGCGTGTTCGCGTGTTTGCCCGGCAGAATATCCTCGCCCCGCGAGAGGGGATCCAGGATCGCCCGATGATGAAACCGTCGGGAGAGTTCCAGGTACCGCGGATCTCCCGTATCGGCATACAAATCCGCAAAGGTCTCGTTGATCCCGCCATGTTCGCAGGCGAGCACTTGCTGCATCTGTTCCTCGCTCAGGCCGGCGTGGGTCTTCTCGAACCAGTCGGCCAGCTTGCGGGCCACGTCGAGCGCCTGGGCGTTGCCCGCCAACCGGTAGGCATCCCGCAATCCGGCGAACAGCTTGTGCATCGTGTAATTCGGCACCCAACAACCGTTCAGATCAAACCCGGCCGACCGGATATTGCCCGCCGCCACTTCCGCGTAGACCTGCCGGCCGTTGGGTATCGCCGCCACATAACCATTGCCCTGCGCCGCCTGACACGCCGCCAGCTCGGTCACCAGGTAATTGACCCGTTCGCGGAACCGTTCGTCGCCAGTTGCCGCCCAGGCCAGCGAACACGCGCTTAGATAATGACCGCCCGAATGCCCTGAAACCCCCTGCCGTTCCCATCCGGGATAATGCTCGGCACGCGGTTCGAGCCCCGCTTCCTTGCGGAAGTTGGCCAGAAACCGGTCCGGCTCCAGACTCAAAAGGTACTTCACCGCGATGTCCTGTCCCTCCCTAAACGGCCCGGGCAGCAGCCGCACTTCATGGAGCCGGAACGGTCTTGCCTGCGCCGGCGCGACCGGCTCGACGCGCGGTTTCACCAGGCTGGCATCGAGCATCTCAGCCCGGCTCACGTTCAAAAAGCTCCCGGCCGCAACGAGCAGCGACAGGAGCACTGGCCAGTTATTGGTCTTCATAGCAAATGTCATAACGTTATGTCCCGCACCCGCGCTTCACCCCGGACCGAACCTCACCCATGCCGGTAAACCTCCCAACCCAGATAATTCCCGAGCGCCTCATTCATACCCGCGGCAATCCGGGTCGTATTCACCGCCACATGATGCTCGAACCCATTCCGGCATATGTATTTCAGCAACCCCTGAAAATCACGGATCGCCACCACCCCGTACCCGCCAAACGTGCTCAACGGATCCGCGGTCAATTCACCTTCTCCCACATACGCCCGCATCCGCCCCGCCGCATCGTCCGTCCCCACCCGCAGGTAAGTGAAGGGCGAGGCTTTCACGCGTCCGGTCACGGTTCCGTAAGTGTTTTCCTGGCCCACCGTGCCGGCAATGATCGCCTGGTAATCCATTTCGGGCGCCGATTCGAACACGGCCTTGGGGAGGTTCGAACAATGGAAGATGACCCCTTTGTCGGGATCCTCGCCGTAGTTGTTGTTCCAGTCGACAAGCGCGCTGGGTTGCCCACTCCCCTCGGCCAACGCGTGCATGGCGACGGTCCCCATGATGTCGACCTCGCAAGCGCTGCTCACACCCAGGTTGCTCATCATGCTCATCAACGTGCACGGCACCACCCCGAAAAACTCTTCCATCGCCGTCCAACACTGGATCGCCGTCGCCTGCAACTGCGTCTGCTTCATCCACCGATCGACCGCCACGCCGAACTTAGCCATCTTGAGCAACGCCGGCGCCGGCACCCGCGGGGCGGCCACATACAACTTGATCTCGCCCAGCTTCGCCTGCACGGCTGCGTCGTCGTCCGCCAGCTTGCCGACCCAGCCGAACAATTCATACAGGTCCAGCGTCTCGACGCTGATCCCGGCCTGCTCCAGGAGTTTCTCACTGTAACGCACCGTGTTAAAGGCGGTCGGCCGGGCGCCCAACGCCCCGATCCGCAAGTGTTTCAGCCCCCGAACCACCCGGCAGGTCACCGCGAAGTCTCGCAAATCATCCAGAAAATCGGGCGCGTCGGGCGCGCAGGTGTGCCGTCGCGTCAGCGTAAACCGGATCCCATACTGCCGGAGATTGTTGCAGACCGACATCTTCCCGCAAAAACTGTCCCGCCGGTCCCGGATGGTCATCTTGCGCGGATCATCGGCAAACGCCTGCACCAGGACCGGCACCGAGAGCCCCGACCAACGCAGCGCGTTCGCCACCCCGCGCTCATCGCCAAAATTCGGCAGCGCGACCAGGATCCCGTCGATCTTGCCCGCCTGGGACCGGAACAACTCCGCGCACTTCCGGGCGTCCTCCGCCGATTCGACCGACCCGTATTTCGACGCGTCGACCGGCAAGATGACCGCCCCGATGCCCAGTTGTTCGAGGGTCGACAGGATCTGCGCCCGGCCCGCGTCACAAAGGTGATCCGGGAAAAAGCCGCGATTGCCGAGGATTACGCCGAAGGTCACGTTCATAGGCGGATGGGATATTACTTGACGGGAGCTTGAACCCAACGCCAGTTTGCGTCAAATAATCGCCACTTTGCGAACCGGTTCGAACTCGCGCCGCCCCCCCAATACCATGCCCCCCTCCCGACAGCGCCCTCAGGCCACGCTCAAAGTGGTGCTCCTGCTCGAGTCCTCGCGCGCCTCCGGCCGCGACCTGCTCCGCGGTGTGGCCCGTTATGCCCATCACCACGGCCCCTGGTCGTTCTACTGGGAACCGGCCGGACTCGAACGCGCCTGGCCCATGCTCAAGTCCTGGACGCGGATGGCATCGTCATGCGGGACGTGGAAAAGGTGGAAGAAGTGCTGGCCTCAGGCATCCCAGCGGTGGTCGTAGGCCATAGCCGGACCGAAATCCCCGGCCTGGTGAACGTCGCAACCGACTCGACAGCAATCGGACAACTGGCCGCCGGGGAACCTCGACAACAACCTTTTCGTCCATGTGGTGGCCGTGGTCGATCCGCCCAGCGGATGGCTGGCCCTTTACGTCGACGGCTTGTTGTTGGCGTCGAATCCGAATTTGACCATTCCGTTGTCAGCCGTGGCCACCAATTACTGTTGGCTGGGCCGGTCGCTTTACGCGAACGATCCCTATTACGTGGGTGGGATCGACGATTTCCGCCTTCACAATACGGCGCTGAGTTCGGCCGAAATCGCGGCGGCATTTCAGGCCGGACCCGACCTGGTGGAGTATGATCCCGGCACCATCACCAGCCTGCAACTGACGTTGCCGGCCCAGATGCTGGTCAATGGCATCGCCACCCCCAGCCTCGCCGGCACCTTCTCGGGCGTCGGCCAAATCCCACTGGGACTCGTCGAGGTGGAACTGACCTCCAGCGATCCCTCCGTGCTGGAAGTCCGGCCCAATGGAATCCTGCGCGGCCTGGCCGCCGGTCCCGCAACGATTACCGCCAAACTCGGCACCGCCACCGCCACGGCAAACATCACCGTCATGAGTGTGCCCGCGCAGATCAAACACCGCTGGAGCATGAATGAAACAGCCGGGGCCTCAACCGTCCAGGATTCGGTCGGCGGACAACACGGCACGCTTCACCCGGCCGCGCAAGGCGGCAACGTCGTTGCCCTCGGCGGCGGCAGTGCCGTCTTCCCGGGCGGCGCCGGTTTTGTGAACGGCGCTTACATCAATCTTCCGGATTACCTGCTGAACACCAAAACCAACGTGACGTTCGAAACCTGGTTCACCTGGCACGGTCCCGCCGGTACCCCGTGGTCGCGCATCCTCGATTTTGGCACCAGTTCGAAAGGAGACAACCCCCATAACCCCGGTGCCGGCACCAGTTCGTTCTGGCTCAGCCCAAACAGCGGCGCGAACGTGGTCAGGTTTGATGCCTGGAACGGCAGCGCCGGCCCGGCGCTCGCGGGCCCGGCACCCCTTCCCGTCAACCAGGAATCCCATGTGGTGTGCATCTACGCCCCGGACAGTGGCGTATCCCAACTCTGGGTGAACGGCGCTCTGGTGGCCTCGGGCAATGCCCAGTTCGCCATGAGCACCATGCTGGACGTCAACAACTGGCTCGGGCTGTCGCAATGGGACGATGCTCCGCTCAACGGCGAAATCAATGAACTCCGCATCTACGAGGGTGCCCTAAGCGTATTTGAGATCGTGCTCAGCCGCCAGGCAGGTCCCGACACCCTGGCCGCCGACCCGGGGCTGCTGCAATCGATCGCCCTCAGCGCACCCACTGCGTTGCTGAACGGCAATCCGCAAACCACCCAGGCCAGGCTGCTCGCCACCTACGAAAACATGACCAATATCGACGTCAGCAACTTGTCCAGCACCCTCTTCACCTCTTCGGATACCAGCATCTTCACCGTGTCCACCACCGGCCAACTCCTGCCGGTGGCGGTCGGCTCGGCCGAACTGACCGCGGAATATGGCGGCCTCTCGACCACCGCTCCCATCGAAGTCATCAACCCCACGGCTTTGACCCTGACCGTCGCCTCGCCCTTGCCCGCCGGAGGCCCGTTCGTGAACGTCGTCCTGGCCGCCGATTACGACGGAGCTGCCAGCACCGACGTGCGGACTTTCGCGGGTGCCCTCTTCGAATCCGATAACCCAACTGTCGCCACGATCGCCGCCAATGGCGCCGTCCTCCCGCTTCGGGTCGGAACGACTACGCTCACCGGCCGTCTGGCCGGCTTGAGCGCCACAACCGTGGTTCAGGTTGGCCTGCCCGACGCCTATGAGGCCGGCTCCCTGTTGCATCGCTACAGCTTCAGCGAATCCAGCGGCTCAACCACGGTCATGGACTCGGTGGGTACCGCCCACGGCGAACTCCGCAACCCAGGCAACGGCTCCGACTTCAACGGCATGGGCCGCCTCCTGCTGGCCGGAGGCGCCTGGAATGCCGTCCCTGAACCCGCTTACGTAAACTTGCCCAACGGGCTCGTCTCAAGCCTGCCCAGCGTCACGCTCGAAGCCTGGGTCCGCTGGGCCGGCCCCGCCGATTCCTCCTGGCAGCGAATCTTCGATTTCGGACGCAACTCGGCCGTCGACGGCTCCGGCAACTTCCTCGAAGACACCTACGGTAACCCGGGCCTGAGTTATCTGTTCCTTACTCCGCGGTCCGGGCCCAACACGATCCGTTTCGCCATCAAACAGGGGGATGGCCCGGAACAACCGGTCCTGGACGTGTCGCCCATGCCCGTGGACACCGACACCCACGTGGCCGTGGTCTATGACACCGCCGCGGGTGCTGCCCGGCTTTATGTCAACGGTCAGCGCGTCGCCACCGGCCCCATCACCCTTCCCCTGAGCGCGGTTGAAGACCTCAACGTTTATCTCGGCCGCGCCCAATGGACGGATCCCAACTTCGCCGGTGAGTTTGACGAGTTCCGGGTTTGGCGCGGCACCTTCCTGGACGATGAGGTGGCCAGTGCGTTTGCCGCTGGACCGGACCAACTGCCGGATCTGACCCCGGCGCCAGGCCTCACTTTCGTTCTCTCGAACGGCAACCTCGAGTTGTCGTGGCCGGTCAGCGCCGCCGGGTTCGGCCTCGAGTCCACCCTCACCCTCGGCACGGGAGCCGACTGGACCCCTGTGCCTGCGCAACCTGTGGTCGAGGGTGACAGGCTCAAAGTATCCGTAGCCGCCGACGGGGCCGAAGCCTATTATCGGCTCAAGAAATGACCCGATGGATATCGAACATCGCCATCCCATGAGTAGGAATGACCGCAGCTTGCGACACGATCATGACCAGCCCGGGTGCTTGACACCCGCGCGATCCCGGACCGCGTTTACCCTCATCGAACTGTTGGTCGTCATCGCCATCATTGCCATCCTGGCCGGCATGCTCCTGCCCGCCCTCTCGAAGGCCAAGACCAAGGCGATCCAGATCAAATGCAACAGCAATCTCCGTCAACTCGGCATCGCCATCCGCATGTACGCCGCGGACTTCAACGACAAGTTTCCCGATTGTCGCGGCGCCATTTGGCCGTGGGACCTGCCCGCCGCCGCCGCCAACGCTTTCGTCAAGAATGGCGGCACCCGGTCCATTCTGTATTGCCCCGGGTTTTCGAAGCAGAACAACGACGAGCTGTGGGCCTTCACCACCGCGAACACCAACGAGATCGCGGCGGATAACGACCAGGGCTATCGTGTCATCGGTTATGCCGTGGCCTTCATAAACTCCGGCCGCGTCCGCGCCACCAATATCACCGAATCCTTCAACCCCGCCCCTTGGAACATGACCGACGGCACCACCTACAACCCCTCGCCCACGGAACGCGTCATCGTCGCTGACGCCACGCTTTCCAACGGCGAAAACGAGATCAACCGCAACCTGAACACCTATACCGGCATCGACGGCGGTTGGCGCGGCCACCAGGCCGCGCATCTCGGGCCCCAGAAGATCCCCGTGGGCGGCAACCTGCTCTTCCTGGACGGACATGCCGAATGGAAGCGATTTGAAGCCATGACCGTCCGCACCACCGGCACTCCCGCCTTCTGGTGGTAGTCTCTCGGCATCAGCCTCGTTATGCACGCCATGACCCACTGGCCGCGATTCGGCCAGCCGGGCTTTCCGAATGACAACGAGGTCAGGTTGACCGCACAGGATGTGCGGGAATTGCAGTGCATTCAGGAACTGCTGGTGCGGCTCGGCTTTCGTCCGGACCGCGCGTTTGCGAAGGGGCGACAGTATCGCCTGCCAATCTACGGATACCGCCAGACCTTCAGCGCCTCCGGCAGGCTTCCCGCCATACCGAATTCGTCGGACGCGTCGTGCAGAGCGTAGATCTCCCGCGCAAAGTCGTACGTTTCCGGCAGTTTCGTCAGTGAGCTGAACCGCCGCGGCGCCAATGCTGCCGCCACTTCGCCGATATCCGTGACCCGCAGGACATTGAGGAGCGCCGGCCGCTGCCAATGCGATCCTGGCGGATCGTTCAACACGACTTCGCCCACCCGATCGTCC
Organism: Verrucomicrobiota bacterium; assembly: GCA_023383055.1. Taxonomy (GTDB): domain Bacteria; phylum Verrucomicrobiota; class Verrucomicrobiia; order Limisphaerales; family JAHDYP01; genus JAHDYP01. The sequence continues at coordinate 19,979 of JAHDYP010000035.1, read as the reverse complement.
ATAACGGCGGCATAAAGTCCGACAATACCCAGGTCGCCCTTCCCGTAAATCGAGATCGCGGATGGGCTAAGTCGTTGGTCCCGCACGGCCCATTCGATGGCCCGCCGGACGTCCCAGACCTGCATCGCCGCAATGGTCCGGCCCAGCCACACCGCCGTCCGCTCCAGGTCCGCATACTCCGCCGCTCCCGGCGCCAACTCCGTGAAACGCGGGTTGAGGATGAGCACCGTAAACCGATCCAACAACGGCAGGAGCTCGTCCATGTCCATCGCGTAGATCGAATCCCCCGGACGCTTCACGTAAATCAACAAGGGCGCTCCCGCCGCGCCGCGCTTCGGGATCAGCAGTTGCGCGCGGATACGGACCCCGGGCTCGCTCTGAAAAGAACCTTCGCGGTAATCCGCGTATCGCGGCATGTAACCGCCGCTGTTCCGAAAGACCATCGTCTCGAAGGGAACCGGTTCGTTCGGAAACCAGCGGAATACCTTCTCCCCGAGTTGCCCGAGCAACGCGGCCCGGCGTTCCCCCCACTCGCGCCGCGTGCCTGCCGGGCTCAGGCGCGCCGTTGCGGTGAAGGTGTGTTGCACGCGGTAATTCACCGCGTCGGCCGGCAACCGCTCGAGACAGGCCAGTGCTCGCGCATCGACCAACTCCGACGCGCCTTCCGGTTCGTCCACCAGCGGCGTTGGGTCGTCCTTCAACCAGCGGCGCATCCATTGCCGCGCCTCCCGCAAAAACAAGGGCGGATCGCTGTGCCCAACGTCGGCGTCCAGCTCGCGGATCCGGTCCGAATCGCCACCGGCGTACAGATCGTAGACACGTTTGGCGCGGCGATAGACCTCGTGATAACCGTCGGGCGGGAAAATCGTGTCTTTCTGTCCACTGATCATCATGAGTGGCCGCGGGGCGATGAGTGCCGCCACCACGGGGAAGTCCCAGCCATACGTGTTGTGATAGTAAATACAATCGCATTGGCCGGAGGCCAGCCAGTGGGCCGTCTGCGACCCGAAGGTGTACGTCGAACAGACCGGCGCCGCCACCGCCACCCTTTCATCCACCGCCGCCGTATACCAGGTGATCGCGCCGCCCCCGGAAATGCCGGTCATCCCGATGCGCTGCCTGTCCACCTCCGGCCGGGTCTCGAGGTAATCAAGCGCCCGCATCGCGTTCCACACTTCCACCCCCGCCGGGGTGTACCCGAGCGACAGCCAATGCCACAGGTTCAGGTTGTGGGTTCCGTGATGGATGCCCGCTACCTCGCCAAACTCCAGCGTGTCCAGGATCAGGCAGGCATACCCGTGCGCCGCAAACCACGCCGCCCGATCCTGGTAATGGACTTTCGCCCCCAGCGGATCCGCCGAATGCCCGCAGACGTACAGGATCGTCGGCCGCGGGCCTGGGTTCCCGTGGGGCACATAGAAACTGCCGGTGACATACAGCCCCGGCAGGCTTTGATACACAACCTTCTCGATCGCGTAGCCGGCACGTTCCAGCCGGCCCGTGATCTCGAACTTCAACGGTGTCCGAACCGGAAGCGGGTCCAAGCCAAGCATCTCGAGCAACTGTCGGCGCAATTCCGCCCGTCGCCCCTGCCAACTCGCAAGGCTGTCGACCTCGTTCAGGCAGCGCGCGGACATTTCCCGGGCGAGGCGCGTCAACTGATTCGTTGCCATGGTGTGGCGCTGGACCGCCGTCTCTTGCCCAAGGAGGTTCAGCGTTGCGCTAAAGGCCAGGGCCAGCATGCCACCGAAAGACAGGGTGCGGTTCATGATGCCCAAACCATACCCCTCATCGAACCCGCACCGCCAGCCCGCACATTCAGCGGCACGGCGGAGGCGCGGTTCATCGGTGTCGCTCCACCCCAACGGGGTGGGCGGGCATCAACCCGGGACCAGGACCGCGTAGCGGGCCGGCGCATTCCAAAAAGAAGGCCGGGCACAAATGCCCGGCCTTTTGAATTTCAGCGCTGAGAAGCGCGCTTCGAACTAATTCGGATCCGTCCGAACCCGGCCGAACAGGGCCGCGCTCTCGGGTTCGAAGGTGAAGGGACTGGTAGCGCCTTCGATTTCGTCCCAAGGCCCGGAGAGGGACTCGGCGGCTTCGAGCACGCCGGCACCGGTCCAGGTCACCGTGATGCTGCCGTCGGGGTTCCTGACGATCGAATCGAACTTCGCCGGCTTGGGCGGCGCCGCTTCGGTCGCGAGCACGAGTTGCACCGCGTTGATCGGCGCACGATTGGGGCTACCGAAGCCCCAAGGATCGACGGTGGTGGCTTCGATGCGGATATTCGAGGCGGTCAGGCCGCGGAACCGCACGTGCGTGCCCGCGCCCCACGCGTTCGGATCGGTGGTCGGCACCTCGACGTAGGCGACCGGACTGGCCGGCGATTGAGACTTGACGTAGTCACTGATGACGCTGCCGCTGGCGGGATCAACCACTCGGTAAGCGCCGCCTCGGCCGGCCACGCCTCCAAGGGCGTAGACATAAACGTCGTAACCGAATTCGCCTTGGACCAGTGAGTCCGGAATGCCGGAGATCGTCACCGTCGTGGTGGTGTCGGCCTCGGTGTCGAGGTATCCCGTCATGAGTGTGCGGTCGACACCGGTGAGGCCGTTGTTCTCTTCGCCCGCTCCCGTTGACGACCAGAGGTTATTCGAGTTCCAGTCGACGATGACTTCGGTGGTCTGGGCAGAGCCCGAGGCATCGCCGATGACGGTGTTGTTGGTGCCGGACTGTCCGTTGAGGTTGTTCCAGTTGGCCTGCGCGACAGTTGGGACGCCGGCTACGTCGGCAGCCGTCAGAGCGCCGCCGGCCTGGCTGGCACCGAAGTTCAGCCCGATCGACGTGATCTCAGCGGTCGAGGTCCCGGCGACCGTGAACGACCAGGTCCGGGTTTCGCTCGCCCCGGTGCTGTCGGCATAGGTTAACTCGATCGCATGGTTCGAGCCGGCGCTCATCCCACCCGGGTTGTAGCTCGCATCGGCTCCCAACGCCGTGTCGGCCTTCACCAACGACGCCGTGACATCCTGTCCGTCGAATTTCATCTGAATCCCCGCCACGGTTACCGCGTTCTGGCCGTCCATCAACGAAACGGTGACCAACGCGTCGGCGGGAACGTCGACTGCGGCCGGTGCCGGGCTGACGGCGCTGGCCCACGGCAACGTCGAGGCCGCTCCGCCGGCGTCGGCGAAGTACAGGAAGTTGTGATTCACGTCGTTGGCGACGTCCGTGGCGGTCAGGCGAACGGTGGTTTCACCAGAGAGATTGACCCTACGGGCCACACCAAAGGCGTCGGTGAGCGGCATGTAACGATAAGTATTGACCGTGCGCGTCTGGGCGGCTTGGAACAGGCCCAGGGGTTTGACGGTTTGGTTCGGCTGCGTCCGATCGCCCGTCACCCGGTCCAGGCGGAGTTGACGGTCGGCTCCGGCACCGGCACGCAGGTATGGGGTAAACACGGTGGCGGGGAAGGTGCGAGTGTAGTTCAGCCATTCACCGGTTTCGACTTCGGTGATCTGCCAGTCCGCGAAGGAGGCAAACTTCGCCCGCGGCGCGTCGTTGCCATCGTCCATGTCGACCGTGTCCAACGGACGATACGTTCCCGCGGTGTCCGTGGTGGTATCGAAATAATCCACGTCCACGGTGCCGAAGAAATTGAAGGTATCGCCCGGAGCCGGATCTTCGAAGAACATCCCGCCCGAGTCGTTGTAGTCCTCAGATTCGATCGTCAATCCGCCGGCCTCAATAAAGGTGTCGAAGTCCGAGATCACTTCGGTGGTGAGCCCGGTGGAATCGGTGACCGTCACGACGGCGGTGTATTGCGTGCTCGGCTGCAAGCCGCTGTAAGAGGCGGTGCGGAAGGCTTCACCGTCATTGCCGGTGAAGGTCATGCTGTCGGTGATATCCACTCCGTTGAGCACCACCGTGAAACCGCTGCGGCTGAGCGTGCTGCCCGGCATGAGGGCCTCGACGTCGACCGCCAACTCGCCGGCGGCATCATAGAACAACGTCCCGCCCACCGGCGTCACAATCACGTCCGGCGGCACCTGACCGCCTTCGGGCAGAACGAAACCCTCTTTGTAACCGAACCAGTCCACGTCCAGTGCCCAACTCTGCGGCGTCGCGGAACCGCCCGTGGCAATGAAGGACCCGTTCGGCAGATCGGAACCATCGCCCGCCGTGACCTTGTGGGACGTGGCCACCAGGGTGCCGTCCCGCCACACAAACACGTCGTGCGTCGCATCCGCTTTCACCGGATCCCGCGTCTTCCGGATCGCGATCCAGAACTCGTGCCAATCGGTCGGGTCCAGCGGGAAGTTGTTTTCGCCCGAGCCCTCGCCGAAATCGACCGCGCCGCTCGTGGCGGGTCCGTTCCGTTCGTTCATGGTCAGCCCGGAGAAGTTCGCCCGCCCGGAGTCGGGATTACCGCCCGGAGTATCGCTGGGCACGGTGAGCGAAAGCGCGATCGCCCCGCCGGAGATTCCAGCTCCGGCATCGCCAAACTGGCGGATCACGAAATTGCCCTTGGCACCGTCGCTGGTGACGTACCCGTCTCCACCTTCAGGATAGGGTACCACGCCGTTGCTGGGATAATCGCCCGCGATGCTCCGGCCATCCGGATGCAGGGGATCCAGCGGACCGCCGGCCTTGGAAGGCGTCGGCACCCGTGCTCGGAAGGTCAGCGTCACGCCGGTGTCCAGGATCGCGAGGGTGGAATTGGTCGGGAGATCCTGCCACAGGTAGTGGCCGAAGTAGATCTTGCGGTTGCTGGGGTCGTCCCACACGGTCAGACTGCCGTCGTAATCGCGAGGATCGCCCGGGTCCTGCATGCGCAGATACTGGACATTCCCGTCCATCAGCAGGATCGCGCCACCCGGGGCGTTGGCTGGGGTGTTGACCGGATCTAAAACCCCGCCGATTTCGTCGCCCTTGAACGCGTCGGAACCATTATCATGCGTCCAGGTTCCGTCGAAAGCAGGTTCACCCACCTGCAACTGGTCGCCATTGTAGACGTAGGTCCAGCCCCCGGTTGGATCGGGAAAAGCCTGAGCGGCCTGGGTCACTATTGAAGAGAGGCAGCACATGGCTGCTGCCAGACACCCGCAGAGTAATGCTTTCATAGAGAATAGCCGATTCTGTTGGTTTGGTTCGAGTTTGGGAATGTGGCAATCTTATAGAACCCCAAGCAGAAGGTCACAAGACCAAAATCAATGGCCACACGTCGCTTTTTCGACCCAAGCCAGCAGCGCCCCGAACCACCGCGAGTGGCATCCCCCCTCCTTTCTCCATCCCGAGCCCAGCCAAGGCGGCGTCGCTACCGCCGCAGTCCATGCCCTCCGGCGCGGTTCTCCCCGGTGCTGCGACCGACCAGATTTTATGTCGCATATGCGACATAAAATCTGGCCTTTGGAGTTTGAACGTTTTAGCGAAGCGCGCCAAAAGTGATGTTACCCGGGAGGGGGGGTGAAGGTTGGGGAAATGATACGTTGCGCCAGAACCAACTGTTACCGTGGCGAGCATCGACAAAACCGTGAGTCAGACGACACGGGAGGAGATTCTGGAGCGATTGCGGGCCTTGGTTCGCGCTCGTCTATCCGGTTGCGTCATGCATAATCCGGGCATCGCCATGCCGACTAATCAAGACCAGCCGACAACCGCCGGAGCACCGCTTGCCGCACCGGCGCAACGACACTGCGCCCGCCCTGGCGCGCTCGTCGTCATCCGACAGTTGGTTCGCCTGACGGTTATTGTTCAGGTGGCCTGGTGGCCGTTTGTGCATCGGAGCGGGGCGGCGGAGACCGTTCCGAGTTCCCCCGTTGCGGCCGATTCCCCGGCGCAACCGGCGGAGCATCGGGAGCTCGCGGCGTGCTTTCAGCCGCCGCCGGAGTTCGCCGGTCAGTTCGGCGGTTATCGTTCGCCGCTGGTTTTCGACGACGGCAGCCTGGTCCGCACGCCGCAGGATTGGGCGCGTCGGCGCGGCGAGGTGCTTCGCCGATGGCACGAGCTGATGGGGGCCTGGCCACCGGTGATCGAACGACCGCAAGTGGAAACGCTGAGTGAGGTCTCGCGCCAACGCGTGGTTCAACGTCGGGTGCGGGTGGAGATTGCCCCTGGCCAGAGGGGCGAAGGTTGGCTGCTGAGACCCGAGGGTGAAGGTCCGTTCCCAGCCGTGCTGGTGGTCTACTATGAACCCGAGACCAGCATCGGCCTCGGCAACCAGCCGCTGCGCGATTTCGGGCTGCAGCTGGCGCGTCGCGGTTTTGTGACCCTCTCGATCGGGACGCCGGGAGGCGACGCGTGGCAGCCGGAGCTCGGGGGCGCGGGATGTCAGCCGCTTTCCTTTCATGCTTACGTCGCCGCCAACTGCTGGCACGCGCTGGCGAACCTGCCGGAAGTCGACCGGGTGCGGATCGGCATTGTGGGTCATTCGTATGGCGGCAAATGGGCGATGTTCGCCGCCGCCTTGTGGGATCGGTTCGCGTGTGTCGCGGTGAGTGATCCCGGGATCGTGTTCGACGAGACGCGCCCGAACGTGAACTACTGGGAGCCGTGGTATTTGGGAGCCGATCCGGCGCGGCCCCGGCGCAAGCCGGGCGTGCCCACTCCCGACAACCCGCGGACGGGCGCCTACCGGGTGATGATCGAGACTGGCCGCGATCTGCACGAACTGCACGCGCTGATTGCGCCGCGCCCGTTCCTGGTATCTGGCGGTGCGGAAGATCCGCCGTCGCGGTGGGTGGCGTTGAACCACGCGGTGGCCGTGAATCGACTGCTCGGTTACACCAACCGCGTGGCGATGACCCTCCGCGACGGCCACACGCCCACCGAGGAATCCAACGCGCGGCTCTACGCTTTTTTCGAACGGTTTCTCGGACGCTGACCGCGGGTGGAGCAGGGTTATTTGTCGGAGTGCCCGCATGGGCGCAACCGCGGTTCACGGGGGCGGCGCGGAACGACGGAGCTCTTCGCGCCCGTCGAGTCGATTTTCATAAGGCATGAACGATCCCTTGGCGTGAGATCACCGCAGGTGGATGCGGACGAGGCCGGCCTTCAGGGCGGCAAGGGTGTGGGGTTTCGAGGCGGGGGTTCCTGTGCCTGCAACGGGCGCGATGAACTGAGGGTTGCGGGCCGGCCGCGGGGTTTGACTGGCATCGGCGACCCTGGGCGGTCTCCGTTCGAGGAGGTTCTCCTCGTCGGCGGCGGAGGAAGGGAGCAGGGAGTTTTCGGAGCAATCGGGCGTCGGCACAGTCCGGCGCTCGCTCGAGCCGTCGAGGACCGAGAACATGGTCCGCAAGGTTGGGGCCGGCCGGAACCAGGGAGCGGGTTGACCGCCGAACGGCGTGGTCGGCACGGGCTCACTGTCGGGTGGCGCGAGGGTGGTCAGGTAGTTCTGGCGATAAGCGGGCAGATCGGTGATATCGTCGACCTGGCCGTCGGAGTCGAAGTCGAGCGCCGGGTTGTAACCGGCCGAAGTATTGGCCTGGCGGTAAGCGCGCTGGAACCAGAACATGTCGGCGAAATCCACATCCCGGTCGCCGTCCAGATCGCCATAGAACCGGAAGAAACCGAAGGTGAGATCGTCCCCGGCCTCACCGTTGCCGTCCCGGTCGAGGGGGTTGCCGGCCAAGTCGGTCACCTCGAGGGCGGGAAGGAGGGCGGCGTAGTTGCCGTCGGGCAGCGAACCGCCGGTCAGGGTCGGGAAAGTGATGGTCAGGGTATGGTCATCGGCAAAGCTGAACTCGAACGCCGCTGCGTCGAGAGTGTTGCCCGCGGTGAGGTTGTGGAGGATGAAGTCGCGGGTTTGCAGGCTGTGACGAACGTCCTCGCTGAAGCGGATTTGGATCGAGGTGAGCATGGATCGCTGGGCCTGGCCCGGGTTGAGCACGACCTCCAGGACGACGGGCGCGATGCGGTCGAGCACAAAGGCGCGTTCGAGCGTGGTGGTGCCCTGGCCGCTGGTGGCTTCGAAGCGGAACCGGTTGAGGCCATCCGCGAGCAACACGTTTTCGAACCGGAATTCGCCCTGGTCATCGGCTGTGGCCATGCCGTCGTCGAAACCGTCGCCGTCGAGATCGATGAGCACGACCTGGCCGGGGTTGGTGCGGCCGATCAAGGTCACGGTGGCGTGGTGGGTGACGCCGTCGCCCGGCAGGCCGGAATCGTCCGCGGGGAGCAACTCGACTTCGACCGGCGGGCCGGTGAGGACCTGCACGCTATCGATGCCGACGGTGCTGTCCGCCGCGCCGAATCCGATCAGGTCGAAGCAGAGCGTGGCCAGCGTGTCGGCGGGCACCTGGCTGAGGTCGACGGTCACGGTAAGCGAGCCGGTGCCATCGCGGAGGTTGCCGGAGATCGACACGCCCGGAACGGTGGTGCTGGCGGCGAAGTAGACTTTGCCATTCGCCTGGAAATTGAGCAGGGCGTCCGTGAGGCTCAAGCCGGCGGCCGTGCCGGCGAGCGGCAGGCCGGTGCGCGCATCCAGCAAAGCCACTTCGAAGGCATCCGGGGGACTGCCTGCCGCGGCGCCGAGTTGGACTGACCTCAGAGTGAACTGGAGCAGCTTGGCGTGGTTGGGCACGAGGAAGGTCTGGGAGAGATCCGTGAACAGGAGATCGCCTTCGGAGAGCCACGCGGTGCCGTCCGTAACAGTTCCGGAACCGAACAAATGCCAGCCGAAGCCCGCCGCCTGCGGGTCGGTTACGGCGAAACCGCCATTGCGTAGTGCGCCCGGCTCGCCGGCGATGTCCTGGGCGACCGCCTCGGCCAGCAGGACGAACCCAAACGCGGCGGCATCCTGATGCGGATGATGGTCGGGGCCGACGCGTTGGACGAGCACTGGCGCCAAGGCCGGTGCGCCGTCCCAGGTGGCCTCGAGCATCGCCGCGTCCAGTGTGGATGGCAACTTGCGCGTCGAAAGCCCGAGGGTGGCGAACATCAGGTCGTGGCGGTGGAGATCGCCGGCCAGATGATCGAAGTCAGGAGAAAGGGCGATGCGAAGTTCACCGTTGGACCAGATTGGCTGGAGCGGGTTGGTCGAGTCGATGAACCGGGCAAACGCCGGGTTGGCTCCGGTGAAACCGAGGAGATGTCCAAACTCGTGCAGGGCGACGGTCAGGAGATCGTAGCGGCCGTCGGCGGCCGAACCACTCGAAGCGCGCCCCGCAAGTGCCGCGGTGGGGAAGCCAAACTCGGCATGCTCGAGCGGCGTGAGATCGAGGAACCATCCGCGGCCGTTGCCGTCGGTATCGAACTCGATATGGCCGGCGGCGGGTGAGCCGGTCGAGGTGGTGCGGGTCACGATCGCTTCGCTGAGTTGTCCGGCCGGCAGGTCGCTCACGTTCCAAGTGAGGGTGAACTCGGGCAAACCACCAAGCACCGACCGCCAGAGTTCGACGGCGGCAGCAACGACGCTGGCCCAGGCGGAATCGGCGGGATCGGCGGTGGGGTCGGGGATGGGGGCGGGTGGCGGGGCGCCGTTGGAGGGTTCGGGTTCGGTGACCAGTTTGGCGCCTTCCTTTGGCATATAGATGCCGGTCTTGGGCACCTCGGGCGGGTCGGCTTTCACCTTTTCCTCCTTCTCTTCGAAGGTCTTGGAGAGGGATTCCCAATCGGTTTGAAGTTGCTCGAAGCCTTTGTGGCTCGGATCGCCCCAGAAGGTCACCGCCCCAGAGCCGACTTTGAACAACTCTTCGGCACGTTCGGCGGTCGCGTTGATGATCATGCCCGAGAAACCGAGCTCCTTGATCGGTTCCTCGAAGCCGCCGAGGAACGTGCCGGTGGCGCCGGCGACGGTTGCCCAGTTATCCGCTGTGGGATTGCCGAACGCGGTGCCGAGCGCGGTGCTCAATTTGACGGCGGCAGCGGTGGTGAAGACGGCGTTGGTGATGTTGTTGCCCTTCATGAAGTCGAGCTCGGTGACCAGGTCGGCCAGGGCGTTCAAGGCGGCGAAGCGGTTTTCGGTGGTGTCGTTGCCGACGAGGTTGCCGAGCGAGCTCGAGAGCGTGATGGCGGCGGGGGTGACCTCGGCGAACGTCTTGATGATGCTTCCATAATCGACGGTGTAAAGGACTTTGGCGCCGTCGGCGGATTTCTTGACGAATTGGGCGGTCTCGAGCATGTCGCCGTAGGAGGAGATGGCCGTGGCGACGTCGATGGTGGCCTGCAGGCCATTCTCGAGCGTTGGGTTGCCCGACCAGGTGCCCAGCGACTGGGAGGCTTTGATCAAGCCGGGCATCGCCTCTTCGGTAAGTTCCATGAACTTGGTGACCTTGCTGTCGGGCATGAGTTCCTTGGCGACGGCCGTGCCGGTCTTCAGCACCTCGATGAGGTTCTTCTCACTCGGGTCTTTGATGGCGTCGCGGATGGCCAGGCCGGCATGCACGATCTTGCCCGGGAGCAGGACATACTTGAGCCCGCTCTTGTCGAGCACGGTGTCGAATAGCCACTCGGCCCCCTTTTCTTCGAGGATGCGGCCGGCTTTGTAGAGGGCGGAGTCTTTGCCGCCGAGCAGGCCGGGGGCGTATTCGTCGTAATCCTTGAGGACATCCTCGATGTAATCTTTTTTGATCTGGTTCACCACGAACTCGGGCACGTCGTACCATGGGGTGCCGGCTGGCGGGATCAGATTGAAGATGCGCGGGAGAATAACGCCGTCGCCCCAGATCGAGAAGGCCGTGGGATCGAGTTTCGAGGTGTAGAACGACTCCGAGAACGACATGTACTCGGCGCTGCGGTTCAGGTTCCACATCTCGAGGAACCGCTGGGTCATCTTCCGCATCGGCGAGGGTTCAAGACCGAACAACCCGGTTGGGTCGGTCCGGTTGGCCGGGTTGTTGCCGACGTACCGGTAGAGGTTCAGATCACCCGAATCGAACCCGATGGGATCCCGGCTGATGAAGCGTCCCACCGCGGGGTCGTAGTACCGCGCCCGGTTGTAGTAGTAGCCGGTCTCGACGTCGTATTCGCGTCCGGCAAACAGATAGCGGATGGCGGGCGCGGGTTGGGCCTGCGCCACCAGGGCTCCGAAGGCGTCGAGCACGAAATGATTGGCCAGGGCGCCGCCGCCGGTCAGAAGGTCGCGAACGGACCCCTGGTTGTCGGTGAGCGCCCAGAGGACGGTGCCGGCGGCATCCTCCCGGGCCAGGAGTTGGTCGGTGGCCAGGCCATGGAAATACTTCAGCTCGAGGGCCGGCGCCGCCGGTCCGGTCCAGCCATCGGCATCCACGTACGCGAGCAGCACCTTGTCCCCATCATAGATGAACGACCGCACGGCGGGCGCCTGGCCGTCCGCCGGGGAATCATCGACGGCCTGGGCGATGCGGCGGTTGAAGACGTCGTAGGTGTATTCGATGCGGCGGGTGACGGTGCCGCCGGCGTTCTTCTCGACCACGGCGGTCAAGCGGTTGCGGTAGTCCCAGGTGAGCTCGCGAGTGGCGCCGGTGGCGAGAACGGTCACCTTCACCAGGTTGCCCTCGAGATCGTAGGCGTAGTCCTGGAGGCCGTCGGAAGCGAGTTGGTTGTCCGGAATGATCTCGATGTCGGTGCCCGGCACCGCCGAGCCGATGCGGTTGCCGGCCGGATCGTAGGCGTAAGTCTCGTCGGGGATGGCCGGATTCGAGTAATCGACCGCGGCGACCTGGCTGTCAAACGAGTAGGTGTAGGTGGCCGTGCCGTCCAGGAGACTCACCACGTTCCGGGTGCGATTCAGGGCGTCGTAGGTGAGCGTGTAGCCGGCCCGCAGGTCGTCGTCGGCGTTGCGATGCGCCAGCGAGGCGATGAGGCCCACGGCGTTGTAGTCGATGCGGGTGACCGCCACGAGGTCGCCGCCACCGGCGCCGCGGTAACGGCTGATGCCCGTGACCGCGTCGGTGGCGGCATGATAACCGAACTGGACCTGTTTGGCGGCGACCTGCGGGCCGGACTGGCCCAGCCCGGTGAGCCGGTGGGTTACCGCATCGTAGATGTAACCGTTGCTCACCACCGGCTGGCCGTTCACGCTCGCGGTGACCCCCGTCAACCGGTCGCGCGCATCGAGCGTGTAAACCAGGAGCACGGCGGGCAGGCGCGGGCTGCCGGCGGTGGTCACGGAGCGCATGCGGCCGAGGTCATCGTACGCGTAAGTGAACGTGGTGTCCGGATCGGTGGCGGTGAGGAGGCGTCCCGCCCGGTCGTAGGACCAGCCGATGCTCCGCAAGGTACTGCCGGTTCCGGGATCCCGCCATTCCTCGCGGACGAGGCGGTTGAGCGGATCGTAGGTGTAGACGGTCAGGCGATTCAACCGGTCGATCGAGATGGTCAGGTTGCCGGCGGCGTCATAGACGAAGGTGCGGGTGCCGCTGGTGTTGGTTTCCGTGACCCGGCGGTTGAGCCCGTCGTAGCCGAAGGTGATGGTGTTGTTATTCTGATCGACGACGCGGATGAGGTTGCCGGCCTCGTCGTAGGCGCGGGTGCTGACGCCGGTGCGTTGATCGGTGGTTTTGACGAGGCGATCGAGGCCGTCGTACTCGTAGTAGATGCTGTGGAGCAGGCCGTCGAGGTCCTGCGTCAGATTGCCGTTGGCGTCATACGAGTAGGTGTGGAGCAGTTTTTCCGCGTCGCGCACGGTGCTGACCCGGTTCAGCTCGTCGTAGGTTCGCCGCACCCGGGTGAGCCCCTCTTCGTGATAGAGGACATTGCCGAGTTCATCGTATTCGGTCAGTTCGGTGCCGTATTCGGGGTCTTCGACCCGCACCACCCGACCCAGCTCGTCATAGAAGGTCGTCGTGATCTTGCCGAGCGGGTCGGTGACGATCAGCCGGCGATCTCCCGGATCATCGACGTATTGATACGCGGTGACAAAGCCGCCGGTGGGGGAGAGGGCTGTCTTGCGGGTTGCGGAGGTCAGGCGATTGGCCTGGTCATAGGTGTATTCCAGGCGGACCCCGGTGGGATCGATCCGCGCGGTGACGTTGCCCGCCCGGTCGTATTCGGTCCACTCGGTCGCCTCTTCGAGGGTGCCCCGGGCGCGAGTGACGGCCGTGACGCGATCGAGTCGGTCGTATTGGTAAACGGTTTCGTATTGGGCGGGCAGCGACCAGGGGCCGACTTCGCGGCTGAGGTTGCCGCCGGCGTCATAGTAGAACCGCTGGAGGGTCTGGTCTGGAGTGCCTTTCGCGCGGGTGATGCCGGTCAACCGGTCGAGCGCGTCGTAGGTGAAGACGGTTTCGTAGTGGGCGGGCCGCGGGTCGATCCGTTTCAGGACGTTGCCGTTGAGGTCGTATTCGGCGGTCTCGAGCACCTGGGCATCGGGCCGGCCGTAGAGAGCGATGACCCGGGTGACGCGCCCGAGCCAGTCGTAGGCGTAGTGGGTGACGAAGCCGCGCTGGTTTTCCACGTCGGTCCGGTTGCCCAGGCCGTCGTAGGTGTAGGCGATCTCGCCGCCGAGCGGGTCGATCTCGAGTACGAGCCGGTTGTTGCCGTCGTATTCGTAGGTCGTGGAGTAACCCCGGGCGTTGGTCATCGACCGGCGATTGCCCGCCAGATCGTAGCCGTATTCGGTGACCAGGGACTTGCCGCCTGCTGTTTGGGTGACACGGACAAGGCGGTCCATGTTGTCGTAATCGTACTGGGTGGTGTTGCCCCAGGGGTCCGTCACGAGCGTGCGGTTCCCGGCGGCGTCGTATTCGTAGGCGGTGGTACGGCCTTCGGGGTCGGTTTCCGCCGTCATCCGGCCGGCGGCGTCGTAGGTGAAGGTGGACCTGTAATCGTCGCTCACGCCGTCGCCGCGCGGGTCGATTCGATAAACCAGGTTGCCGGCTTCGTCGAAGCCGAAATACTCGGTCGCGGCGTCCGGGGTGCCGGGCGCGCGGGTGACGGCGATCACGCGGTTGACGGCGTCGAAAGCGTTCAGGGTCTTGAAGTCCTCACCGCGCGGATCGAGCACTTCGGTGCGATTGCCGGCGCGGTCATAGCGATACTCCCACGCAAAGGCGACATCGGTGTCGTAGGCGCGGGTTTCGCGCACCAGCCAGTTCTGGTCGTTGTATTCGAACCGGGTTTCGTGCTCCAGCGGATCGATCTTCTTCCAGACTTCGCCGAGGGAATCGTATTGGATCGTTTCGATCGCCTCATCGTCGGTGTCGGCGGCACGGATCTTCTGCGTAAGCCGGTTCATGCGGTCGTAAGTGAACCGGGTCTCGAGCCGCTGGCTGCTGGCGGTTTCGTAGCGTTGTGCCCGGGTGGCCACCACGTTGCCAATCTGGTCGTAGACGTATTCCGTCCGGTAGCCCTCGGGGTCGGTCTTGCGCTCGAGGCGGCCGGTCGCGCGGTCGTAGCGGTAGGAGGTGCGGTAGAGGCTGCTGGCGGGGTTGCCTTCCGCCCGGCCGTCGAGAGTGGCGGTGACGTGGCCCAGTTCGTCGTAGAGGGTGAGGGTGATGCTTTGATCCGGATGGGTGGTCTTCGTCAGCCGGTTGGCCCGGTCATATTCGTAGGTGGTACGGACCACGAGACTGCCGGCGCCATCGCGCGGTCCGATGACGAGAGTGACGTTGCCGACGGCGTCGTATTCGTAGGTGGTGGTGTTGCCGAGCGGATCTTCCATCGTCTCGCGGCGGTTCACCGCGTCATAGGTGTAACTCGTGCGAAACTCGGTGTCGGCGCGGTTGCCCTTGGCGCGCGGGTCGATCACGCCGACGAGATTGCCCACCTCGTCATAGAGATATTCGGTCTTGTGACCGAGCGCGTCCTCCTTTTCGATCAGCCGGTTCATCTCGTCGTAGCGGAACTGGGTGATGAAGGCGGGGCCGCGCGGGTCGATGACGGCGGTGACATTGCCGGCGCGGTCATACTGGGTCTCGGTGTCGTACACCAGGGCATCGAGGCGGTGGATCTGGCGGTCCCGGACATCGTAGGTGAATTCGGTGACGTGCTGGCGATTGGGCGTGGTGCGGTCGAGCACCCGATCGGTGAGGATGCCTTCGACCTTCTTCCGCAGGTTGCCGCCCGCATCGTAAGTGTATTCGGTCCGGAAACCCTCGGCGTTGGTTTCCGTGGCAACGAGGTCGAGCGCGTTGTAGGTTCGCTCGGTGATTTGATCGTTGGTTTCGTCGCCGTCGCGGCCTGCGAGGCTGTTTTCGATCCGCTCGACCGTGAGGCGATTGACCGCGTCATAGGTGTAATGGGTGACGCCGGTTTTGCCGTCGGCGGGGCCGATTACGGTGATGAGGCGGGAGCGGCCGTCATAATCGTAGGTGGTGATCATGTCCCACGGGTTCTTCTCCCAGGTCAGCTTGTCATTGTCGTTGTACTGGAATTCCGTGGCGTGCCCAAAGGCGTCAACGCTGTAAATCAGGCGGCCGCGTTCGTCGTAGATCCACACCTTGACCCGGCCGAGCGCGTCCTCCTCGAACTTGACGGTACCGGTTTCCGGCACGGCGGGATAATCGTAATCGGGGACGATGTCGTCCTCGAGATAGGCCCAGCGGGTCTCGTTGCCGAGGGCGTCCCGCCGGAGCATGAGCCGGTTCATGACTTCGTATTCGAGCTCGGTGGCGTAACCGCGGGCGTTGGTTTCCTGGATCAGGTTGCCGGCGGCGTCGTAGTCGTAGCGCGTGATCAGGATCTTGCCTTCGACGCGGTGGCGCATGGCGGTCCGCCGGTTCAGGGCATCGTGTTCGTATTCGATGCGGTGGCCGTTCTCGTCGATGACGGTGGTCACGTTGCCGGTGAGATCGGCGTAACGATAACCGCGGCTGCTGCCGTCGGCGTAGGTGATGGTGGTGAGCCGGCCGTAGGTGTCGTATTGGTAACTGGTCTCGCGCCCGAGTGGATTGGTGACCGTCTGGATCAGGCCGTTATCGTAGTAGCTGAACGAGGTTTTGACATCGCCGAGGTCCGGATCGCCGGTGCGGATGATCTCGGCAAGCACATCGCCGTTGTCATCGTCGATTTCGTAGTCGGTGACGCGGTCGATGCCATCGACCTGCCGCTCGAGCACGTTGAATGGCTGATGGTAGGTGTAGGTTTCTGTGACGCCCGGGGTGCCCGGGCCGTCCGGGTAATCGGTGATCTCGATCACGTTCCCGTAATCGTCGTACCGGTATTCGATCACGTTGCCCATCGCATCCTTCACCTTAACAATCACGCCGCGCGCGTCGCGGTCGTATTCGGGGGCGGCGGCGCCGTCTTCCTCGACGTATTGTTTGAGGCCGTTCAGCCGATAAACGTGCGATTTCCCCTTGAAATCCTCGTAGGTCGCCACAGCCAGGTATTCCGTCTCCTCGCCTTCCCGCCGCGCCAGCGCAACCAAATCGGGAGCGGTCTCCGGATCCCGGGTTTCTTCCGGATCCGACAGGGCGAAGGCCTGCGCGGCGGTCAGGGTGAACTCCTCGCCGTCGATGCGGGTTCCACCAGTGACTTGCCCGGCTTCGTTGTAGGTGACGGTCTCGTGGAACTCATCATCCAAGGGTTCGTCGGGGTCGTTGCCGCGCTTGTGGACCTGTCCGGTCAGGAGATGCTCGAAGTCCGGGTCGTCGTGCTCGTATTCGAACGTGCGCTCACTGCCATCCGGATCTTTGATCCGCTCGAGATTGCCGTCGTCGTCATAGGTGAAGGTCGTAATCCGGCCGGCCGGGTCCTCCACCTCGGACACCCGGTCGTCCGCGTAGTGCAGTTCGGTGACGAGGCCGACCGGGTCGGTGATGGTCTCGAGGCGACCGTCATTATCGTCGTCGTAGTCGTAAACGGTTTCGTTGCCGTGGCGGTCGCGGACGGCGATCTGGCGGTAGGCGGTGACGTTCAACTCGTGGTCCCTGAACTCGAACGTGGTGACATAGGGCTCGAATTCGTATTCGGTGCCGTCGAGCAGGCGCCGGACGACGTTTCCGTCGGGCAGTTGGTATAGCTCCGAGTAATCCAGCGAAAGTGAAGTGAACGGATCGCCCTGGGTCTGGGGCGCCAGGTAGATCTGTTCGTTGCCGTTGCCATCCGCCAGCAGCACCGCGCCGTCGCCCTCGTAGATCTCGTAATAGCCATTGACGCCCCAACCGGCGCCGAACCGGCCTTCCGCGAGGTTCACCACCGCCATCGGGGTGGTGATGGTCTGCATGCGTCCGCGCATCCTGCCGTCCACCAGTTCATACAAGCCGTACTCGAACGTGAAGGTATAGACCCCGCTCGGACCGTCGCTCAGGTCGATCCGCAGACTGCCGCCATAGACCATGTCCGCATCGGGATCCTCGGGGATCGCGAAGAAGTTCTCGCCGCCCGCCAGGCCGTAAGGCAGAGCGTCCTCAACGCTGATGCCGGGCGCGTCGATGCGCACTTCCCGCAGGCGCGCCGTCAGGCGCACGACAAAGTAACGTTCGTTGCCGTTGGTCGCTTCCGGAATGTTCGAGAGGGTGAAGTAGTAGAGCTGCGTCGGCTCGGCTCGCAGCGAATCATAGTGCAACACGAGCCCGCGGGCCACGCCGAGCGATTGGTAGGTAACCAGGGCGTGTTGCTCCTGGTAAGCGCCGGTATGGACTTCGACCGTGGCGGTGAGACCGGCCGACACCTGCAGGGGCGCATTGGGGAACCCTGCCAGGGTCGAACTCTGGTTGTACGGCGTGTACCCGAGGAAGACGAGCTCGCCGGCGTGTTCGCTCTGGGCGGCGATGCCGCGCGGCAACCGGCCGAGATCGATCGGGGCGTGCAGGTTGTCGGGCTCGCCCATTGGCCCGGTGGGCGGCACGCCGAACTTGAGTTGACCGCCCTCTTCGTAGAAGCGCATGTCGGCGCGGATGTCGATGAAGGGATCGATGTCGTCAATCGGCAGGGTCGAGAGCGGCCCCCGCAACAAGGCGGACAGTTCGAGCGGCACCGAATAGGGCGGAGGAATCTGGTCGGTGCCGGGGCGCGGATCGGTTTCGTTCACCTCGGTTTCGATATTGGCCACGATCCGGGTGGTGTCGAAAGCGAAGACCTTGTTTTGTCCCTGATAGGTGGCCAGGAGGCTAAGGTTGCGCCAGCCGAGCGCGAGGTTGTCCGGAAAGCTGTTCAGAATCGGCCGGGTGGCGGCCACGAGGCGCGGCTGGGTGAGCGGATCGGTGACGTCGCCGAGCGGGTTGCGGACGATGCCGACATTGCCGCCGGCGGCGACTGGGACCGGGATGGTGCGGCCGTCGTCGGTTTGATAATAGAAGTTGTAGGCCAGCAGTGGGCCGAGGTTGGGATTGTGCTTGGGATCGTCTTCGACGTATTTGTTGAAGCCGGTGATGAAGGCGTAGGAGGGATGTTCGTACTCGAGGGCTTCCGTGAACGTGTTGGCGGGCAGGAACACGACCCCCTGGGCGTTGCATACGCCAAAGACCTGGCGGTCCCGGCCTTCGACATAGCGCCGCATCAGTCCGAACGGCACCAGGTTCACATAATCGATCTGATAAAGCTCTTCTTCGTCCACCACATACCGGCGGACGATCCCCAGGCCCTTCGTGTCGGCCAGCCGGTCCGTAACCAACATCACGTTCGGATCGTCGGTCGCCGTCAGGCTGTAAGGTTCGGGCCCGACCACCAACTGCGGGATGTAGGTGTCACCAGACGGGAGCAGGCCGTCCGCGCTGTAGAACGGCGCTCCTTCGACGGTCGGATCGGTGATGACCACCAGGAGGTAACCCACCTCGGCGCCATAAGCGCCCATAAGCGTCCGGCCGGGCGCCGCCACGTACAGCCGCTTCTGATCCGCGCTCAAGGCCAACCCGCGCAATCCCAGCGGAGCGGGATCGGACGTGTCGGTCTCGAAAACAATGGTCTGGACATGCTTGTTGAAATCCGGAGAGAAGGGATCGATATCGATGACGTAGAGCACGCCATCGAGTTCGTCGGTCACATAGGCATAACGACCCGCGCGGTCGACCACGATCGCAAAGGGCTTCGCTCCGGCCGGCAACGCGATGTGTTGAACGCCTTCGGTGCTCGGATCGTCCGGGTCGTCGGGCACCAGGTCGACCTCATGCCAGCCGACGGTGTCGATCACGGCAATGCCGCCGGAAGCCTGCAACGTCACGTAGCCGCGGGTGCCGTCGGTGGTCAACGCGATGTAGCGCGGCGCCTGCGTCTCGTCGAGGCCACGGCCGAGCGGCATGCGTGCGATCTCGGACGGGTGCAACTTCAGGATATCATCTCCGCCGCTCGGGTCGGGCACTTCGACGGTCTGGCGGGTGTCGATGATCGACACACTGTCCGCGCCGCCGTTGGCCACAAACGCGTAGTGCGGGTCGGGAACGATCCGCACCGGGTTGCTGATGAACACCTGCCGTTTGAACTCGCCCGCCAGCGGCAGTTCCATCGGCCGGGTAATCGTGATATACGCGCTGCCCAGCAACACCGTTTCCGGCACCGGCACGGTCAGTTCATAGCGTCCCCCGCCCAGATCCTCGAGCTCGCACTCGGAACCCAGCACCACCACGTCGCGCCCGCCTACCGGCCTGACCTCGCCCTTCTCATCAAAAATATCGCGCCCGCCAATTTCGAAGGTCACGAAGATATCGTCGAGCTCGCTGCCGAGATCCGACGCGTTCTCGTAGGGGTTATCCAGGAGGAACCCATGCCCCTTGAGGATCAGCTGCGGATGCGGATCGAGCGGGTCGTCGCCGAAGCTGAACTCCGCGGCCTCGTCCAACACCGGTGGTCCCGGTTCGTTGCCGACCAGCCGCGGCGGCTGCGGCAACGCCACTTCCTTATACTCGCCCGGGAGCAATTCCACCTCGGTTTCGGAGACGCTGACGAACCCGTTCTCGACCTTGCGCATCACGATGGTGACCTTGAGGCCCGAAAAGACCGGGATCCACATGTCCAACAAGCCGCCCGGCACCGCCAGATAGCTGATCTTCGAAGATCCGCCCGCCAGGATCTTGGCATCCATAATCGGATACCGGGTCACGTCCTGCACATGCTGCACTGCCGCCACCGCCGCCGAAAGCGACAACGGCCCCACCGCGCAGAAGGCCCGCGCATCAACCTTCCAC
>JAHDYP010000034.1 GCA_023383055.1 Verrucomicrobiota bacterium | reverse complement strand
GCATAGGATGGCGCGTTCATGCCCTTCCTCGATTCCGGAACCCAAAGAGCCATCAGAACCGCAGGACGTCAAGCTCGACCTCAGAGTCGTCCAGCGCCTTGCGGCAGCCCCTGATGTCCACCCGGGCTGCCGCGACTACCACAACCACAACCGGCGACTAGCCACAGTCCGGAGATCAGTAGATGATGGTTCCGTCAAGCACGTGGTCGATCGTCATCGTAAGAATACCACCGCCCAGGTCCGCCTCCATAGAAACGACGGAGAAGGAGACCGTTGGAGCTGAACTTGAGGAAGGTATCGTGCCGCCGGCGCGGGCGGGCTACAGCACCTCGGTCGTGCCTGGTTTGGCGATCGGATACCGGCCTTCGGAATCGGGCATGACCGGAGCCGGATCGTCGAAGCTCTTAATCTCCGCCAGCCCGGGGGCGAGCTCGATCTTTGAGTTCAGCGCTTCTTCCCAGGTGATGGTCTGGCCTGATTCGCAGGCCATGCGGCCCATGATGGCGGTCAGACAGGCCTTGGCGCACCGATCCGTTTCATTGTAGGGCTTGTCATTCCGGATGGCGTCGAACCAGAGATCGTGCTCGATCTGGTAGGCGTCCGTGGGCTCGCCGCGGTATTGCCAGATCAACGCCGCCGGCTTCGCGTGGTGTCCCTTGAAGATGCGAGGCGAAGGAATCCCCTCGCCCAGGACGGCCGATCCCTTCGTGCCATGGATGATATCGCCGAAAAAGGCGTAGGTATTGTTGATGTGCCGGCCTTGGGCGGCCAGGCGGGTGCCATCGGGGAATGTGTATTCGGCGAAGTATTGGTCGAAGAGTTGATCGGGCTCGGTGCGCGTCTGTCGGCCGCCCATGCCCTGCACCGAGATCGGCCAGGCATCCTTGACCCAGCAGCAGACGTCGATGTTGTGAATGAGCCAGTCCACGATGAAACTCCCATTCAACCAGGTGAAACAGCTGTAATTGGCGATCTGGAAGGCCAACTCCTTCATGCCGGGCTGGCGGGGACTGAGCCCCACGGGTCCATGCATGCGGTAAGCCCAGGCGGTGATCACGTCGCCGATCAGCCCCTGGTGGATCTGATCAACCGCCTGCTCCAGCGGCGGGTAATGGCGGCTCATCAACCCGCCCGCAATCTTCAGCCCCTTTGCCTCCGCGGCTTTGCCCGCCTCCAGCACGCGCCGGATGCCGGGGGCATCCACTGCAAACGATTTTTCCATGAACACATGGCAGCCTTTGGCCACCGCATACTCGAGGTGCATTGGCCGAAATGCCGGCGGCGTGGCCAGAATCACGGCATCCCCGCGTCCCAGCGAATCGATCGCCTTGCGGTAGCCGTCGAACCCGGAAAACTGCCGGTCGGCGGGGACATCGGCCTGCTTGGGGAACCGCTGTTTGAGCTGCGCCGCGGTGTTCCGGACACGGTCGGGAAACACATCCGCCACTGCCCACAACTGGGTGGGGCCCCGGGTGGACAAGGCCTGGGCAGCCGCGCCACCGCCCCGCCCGCCACAACCCACCAGTGCCACCTTGATGGTGTTGGACTCGGCCGCGTAACCGGGGCGCGTCAGCGCCGAGGCGACGGTGACGCCCGCAACGGCCTTCCCTGAGGTCCGGAGGAATTCACGACGCGTGGCGGTGCGGGAGTTCGGAGCTTCGTTGGTATTCATGGAATCAATGGATTGGATCGTGCGATAGGCTTCGCTATCGGGCTTGGATCGGAGCATAAGCGGCAGAGGGCACCGCGTTCAAGACCTACCTTTCACGACGGATCGCCGACGCCGACGCGAGCACCGGCCGGGACAACCATCGAATGCCGGGACACAAGGGGCACTACCCAGGCGACACCAGGCGCAGAAGGCGCAGAAGGCGCAGGCAGGAACATTCGCAGGAGCAGCAGTATTCGCTCCGCAGACACGAGTTGCCCAGACTGGACGACCTGATCCGGAAGGCCTACCGTCGGCCCATGTCCGCCGACGTCACTCAATTGCTGAACGCAATCGAGGAAGGCGATCCGCGTGCCGCTGAAAAGCTGCTGCCGCTTGTGTACGATGAGTTGCGCCGACTGGCCGCCGCCAGGATGGCTCAACAACCCGACGGGCAGACCCTTCAGGCAACCGCTTTGGTCCACGAGGCCTGGCTCCGGCTGGCCGATGGCCCCGACCGCCAGTATGCGAGCCGTCGCCATTTCTTCTCCGCCGCCGCGCAGGCGATGCGCCATCTGCTGATCGAGCGTGCCCGGCGCAAGTTGCGGGAGCGTCACGGGGGCGCGCTACAACGGATGGACGTTGACGAAGTCGAAATCGCCGCGCCGGCCGACGACGAGCGATTGATTCAAATCAACACCGCCCTGGAAGAGTTGGCTCTGCTGGCGCCTGACAAGGCGGAGGTCGTGAAGCTCCGCTTTTTCGTCGGGCTTGACGAAAAGGAGATCGCCGAACTGCTCAACCTCTCGCCCCGGACCGTCGAGCGGTATTGGTCCTACGCCAAGGCCTGGCTGTTCGAACGGATTCCGAAATAGATCGCGAAGGCAGATCGATAAGAAAGTTGATTTGGACTGTCGGGTCGGCGGCGAAAAGAGCGTACTTCTAGATGGAAGGACACGCGGTGATGACACCATGACTACCGCCAGCCCGGCCGAAGAGGCCATCTACAACGCCGCCCGCCAATTCGCAGATCCGGAGAGACTCTCGGCCTACCTCGACTTTGCCTGCGAGGGCAATCCCCCAATGCGAGAACGCATCGCCAGCCTGCTCCGCGCGACGCCGGCAGCGGAAGACTTCTTCGGCCGGAATGCGGTGAATGTGAGCAAGCTGCCCGGGTTGACCGACGCGGATGCCACCGTGCCGACGCCGCTCGCCGAAGGCCCCGGCACGGTGATCAGCCGTTACACGTTGCTGCAGAGGATCGGCGACGGCGGCTTCGGCGCGGTCTATATGGCCGAGCAGAGGGAGCCGGTCCGCCGCCGCGTGGCGCTCAAGATCATCAAGCTGGGCATGGACACCCAACAGGTCGTGGCTCGCTTCGAAGCCGAGCGGCAGGCACTGGCCATGATGGATCATCCCCACATCGCCCGCGTGCTCGATGGCGGCTGCACGGAAACGGGCCGCCCGTTTTTCGTCATGGAACTGGTCAAGGGGCAGACCGTTACGAAATACTGCGATGAACACCAGCTCTCGACCCGTCAGCGGCTCGAGCTCTTCATTCCCATCTGTCAGGCGATCCAGCATGCGCACCAAAAAGGCATCATCCACCGCGACATCAAGCCCTCGAACATCCTGGTCGCGACCATCGACGGCCGCCCCGTGCCCAAGGTGATTGACTTCGGCATCGCCAAGGCCACGCAGCTCGATCTCACCGACAAGATCGCCTTCACGCAGTTCCATCAGTTCATGGGCACGCCGGCCTACATGAGTCCCGAACAGGCAGCGATGGACAGCACGGACATCGACACCCGTAGCGACATCTATTCGCTCGGGGTGCTGCTTTACGAACTGCTCACCGGCAAAACGCCGGTCGAAGCGAAGGAACTGACCCGCGGTGGGTATGATGAAATCCGGCGCCGGATCCGGGAGCTCGAGCCGCCGCGGCCCTCCAACCGGCTGACCACCCTGAGCAACGACGAGCTGACCACGGTGGCGCGGAGCCGCGCGATCGAGCCGGCCCGCTTGGCCAGGCTGATCCGGGGCGAACTGGACTGGGTCGTGTTGAAAGCGCTGGATAAGGACCGCTCGCGCCGCTATGAGACGGCGAGCGCCCTGGCGTCGGACCTCCAGCGCTACCTCGACAACGAGCCGGTGATGGCGGTGAAGCCGAGCCGGATCTACCATCTCCGGAAGTTCGCCCGCCGACATAGGGTGGCCCTGGCCACCACCGCCTGCTTCGCCTTGCTCTTGGCTGTGAGCGCCGGAATCTCCGCCGCCCAGGCCATCAAGAACAAGTCCCTCTTCACCGCCGCGGAAGAGGCCAGGCTGAACGAGATTAACGCGAAGCAACGGGAAACCGAACTCCGGCGCCTTGCCGAGGAGGCGCGCGCCACGGCGGAGGCCGAACGCGACAGCAACCAGCGCCTGCTCTATACCGCCAACCTGAACCTGGCGAAGAAGGATTGGGACGAACTGAACGTGGGCCGGGCCATCGAGCTTCTTGAAATGCATCGCCCTCAACCGGGCCAACCGGACTTGCGGAACTTCGAGTGGTTTTACCTGGATCGTCTCTGTCACCGGGATCTGCTCACGCTGAAAGGGCACACCGCCGGAGTCGGGAGCGTGGCGTTTAGCCCGGACGGGAAACGGTTGGCGTCGACAAGCTCGGAGGTGAAAGTGTGGGACGCCACGAGCGGTCACGAGGTTTTCACTTTACCTGGGCTTACGAACGGGTTCTCAAAGGTGGTCTATAGCCCGGACGGGAAACGACTGTCGGCAGGCAGCGGGAATCGGATCGTGATGTGAGACGCCCTTACCGCTCAGGAGATACGCAGGTTGGAAGGGCATACCAACGGGGTCAATCAGGTGGCGTTTAGTCCGGACGGAGAACGACTGGCGTCGGTTGCTGGCTGGTTTGCGGGTGAACCCGGCGAGGTGAAACTGTGGGACACCACGACCGGTCAGGAGACGATCGCCTTGAAAGGGCACACGTTCCAGGTCAACAGCGTGGCGTTCAGCCCGGACGGGAAACGGCTGGCGTCGGCCAGTTCGGATCTGACGGTGAGGGTGTGGGATGCCGTGAGCGGCGAGGAGATTCTCAGGTTGAAAGGACACAGCGACATGGTCGGTGGCGTGGCCTTTAGTCCAGACGGGAAGCGGCTGGCATCGGCCAGTACGGATCGGACGGTGAAGGTATGGGACGCTATGAGCTACGAGGAGACGCTCACCTTGGAAGGGCATCGTGGCGCATTCTTCCGCAACGTGGCCTTTAGTCCAGACGGAAAACGGCTGGCGGCGGCCAGCTGGGATGGCACGGTGAAAGTGTGGGACACCACCGGCGGTCAAGACGTCCTCACGTTCGAGACCAACACGAACAGGCTCAATCAGGTGGTCTTCAGCCCGGACGGAAAACAACTGGCCACCGTGAGCCTGGAGGGCACAGTCAAGGTGTGGGACGCCGCGAGCGGCCGGGAAGAAATGACGTTGAAAGGGCAAGACGGTGCCGGCGGCGTGGCCTTTAGTCCGGACGGGAGATGGCTGGCGGCGGCAGGGTGGGAGCCAGCCGTGAAGGTATGGGACGCCGCAAGCGGCAGGGAAACACTCACGTTGCGGCAGCAGAACCGCGGCATGGCCCTCTGCGTAGCGTTTAGCCCGGACTCGAAACGGCTGGCAGCGTCCTTCAACGGCCGGATCGTGATGGTGTGGGATGCCACGACGGGTCAGGAGACGCTGACCTTGGGAGGGTTCACCAACGCGGTCTTCGGCATGGCGTTCAGTCCCGACGGGAAATGGCTGGCGGCGTCCTCCTATGGGGATCGAACCGTGAGAATCTGGGACGCCGCGAGCGGTCAGGAGGCGCTCGCCTTGAGAGGGCACAGCAGTTGGGTCGATGGCGTGGCGTTTAGCCCGGACGGGAATCGGCTGGCGACGGCGAGCCGGGATCGGACGATAAAGCTATGGGACACCACGAGCGGCCAGGAGACGCTCAGCCTGAAAGGCCCTTCCCAAGGAGAAGGGATCTCGAGTGTCGCGTTTAGCCCGGATGGGCAGCGGCTGGCCGCATGTTGGGATTCGACCGTGCGGTTGTGGGACGCCCAGCCACGCCCGCCAGAAAGCGCTCCCGAGGCGAAAACGCGATGACGATTCGATTCGGTAAACAACAACACAAACAAAGACACAAACGGAAAGGACTCAGCATGAAAAAGACGATGATGCAATTGGCAGTAACGGGCCTGGTGCTCGCCTGCGCAACGGCGGTTTTCGCCGCCACCATGACCAGCGTGTTCGTACCCTTTGATTACCTTCCATACCCGGATGACGCGATTCCCTTGGATCTGACAATCGCAGAAGGTGGAATTCATGCGAATGCCTATGGCTATGTGACTTTCAAAACATCCCGCAGAGGAGGTGTGGATGTTACGGTTCAGCTATGGGCCGCGGCTAAGTCGTATACGTATTCTGTGCAAGCATATGGCGCTGGCGGAAGCCGTCACGAATTCACAACCAACAAGAGGGGGTACGGCGGGCTGCAATTCCACGTGAAGGACGCAAGGACTTTGGGCCAATGGATAAACATATATTCCGCTCACACCCAGTATATTCCTCTAAATGATGTGCCGCCGACGGAGGGAGTGACGGTTCACCTGTGGTGCGCCTACAATTGGTGGTATGCCGGAAATTAGGTTGCCTGGCGGATGCTGGCCAACGCGATGGAGAACGAAGTCGCCGAACCGCAGAATCTCGCCGCGTAGCAATCATCGGCATTGACTCGGCGAGATTTCACTTTCAACGAGAGACCAGAGGGAAGGGCTGAGAAACGGTTCGCCCTTACCGCGCATGACTATTCCGATCGAACCCGTATAAGAACATACCCCGATAGAGCCGGATGGCTGCTCTGCGTGTCCTATCTCCTGGCCGCTTTGGGCTGTGTCTCCACCAGTCTCGGAGGCGTTTCCTCCGCCATTCTGCTCAAGCCGGCCAAGACCGTTCTCGTCTCGGGCGATGAGCCGCATCGCATTGCGGTCAAATTCCGCGAGGGCGTGAACGTGCGCCTGCGAAACAACGTCCTGGTCAGCGCCAACCCGCAGCTCCTGGCCAGCTCCCGTCCGTTGCTGGACACCCTCTCCGCCGCCACGCTCTGTTTTGCGGGCTCGGAATACCCAAGCGGTACCCGTCTCAGGTGGGTCATCACCACCGCCGTGAGTCAACTGCGGCCGGGTGGCATCCGGTTGATCGAGCAGTCATATTACGGGCCCAACATGACCCAGGACGTGATCGACCAAGGTGGCCAATACGGCACCGTGCCGGTCGAATGCTTTAGGCCCATTTACCATGCCATCGGCTTGGCCGTCGGCCAGGGGATTATTGTCATCGAGCCCGCAGCCAACGGCGGCCAGAACTTGGACGCCCCGATTTACCGCATCGGCAACGGTGGACACTGGCCCTTTTTGCCGAAAATCAACCTGGGCGCAATCATGGTCGGCGCGGGCGTTTCTTTCGACGGCAGCTCCGCCGAACGCTCGCGCCTGGGTTTCTCCAATTACAGCGAACTGCTCACGTTGAAAAGGCACACTAGCGCGGTTGGAGGTGTGGCGCTTAGCCCGGACGGGAACCGGTTGGCGTCGGCCAGCGCCGATGGGACGGTGAAGGTGTGGGACGCCACGCCACGCTCGGAGGCAAGCGCTCCCGAGGCGAAAACGCGGTGATACTGAATTCAAAGACCGGAGTAGCACGGCCATTAATCCGCTTGAACATTGAAATCAAACACGGCTTGAGAATGCCATGGGGAGGGTCTCCGTTGATCCTAGCCCGCACATCTCTTATACAGGCTCTTGGATGGCGACATCTTCAACGACAATTCATGAAATGTGCGGGCTAGCACGCGCCTTGATTGATTGGCGCTGGCAACTAGACTTGCCTCCATGGAATTGCCGGACTTTATTCGCCTCGGGCAGCAGGAGCCAGCCCTGGCGTGTCTGATCATTGGTGGCTATGCTGTGGCAGCACACGGTCACACCCGCGCGACGTTTGACGTGGATTTCCTCGTCCGGCAGGCGGACCACGACTTGTGGTTTACCCGGCTGACGGCGGCAGGTCTCATACTCTTCGGCGAAACCAAAGTCTTTGCGCAGTTTAGCCAGCCTCAAGGCGGCGACGGATTGGATTTGATGTTTGTGGACGATACCACGTTTGCCCGCATGTGGCAGGCTTCGGAGGAGCGCGACTTTGGCGCCGATCGAGCGCGGGTTCCGTGCCTGGATCACTTACTGGCCCTGAAGCTCCATGCTCTCAAACAGGTGCGAGCACATCGCACTTCCAAAGATGCGGACGATGTGGAGATGCTGGCACGGCGCAATCACCTAAACTTGCGTGATCCCCGCTATGAACAACTGTTTCTGAAATATGGCACCCGAGAAATATACGAAACCTTCCTCCGCCTCCTGCGAAATCCATGAGGTCGCCTGGCCGAGCTTGGAACTCGCCTTGCCGAACCCTGGAGAATTCCAGTCGATGCCGACGCGTGTTTCTCTGGCTCAAATGATTCAACGCAGCCAACAGTTCCGCCGATGGTTTCCGTCCGGGCTGCCGAGTGCGGAAGAGCGGTGGCGGGCAAAAACTACTATGGAATTCTGCTTGTGACTATACCGCTGCGGTCTGGGGCGAGTTCACCCCGATGATTCTCAAAACGGCGCCGGTTGGATTTGAGGTGCGTCCGCGTCTTGCGCACTGGGCGTTCAGGCGCGAATCATGCAAATGGACCCGAATTGGCCGAACGAAATGCTGGTGGTCCCGAATTGGGAGGATCGCAAGCACCACGATGTGTCCCGCCTCAATCTGAAGAATGGGGCGGTGGAACTTGACGCAAGGAATCCCGGCAATGTGACAGAGTGGAGTGCTGACAACCAACTCCAAGTGCACGCCGCACAGGTAACCACACCCGACGGTGGGACCGAAATCATGATACGACATCGCCGGAGCCAAAGCGTCGATGAGTTGCCGCGCTTTGGGGATGGCCTGGCCCCGGGCGACGACCTGCGTCTGGGGCGTGACGCGAAATACACCTTGGCCGATCCGCAACTCGGCCGGCGCGGGCACCAGCCCCAGCTCCGGCGAGGAGAGCAAGGAGGAGAATGTTCGCGTGGCGGAAGATGAACGGGTTCACGGGCGGATCGTAGGCCACGTGCCGCCCGGACTCAAAGGAACTGCACCGCCCAATCCGCACATTTCATGGATTCTCGCCTGAGGTGTCGCCCTCCAAGATTCTGTACGAAACGCAGTCCCAAATCCTGCTCTTGATCATGCTCCTGCTCATGCTCAGCCACGGGGAGCAAGAGCAAGAGCAAGATCAAGAGGGTGGGAACTGAATCCGCGACGGTTCTCTTCGCGAGCTTTGTCAGAGCCCGTGCAGCGGAAAAACGGTTTCTTTGAGGGAGTCGACGACGCGTCGGACCTCGGTATCGATTTCGGGCCTTCGCCCGGCGTCGGAAAGGAGGGTTCGGTCCCGCAAACCGCCAGCCCAGTCGGTGGTTTCGAGCATGACCCCGCCCATGCCCAACATCATGTCGTCGTGGGCGGATTGGTCCCCGCAAAGGACGCTCCAACTGAGGGCCCAACCGCGGACGGTGTTGTCGAAATGGTATCCGCCGCCGCCGGTGGCCAGGAGCGGTATGCCGGTGCGGACCAGTTGATCGAGAATGCTGGCATGACTGTTGTTGGTCAGGTGCAGGTGGGCCAGGGGATCGCCGGCCAAGGCGTCCATGCCGATTTCAACCACGATGACCTCAGGGGCATAGGCACGGATCAAAGGGGGGACGATTTCCTGGAAGGCCCATTCGTAAATGGCGTCGTACGTACCCACCGGCAACGGCACATTGACGGTGTACCCGCGGCCTTCGTTCCGGCCTGTCTCGGACTCGAACCCGGTTCCCGGAAAGAGCGTGTGCCCGCTTTCGTGAAGGGAGACCGTCAGGACATCGTTCCGGAGGTAGAAGGCGTCCTGAACGCCGTCGCAATGATGGGCATCAATATCGACGAACATGACCTTCCGCACTTTTTCGAGCAGGGTTTCGATGCCCAAAACCACGTCATTGAGAAAGCAAAATCCCGCGGCCCGGTCCGGGTGCGAATGATGGAAACCGCCGGAGGGATTGAAAGCGATATGCGCCTGGCCCTCACGAATCAGCCGGGCGGCGGTGACCGTGCCTCCGGCGGCCAGGGCCGTGAATTCGTGCATCCCTCGGAAGAGGGGGGTATCGGGTGTGCCCAAACCGTAATTCAAGGCTTCGCGCGGCGATAACGTGCCCAGACCGGCCTCCCGCAGGGCGTCGAGGTAGGCCACGGTATGAAAACGTTCGAGCAGACCCCGCTCCAGGGGCTCAGCCGGGCGCACACTCCGATCCTCGGAATGGATCATGCCGTTGGCCTTGATCGTCTCCAGGGTTTTGCCCGCCCGTTTGCTGTTAAACGGGCAATCAGCCGGATACCCGCCAAGCTCGAGTTCGGGGGAGTAGATGAAGACTTTCTGGTCGTTGGACATGATGAAATTCGTATCAATCCGATGGCTTCATCGAGCTCGGTCAGGTCGTCCCGATCCGCCAACCGGCTCACTCGAAAAGGACGGTCCCGATCACGATCGAGACCGTCCGGCAATCGGAAGCGCGTGGCTTCGCCTGCGGCGATTCCGGCTATTGAAGCTTCTTGGCTTCCTCAACCAGGTGCTGGACCACGGCCGGATCGGCCAGCGTGCTGGTGTCGCCAATCTGGTCGGAGGCTTTCTCGGCAATCTTCCGCAGAATACGGCGCATAATCTTGCCTGAGCGCGTCTTGGGCAGCCCTTCGGGCGCCCACTGAATGATATCCGGCGTGGCGATGGGCCCGATCTCGTTGCGCACGTGGTTGGCCAGGGCCTTCTTGAGGTCGGCGGTGTATTGAGACCCGGCCTTGAGCGTGACATAGGCATAGATGCCCTGCCCCTTGATGTCGTGCGGATACCCAACCACGGCGGACTCGGCGACCGCCGGGTGAGAGACGAGGGCGCTCTCGACTTCGGCTGTGCCCAAACGATGACCGGAGACATTGATCACATCGTCCACTCGCCCCAACAACCAGTAGTCACCGTCTTTGTCCCGCCGGCAGCCGTCGCCGGTGAAGTAATAGCCCTTGTAAGCGGCAAAGTAGGTCTGGACGAAACGTTCGTGATCGCCGTAGGTGGTCCGCATGATGCCGGGCCAGGGAGCTTTCAAGCACAGCTTGCCGGACGCGTCGGGCGGCACTTCCTGACCCTGGTCATCCAGGATGATCGGTTCCACGCCGAAGAACGGGCGGGACGCACTGCCCGGCTTGAGGGTATGTGCCCCGGGAAGCGGGGTGATGAGAATGCCGCCGGTCTCCGTCTGCCACCAGGTGTCCACCACCGGCGTCCTGCCGTGACCCACATGGTCGCGATACCAGAGCCAGACCTCGGGATTGATTGGTTCACCGACCGTGCCGAGCAGTTTCAGGCTGGAAAGGTCCCGCTTCTGCACATGCGCTTCGCCTTCCCGCATGAGGGCGCGAATGGCGGTGGGCGCCGTGTAAAACTGGGTGACCTTGTACTTGTCGATCACGTCCCAGAACCGGCCCGCGTCGGGATAAACGGGCACGCCTTCGAACATGACGCTGATCGCGCCGTTGGCCAACGGGCCATAGACGATGTAGCTGTGGCCGGTAATCCAGCCGATGTCGGCGGTGCACCACCAAATATCGCCATCGTGGTAATCGAAGATGTGCTTGAAGGTCGTGGCCGTATAAACCATGTAACCGCCCGTCGTGTGGAGCACCCCCTTCGGCTTGCCCGTCGATCCTGAAGTGTAAAGGATGAAAAGCGGATCCTCCGCATCGAGCCATTCCGGTTCGCATTCCGCCGCCGCCTGGGCCATGACCGCTTCGTACCAGATATCCCGTCCCGCGGTCATGGGCACTTCGTGACCGGTGCGCTTGACGACGATGATCTTCTCCACGCTCGGACACACCTTGGCAGCCGTGTCCGCGTTGGTCTTCATCGGGATATCGGTCTTCTTGCCGCGCAGGGCGGTGTCCTGGGTGATGATGATCTTGCAGGCGGAATCCTGGACGCGATCGCGGAGAGAATCGGCACTGAACGCGCCGAACACCACCGAATGGACCGCCCCAATCCGGGCGCAGGCCAACATGGCGATCGGCAACTGCGGGATCATCTGCAGGTACATGCAAACCCGGTCACCTTTCTTGACTCCCAGCGACTTGAGGACATTGGCGAATTTGCACACTTCACGGTGGAGTTCTTTGTAGGTCAGCTTGGAATCCTGACCGGGCTCGTTGCCTTCCCAGATGATGGCGGTCTGGTCACCCCGCGTCTTCAGGTGACGATCCAGACAATTGACCGAGATGTTGGTCTTCCCACCCGTAAACCACTTAATATAAAGATCTTCCGGCTTCCGGTCGACCGTGAAGGAGTAATCACGAACCTGGTTCCACGGTTTCTTCCAAACGAACTGCCCGGCGATCTCACCCCAGAATCCTTCCGGATCCTGGATCGACCGCCGGTACATCTCGTCATACTGCGCGTACGACTTGATGTGCGCCTTTGCCGCAAAGTCCGTGGACGGTGGGATGGTCACTTTCGTGGTTGTTGGAGTCTGATCTGACATGCGCTTTATATAAGTTTGGATTGTTTTAGGCGCGAAGAATACGGTTTCACCCGCGCCCGGCGCAAGCCCAAAGCATGCTCGGCACGGTCGAAATCCGCCCCGCAAAGCCTTCATTGCCCGGACAACGCCAAATCACGCTCTGACCTCAAGAGATCGCCGTGTTGTCGCCAAAGAGCAACGCAGTCCCAATTCCTGCTCTTGATCATGCCCCTTTGCTGAGGTCTGACGCTACGACGGAGCTGGGACATAAAAAAACGCCGCTCGACTTGCGAGCGGCGCACGCGCGAACGACGCGAAACGGATTAAGCGGAAGCCTTGGTCGCTTCCGCCAGGTGGCCCGTGACCGGGACCAGCGGCGACTGCAACCCGATCTTGCAGCAGATGGCATAGACGACGGCACCGACGATGAACGCGGCGACCGGCGCGCACGGCACATCGACGCGAATGCTCTCAGGCATCAGCCCGTTCGGCAGAATGCCGACCACGAATCCCACGGCCCACGCAATCCAGCCCGCCGGGTTGAATCCGGCCCGGGGACCCGACCATTTGCCGCCCGAGAAGAGGTAATCGACCACCATGGCGCCCACGATGGGGCCGAAAGAAGCGCCGATTAAACCGAACACGCTGGGAAGTTTGCTCGCCACGCCGGTGATGGCCAGGACCGCGCTGATAATCGCACCGATGCCGACCGAGACGAACGGATTCACCTTGGGCATGACGGTCTTGAAACTGTTCGCGGCGATGAACGACGAGAAGCAGGCGCCGGGGAACGCGGCAATGGTCAGCCCAATCATGACGACCGCATACATGCCCGGGGATAATTTCTGACCCAAGGCCGCCGTCATGGTCGTGGTTTCCCCGTCGATCACGCCCGAGGCGCGCGCCCCCGCCACCGCGATCACGGAAATACCCGCCGTCAGGACGATGGCGATAATGATGCCGACAATACCGCCCATACTGACATCCTTCTTGTTGCGGCCACTGGCGCAGATGTCGACGCCGGCGGCACCCGCCGTGGCGAAGAACCCGACGATCGCGGCGATCATCATCAGCATCGCCGTCATTGAACCGCCGCCGGAATTCTCGGGGGCGACCGGTGGCGTGTAGCTGCCCGCCGAACCGCCGAACATGACGAGGCCGATGATCAACACCACCAAGGGAATAATGGGAAGGTATGTGGCAACCTTCGCGACGTACTGAATCCCTTTGATGCCCACAAACGCGGCGCCCAACGCCCAAATGATGCAGATCGGCACAAACAATCCCGGAGCCCCGAAGCCCTTGGACAGTGCGTCGGAGGATCCCCACGTGTTCACACCCAACCACCCGAACTGGAGCAGGCCCATGAAGAAGCCGGGCATGATCAAACTGCCCATGGCTCCGAACGTCGAACTTCCCACGACGTATAAGGGCAGGCCGGTTTGCATGCCGAGACGTCCCGGCACCAGGTAAAACAGGAAATGACAAATGAGCGCGCCAATCACGATGCCGAGCAGGGTGGCTCCCAGGCCGCCCACCGCCAGCCCGTTGCCGGACATCGAATCCCAAAAAATGAACCAGAGAAAAATCCCGGCGTAGGTGGGGGCCGTGTTCTTGTACCACGGTGCGCGGTTGCTTTTCGGGTTGGGCGTCGCACTGGTCAGGTAGGACGGCAGTGAGGTGGGGGGTGATTTGTCGGGGTTGCTCATAGTTGTGTGATCGCTGGTTCTAGTTGGCTGTCAGGTCACCGTCGTTGCAGACGCAGCTAAACGCACGGATACACGACTACGGCAGTGCGCGTTGCGGTCTCAGCGATGCCGCCCATGACATCGTTCCCACGTCCGACTGTCAACGGCAAAAAGCGCCAGCCGGGCGGGCGGGCGGGCTTCCTGCCGACCCTAGCCCCGCCAGATGGCACTCGCCTTTGGGCCAGGCGGCGGTATAGTGGCTCCGCCCTTGGATTTTATATGGCCGATGCCCCGCGACAATTTGAGCCCGCGCATTTCATCAACCGGGAGTTGAGCTGGCTGGAATTCAACCAGCGGGTCCTGGACGAAGCCCTGAACCCCGCGACGCCGCTGCTCGAGCGCGTGAAGTTCTTCTGCATCACCAGCTCGAACCTCGACGAGTTCTTCGAGGTGCGCGTGGCCGGCCTCAAGCAACAGATCGAAAGCGAGGTGGTCAAGCGCAGCGTGGATGGGTTGACCGCGACCGAGACCTTTCGGGCGGTCACCCGCCGGGTCCGAGAGATGGTCAGTCAACAATACCGCTGCTGGCGGGAGGAACTGGTCCCCAACCTGGACCGCAACGGAATTCGTTTCCACGAGATCGGCGCGTTGTCGGCCGTGGACCAGGAATGGATCGACACTTACTACCGGACCGAGGTCCGGCCGGTCATCACGCCGCTGGCAATCGATCCCGCCCACCCGTTTCCCCAGCTGCTGAACAAGTCGCTGAACATGATCGTTCAGCTCGAAATGCGTCAGGGTAAACACCTGCTCCGTCACCTGGCAGTGGTCCAGGTGCCCCGGGTGTTTCCCCGGCTGGTGAAGCTGCCGCGCGACGATTCCCGCCAGGACTACGTTTTCCTCGGCCGCCTGATCGCGCATTACCTGGCCGATCTCTTCCCCGGCACCCGGATCCTCGGCTCCTGGATGTTCCGGGTTACCCGCAACAGCGAACTCTATATCGACGAAGAAGAGGCGGCAAACCTGCTCAAGGCGGTCGAACAGGAGCTGCACAACCGCCGACGCGGCGAAGCGGTGCGCCTCGAGATCGAGCCGGGTTGTCCGGCCGAGATCCGCCAGGCCCTCCTCGGCACCTTGCACCTCTCCGAGGAGGACCTCTACGAAGTGGATGGCCCGCTGAATCCCACCCGGTTGATGATGCTCTACGAAGGGGATCATTCCCCCGAGTTGCGGGATCCGCCCTTCGTGGCGCCGGTGGCCGAAGTCCTGCGTGACCAAACCGACCTGTTCGCGGCCATTCGCGAGCGCGACATCCTGCTCCACCATCCCTACGACAACTTCGGCAGCGTGATCGAGTTCCTGCAGCGGGCGGCCGAGGATCCCAACGTGCTGGCCATCAAACAAACGCTCTATCGGACGGGCGGCGACACCCGGATCGTGGGGGCCCTCATGAAAGCGGTCGAGAACGGCAAACAGGTCACCGTCGTGGTCGAGCTGCGAGCCCGGTTCGATGAACGCAATAACATCGAATGGGCGCGGCGCCTCGAGGAAAACGGCGTGCACGTCGTGTATGGTCTTGTGGGTTACAAGATTCACTGCAAGACCACGCTCGTGGTGCGACGGGACCCGGACGGCATCCGTCGCTACCTCCACCTGGGCACCGGCAATTACAGCGCCAGCACCGCCCGGCTTTACACCGATCTGGGACTGCTCACCTGCCGGCCCGACCTCGGCGAGGATGCCACGAACCTGTTCAACCTGCTGACCGGGATTTGCCAGTTCCAGGGGACGCGCAAGTTCATGGTGGCCCCCTTCCAGTTGCACCGGCGCATGCTCGAGCTGATCGCACGCGAAGCCGCCAACGCCCGCCAGGGCCTCCCCGCCCGGATCATCGCCAAAATGAACTCGCTCGTCGATCCCGAGATCATCGAAGCCCTCTACCGCGCCTCGCAGGCCGGCGTGAACATCGATCTCGTCATCCGCGGCATCTGCTGCCTCCGCGCCGGCGTGCCCGGCGTCAGCGACAACATCTCGGTCCGCAGCATCGTCGGCCGGTTCCTCGAACACAGCCGGATCTTCTATTTCGAGAACGGCTGCCGGCCCGAGGTCTACGTGGGCAGCGCCGATTGGATGCCGCGCAATTTCTTCCGCCGGATTGAATTGGTCTTTCCGATCGAGGACGGCGTCCTGCGGGAACGCCTGAAACGCGAGGTGCTGGACGTTCAGCTGGCCGATACCGCCAAGGCCCGCCTGCTCCAAACCGACGGAACTTACCGCCCCGCGCTTCCCGCGGACGGCTCCCCCCCGCGCTGCAGCCAAAGCGAATTCATCGCGTCAGCCACGGACGGCACCCGCACCTGGCGCCGAAGCCGAAAACCGCGTCGGACCCACCCGGAAGTGCGGTTGCTCCCCAGCCCGTTCAAGAAACCGGAGCGGGGTTGATCCTCTGGGGCCGAGTTACACGAGGCCGGCGTCGTATCCGGATTGAAATGGCGGGCTCGCAGCTCGCCGCGCCGAAGCTCCAAGCGAAGGCGGTAGCTCGCCCCTCCCGACGCGAGCATCAGTCCAACGAAAGGAAATCCGCCGTGATCCCCTCGGCGTCGCACTCGAGAATCGCCACGCTTCGGGGCTGTTCCGGACGCGGTTTGCCGGCGTACCCCGGGTTGAGATAGAGCACACCCTCGATGATCTCACAGTAACGCCGGTGGGTGTGGCCAAACACCACCACGTCCGGATTCTCGCGAATAATCCGGTCCCGGATCGGCCGGGCCGGCTGCCCGGGATCGACAATGTGATAGATCAGGAACTTGCGGTCGTTCAGCTGCAGGAGCTCCACCTCGCGAAAAGTCGCCCCGGTATCGCTGTTGCCGATCACGGCGGTGACGGGCGCGATCTGCTCAAGCTCGAGAATCACCCAGGGCATCCCGATGTCACCGGCATGGATGATCCGGTCCACCCCCGCAAACAAGACCGGCAGCCGCGGATCGAGGAAATCGTGCGTGTCCGAAATCACGCCCACGCGCAGGGCGGACCCGGGTTCCGAACCGGACGGGGACGGTGCTGAATCGGGTGCGCTCACAGGGTTTATGCCTTCGAGATTGGGATGCCGGCCTTCGCTCGAAACCGGTCCGCGTCAGGCCTTGGACTCCTCGGGTTCGGCATCCTCGACCGGATCGGCTTCGGTTTCCTCCTCCGGTTCCCGGGCTTCGGTGAGCTTCATGGCGCCGACGAAGAGGCCGGTAAACAGGCCGCCGCTCAGCAGCGTGTTCCGAAAGAAAGTCCAGGTGGGAGGATACCCCGGCAGCCCTGTGGTGAGCGCCTGAATCCAGCCCAGCAACGTCTTGGGATACTCGGGATTCTGAAACCAGGCCGCGGTGTTCGTAATCAAGTAAAAGAGCACCGCCCCGGCCAATCCGCCGCCCAGCAATGCCAACCAGGATGACCCGGCGCGAAACTGTCGCCCCAGCAAGATCAAAACCGCGTAGCCCGCATACTGCATCAGCAAATAGCCGGAGAGCGGCGAGGCGTCGTAGTAGAAGAGATTCAGCGACACATCCGTAAGGAGCAGCACGCTCAGCGGCAGCCACCACGCCATCCGCGCCGGGAGATATACCCCCGCGCAGAAAGCCAGGGCATAGGCCGCGCTGAAGTTCAAAGGCAACACCCCGGGAATGCGCGTCAGCGCGAAGCTCACCATCAGGGCAAGCGGCAACCACAGTTCGCGCGGATGTTTCACAGGCGCCATGATACGTTAAACCATCCCTATGACAAGCGGCCTCTCGGCACGATCACGGACTCTCGCACCGCGGCCAAAGCGGCGCCGTGGCCGGCTCAATCCCATGACGCGCCGTTGGCCCGGGTGCCACAGAGGCTCACCTTCATCCCCAACGCGTCGGCCAGGCTGGCCTTGACCGCCAGCGCCTGATCGGCGGCGGCGGCATCCCCGGCGTAAACGACCTGGATATGATTGGCCTTGTGCCGCGCCATCATCTGATCGCGGGTGATGCCATACGTCACGGCATGCATGATCGGCCACTGATAGGTGGTGGCTTGCCACCGGCGTTCCGTTTCGTTCCGGGGGAGCTTGATCACCTTGGCCCGGCCCAGATCCATCTTCAGCGTGTGGTCCTCGATGAAGATCCGCGACCACACAATTTCACCGGGCTTCGAGATGCCCCGCAGCGTGCTCCCCCCCTTCGGGAAGTACATGGGCGGCTGACGAAAGCCTTCGGCCCCTTTCCAGCCTCCGATGAAATGCGCGGGCGGCGCCGAACCGCTGATGAGCAACACCCAGACGTAATCCTCGACCGTGCCGGACCGGTCGCGATCGCCCCAGCGCAGGTCGTGCAGGGTCGTTTCCACCGGCTGACCCAGGGCACTCTGCACCCGGTTCGTGAGCAAGGCGTCCAGCCCGGAACACTCGTCCACCTCGTTGAAATGCGGAACGGGTTCACCCTCGAACAACACCCGCTTGCCATCCCTCGAGGTGACGGGCGGCCGATCGCCATTGTTGAGGATCCCCTCGACCAGATCGCTGGCAGGCAGGAGATCCTTCAGGCCCTGCTGGTACTGAATGCCGATGCCGGCACAGCCAAAGTCATCCGCCAACCGCACCGCCGCGACATACGTCCGGCACTGCTGCAGAATCTGGCCCATCGTTAAATCCGTGGCCTCCTCGCGGCCGGTATGGAATCTCATGCCCGCCTTGACCAGCCACCGATAGACGGCCCGCGCCTCGCGCTCCGAGACCTGGGTCGATTCGTAATAGAGCGCCGACTGGCTCAGCCGTTCCTTGAACACCCCGGTGGCATGGAGCAGGTCGTCCGGAATGATCGCGTTGAACATCCCCATGCAGCCTTCGTCAAACACCCCGAGAATCGCCTTCTCCGCCCGCAACTGCCGGGCCAGCGCCTCCCCCAGCCGCCGCGCCGAGGCTCCGATCCGTGACGCGCGCAACGGCACAACGTGGTCGGTCTGATGCGAACATCGCCCGGTCCGCAGCCACTGCCGCAGCCGCCGCCGAAAATACGCGTCCCGAAAATCCTCGCTCCAGAGCGTGGAATATTCGACTCCGGCTTTGGTGAGCGATCCGTTGAGATTGAGCATGCCGACCAACCCCGGCCAGGTGCCCGACCAGTTGGCCGCGGTCAGGATCGGTCCGCGATGGGTGGTCAGGCCCGGCAGGACATGATGCGAGTATTGCCAGACCGCCTCCGCCACGATCAGGGGGGCGTCCGGATCGACCCGGCGAAACACCTCCAGGCCCTCCTTCTGGGAGCCGATGAAGCCATGCCCGGCTTCCTCCCGGTAGGGGTGCGCCCGCTGGACGCGATGGCCCTCGGCCTCGATCGCGCGGGTCAACTCCTGTTCCATCGCCAACTGCGCCGGCCAACAGACCTGGTTGGCCGACAAACGCAGATCGCCGCTGGCGATCAGTTGCACCGTGCCCGGTTTGACCTTTTGAGTTTGGATCCCGGTTGGGACTTTGAGCTTTGCCATAAAATCGTTTCCTTTCGCGCCAACATTTTGACTGCGCCCCGGTCACCGGCGGTGAACCGCCGGGCGCCCCCAGGCGGTGGCGGCCGTCACGGCAGCGGCCGGCCTCCGTCACGCACGTTGGATTTATCGAATACCCGCGAGCCCAGCACAATGCTCCGCGGCACCGTCTCGCCGGCGAGGATCTTCAGCGCGTTCTCGATCGCCTCGGCACCGCCGGTTGGATACTGGAACGTGGCGTCAAGAATCCCCTGCTCCACGTAGGCAATCCCCTCGTGCGGGAGGGCGTCGATCCCCACAAACAGCATCTCCTTCTCCCGTCCGGCCGCCTTGGCCGCCAGGTAGGCGCCATGCGCCCCCGGATCGTTGTGCGCATAGACGCAATCGATCTCACTGAAGCGGGCCAGGGCCGATTCCATCTCTTTCCGCGCCTCGGGTTCGAGCCACTTCATGTCCGCCTCGAAGATCACCTCGAGGTCGCGGCCGGCGATGCCGGCCCGGAACCCATTCTTGCGGTCGTGCCCGGGGATGCTGGTCATCAGCCCGGTCAACTCGACAATCTTGCCTTTGCCGCCCAGTTTGTCCTTGATCCATTCGCCGGCGGCCCTCCCGATCCGGGTGTTATCGGCGCCGATGAAACAGGTGAACTTGTCGCCCAACAGCGCCCGGTCCAGCACGATCACCGGTATCTTGGCTTCCATCGCGCGCGCCACCGGGGCGGTCAACGGCTGCGCTTCCTTGGGGCTGATAATGAGCAGGTCCACCTTGGCGCCGATGAATTCCTCGACGTGCGCCCGCTGCTTCAGCGTGTCGTTCTGGGCGTCCTTGAAAATCACCCGCAACTCCGGGTGCCGGTCCGCGGCGGCCTTGATGTCCGCGTTCATCTGCACGCGCCACGGCTCGCCCAGGTTGCACTGGGACATCCCGATGGTGTAGCTCGGCCTGGCCGGTTCGACCTCGGCCGACGCGCCGGAGTCGGCGCTCCGCTCCTTCGGACCGCAACCGCTCGTCGCCAGAACCAGGGAACCAAGCAGCAGCCAGCGGGCGGGGTCGAGAAAGCGCATGTCGAAGTACTTCGATAAAACCGGCCAAACGTCAATGCAGAAACTGCGCACCCGCGCGCCCGCCGGCGCCCCCAAAGCATTTGACAGCCGCGCGGCCCCGGTTAGCCTCGCGCCCCATATGCGACCCTCTCCTCGGATGACCACCTGCCGGCTGTTGGCCCTGTTCCTGGCGCCGTGCCTCGGGCAACTCGCGGCGTCGGACTGGATCCCGCTCTTCAACAGCCGCAACCTGGAGGGTTGGCGGGCCGCCGAACATCCCGCCTCCATCAAAGTCGAGGACGGCGCGATCGTGTGCGCCGGTCCCCGGGCCCATCTCTTCTACACCGGGCCGATCCAGGACGCGCAGTTCAGGAACTTCGAGTTCACCGCCGAGGTGCGCACCAGCCCGGGGGCGAACTCCGGCATCTTCTTCCACACGGCATATCAGGAATCCGACTGGCCCGCCCAGGGATTCGAAATCCAGATCAACAACAGCCATCACGGCGAGGGCGGCTATCGCGAGCTGAAGAAAACCGGCAGCCTCTACGGTATTCGAAACCTCTACCGGGCCGTCGCCCGCGACGACGAGTGGTTCACCCTGCGCCTCGCGGTGCGCGCCAACCGGGTCACGGTGCACGTGAACAACCTCCAGACCGTCGACTACGTTCAACCCGATTCAGCCGGCCCCGAAGGCGCGCTGGGCCGCGGGACCTTCGCCCTGCAATGCCACGATCCGCACAGCCGGGTGCTCTTCCGCAACCTCAAAGTCCGCCCCCTGCCCGACGAACTGCCCCCGGCACGCGCCGAGCTCCCCGTGGCTCCCGGGCACTACCGCCGCCTGCTCGCGCTCCACTCGGAGAACATCCCGGTGATCGACCTGCACGCGCACCTCAAAGGCGGGCTCACGATCGAAGATGTCCTCGAACGATTCCATCGCACCGGCATCAATTACGGAATTGCGGTCAATGGCGGCATCGGGTTCCCCGTCACCAACGACGCCGGCATCTACGCCTTCCGGGAATCGCTGGCCGGTCACCCGGTGTTTGTCGCCCTCCAAGCCGAAGGCCGCGAATGGATCCGCCTCTTCTCCCCCGAGGCGGTGCGCCAGTTCGATTATGTGTTCACCGACGCCATGACCTTCACTGACGACGACGGTCACCGGACCCGCCTATGGATGGAAGACGAAGTCCACGTGGGCGATCCCGACGCCTTCATGGACATGCTCGTCCGCCGGATTGTCGACATCCTCGACCACGAACCGATCGACATCTATGTCAACGCGACCTTCCTGCCCGACGTGCTCGCCGCCGATTACGACCGGCTCTGGACCCCCACCCGCATGGATCAGGTCATCGACGCGGCCGTCCGCAACGACATCGCCATCGAGATCAACGACCGTTACCGCATCCCCAGCGTCGCCTTCGTCAAGCGGGCCAAACAAAAAGGTGCCCGGTTCACCTTCGGCACCAATAACGGCGGACGCGACGACCTCGGCTATCTTGGCTACGCCCTCGAAGTCCAGCGGGCGTGCGACCTCACCACGGAAGATCTTTTCGTGCCCGGCTGGAAGCCGTCGCGGGCCAATCGCCGACCGTAAGCGACCGAGTCATTCGCGAGCCGGGGGGCGTTTTGGAGCGCGGCGGGAAGCGAAGCGCCACGCCGCTTTGGCTATGCTGCGGAGGCAAGTCAGCGATGCGGCAGCTTGAGCAACCAGCTCAAAGCGCCTTGCTCGCCCGCGAAGCGGGCTTTCCCTAGGCAGTCCGCAGGTTCGCCCAGACCTTTGTCGCGACCTCCGTCGTCACCATTATCGCTTTAGCCGCTCCGCCCACTCCACCCACTCAGGCCTTGGTGTCAGGGATAAAGGTGGCCAACCCGGTTCACGATTAAAATCCTGGCCATCAACGAGA
This sequence comes from Verrucomicrobiota bacterium, assembly GCA_023383055.1. GTDB lineage: Bacteria > Verrucomicrobiota > Verrucomicrobiia > Limisphaerales > JAHDYP01 > JAHDYP01. The sequence continues at coordinate 26,745 of JAHDYP010000034.1, read as the reverse complement.
AACGTTCATCTCACCTTGAACCTGTCACCCTGTTTCCACGCCTCTTTTACCGACAAATGGGGAACCAGGCAAACGATGGGGCGTAGCAGCCGGAATCCCGACTGTGTTTCGCTACTCTGCATCTCCGCGTTTGGCCCACCGGCGCTGATTCCGCTCGGGCAGGCTGGTGTCGACCTTGGCGTAATAGGTCTCCTCGCCAAACAACGCGTCGACGGCCTGTTCGAATTCGCGCGAGGGCGCCACCCAATAGCGATCGTGGGTCTCGAGGAAGACCACGGCACCGGAGGAAAACCGGAGACAGAGAAAGAGCGGGCACTTGCCAGGATGTTGACCCGCCAAATCCCGGGCCTGGACCAGGCGCTCCGGGGTCAGATGGACATGTTGCAGGCGGAGGTGGACCTGGCGGGTGTAACGGGCCGGAGCCTCCTCGAGCGGCATGATCTCCTGCGGAAAGAGCTTGGGCTTGTCCTCGCCGAGGTTGACTTCACCGACGATCAGGACCGCTTTGTTGGGCACCAGCAGCTCCCGGTATTTCTCGTAGTTCTCGTTCATGCAGAGGACCTGCACGGAACCGTGCAAATCCTCGAGCTGCACCATGGCGTAAGGTTTGCCGGATTTCTTCGAAATCCCGGCCTGAACGCTGGCCACGAGTCCCCCTATCCGGGTCAGCGCCCGGTTCGGCACCTGCGCCAGCGTCGTCGTGTTGGCCAGGCCATACCGCTCCAGCAACGTGGCATAAGGCGTGAGCGGATGGCCCGTGACGTAAAACCCGAGCAACTCCTTCTCATGCGCGAGCAACTCGTGCTGAGGCCACTCCGGCAGGCGTTCGGTCAGTTCCGCGGCCGGCGCCTCCGGCTCCTGCAGCAGGCTGAACAACGAGCCCTGTCCCCGCTCCCGGTCGCTGGCCACGCTGGCCGCTCGCGCCAGAATGTGGTCCAACCCGGCCAGCAGCGTCGCCCGGGTCTCCCCCATACCGTCGCAGGCACCGCACTTGATCAGCGCCTCGAGCAGCTTGCGATTGACCGCGCGGGTGTCGACGCGTTCGCACAACTCGGGGAGCGTCGCGAACCGGCCGCTGGCATCGCGCGCCTTGAGGATGCTCTCAACCGCCACCTCGCCCACCCCCTTGACGGCGGCCAGGCCGAAACGGATGACGCTGCCCTCGCGCGCGGGGGCAAAGACCACCCGGCTTTCGTTCACGTCCGGAGGCAGGACCTCGATGCCCATGGCCCGGGCCTCGGCGATGAACTGGCTCAGCTTGGCGGTGTCCGCCATGTCGTTCGTCATCATCGCGCAGAGGAACTCGACCGGGTAATTGGCCTTGAGATAGGCGGTCTGATACGCGACGACCGCGTAAGCGGCGGCGTGGGATTTGTTGAAGCCGTAGCCGGCGAACTTCTCGAGCAAATCGAAGACGCGATTCGCCTTGGCGGCGGGGATGCCGTGGGTCTTGGCGCACCCCTCGACGAACGTCTTCCGCTGGGCGGCCATCTCCTCGGCCTTCTTCTTGCCCATGGCGCGCCGGAGCAGATCCGCGCCGCCGAGGGTGTAGCCGGCGAGGACCTGGGCGGCCTGCATGACCTGTTCCTGGTAAACCATGATCCCGTAGGTCTCGCGGCAGATCGGCTCGAGCAACGGATGCTCATACTCGATCGTCACCTCGCCCTGCCGCCGCCGGATGAACTCCGGGATCAGCTCCATCGGCCCCGGCCGATACAACGCGATCAGCGCCGTGATGTGCTCCACCGAGCTGATCTGGAATTTCCGGCAGAGATCCCGCATCCCGCCGGATTCCAGCTGGAAAATGCCGAGCGTGTTCGCCTTGTTCAACAGATCGTAGGTGGGCGGATCGTCCAGCGGCAGGTTGTCGATCGGCACCTCGATCCCCTTGGTCGCCTTCACCATCTCGCAGGTGTTCCGGATGACCGTGAGGGTCTTGAGCCCCAAAAAATCCATCTTCAGCAGCCCGAGGTCACCCACCGGCCCCATGGCGTACTGCGTGACAATGGTCCCCTCCTCGTCCTGCTTGAGCGGCAGCAGGTTCACCAGCGGCTGATCGCCGATCACCACCCCCGCCGCGTGCACCGACGCGTTGCGCGTCAAATCCTCCAGCACAAACGCGGTGTCGATCAGCTCGCGGGTGGCCTCCTCGCTGTCGTACGCCTGCTTGAGTTCCGGCGCCGCCTTCAGCGCCTTCTCCAGGGTCATCTTCAGCTCGTTGGGAATCATCTTCGCCAGCCGGTCGCACTCCCCGTAGCTCAAACCCATCACCCGGCCGACGTCGCGCACGACCGACTTGGCGCCCATGGTGCCGAAGGTGATGATCTGGGCGACCGACTCCCGCCCGTACTTCTCGCGGACGTACCGAATCACGTCCGCCCGCCGGTCGTCGGCGAAATCGATGTCGATATCGGGCGGGTTCACCCGCTCGGGATTGAGGAACCGCTCGAACAGCAACCCGTAGCGGATCGGATCCACGTTCGAAATCTCAAGCAGATAGGTCACAATCGAGCCGGCCGCCGATCCGCGCGCCACGCAGCTGATCCCCTGCTCCCGGCCGTACCGGACAAAATCCCCGACAATCAGGAAATAGCTGATAAACCCGGTCTTCTCGATCACCTGCAGCTCGAGTTGCAGCCGGTCGATGACCGTCCGGACCGCCGCGTCCATCGCGGTCTGCGTGATCTGTGATGCGTGATGCGTGATGCGTGAACCGTGATCCGTGATGCGTGAACCGTGATCCGTGATCCGTGAACCGTGATCCGTGAACCGTGATCCGTGATCCGTGATCCGTGATGCGTTGGCTGCCGGGAGATCCGCACCGGTCGCCTGCTCCGAAACCTGAGATTTGAAATCTGAAATCTCCAGCGGCAGCCGCTGAGGGTCTTCGATGTCCTCGACCACGAATTCGCTGCCCTCGGCGCGGGCGCGGATTCCGTAGCGTTTGGGCAACGCCGCCGCCAGCAAGTGCCGCAGGTATCCTTCGCGGCTGAAATGCTCCGGAGGCGCGAACACGGGGTAATGCAGCTTCCCGAACTCGATCTCAACGTTGCATTGCTCCGCCACTTCCAGGGTGTTCCGGACCGCCTCGGGCACCTCGCGGAACAGCGCCTGCATCTCTTCGGCCGAGCGGAGATAAAACTGTTCCCGGGCGTAGCGCATGCGCTTTTCGTCGGCCAACTGGCTCTGGGTCCCGATGCAGATCAGGCAGTCGTGGGCATGCGAATGCTCGCGTTTGACGTAATGAACGTCATTGGTGGCGACCAGCCTCAGCCCGAACTCGCGCGCCCAGGGCAGCAGTTGGGCGTTGACCTTCGCCTGCTCGGGCAACTGGTGGTTCTGCAATTCCAGGTAGAATCGGTCCGGCCCAAACACCTGCTTGAACCAGTCGATCGCCGCCCGCGCCCGGTCCGGTTGCTCGCGCAGGATCAACTCCGGGATCTCGCTCGCCAGGCAGCCGGACAACGCGATCAACCCGTCCTGGTGCGCCTCGAGCAGTTCCTTGTCGATCCGCGGCTTGTAATAGTAACCCTCGAGATGCGCCGCCGTCGCCAGCCGCACCAGGTTCCGATAACCCCTCTCGTCCGCCGCCAGCAACAGCAGGTGATGATAAGCGTCCCGACCGCCGCTGCCCGCCTTCTTCTCGAGCCGGCTCCCGGGCGCGACATAAACCTCGCAGCCGATGATCGGCTTGATCCCCTTCGCCCGGGCCGCCTGGTAGAAGTCGATCGCCCCATACAGCACCCCGTGGTCCGTGATCGCCAGCGCCGGAAACTTCAACTCGTGCGCGCGGTCGATCAACCGGTCAAGGCGACACGCCCCGTCCAACAGCGAATATTCCGTGTGCAGATGAAGATGGACAAACTCCGCGTGCGGCATGGGCGCACTCTAAGGCCCGCTCCGCGACGGGCGCAAGTGAACGCTTTTCGATTCATGCGCCGGACTCCGGCCTGGCGTCGCTGCATCGGCCGTTGCCTGTTCATTGACCGCATCGAGCACGACCAGTGAACCGTGGATGGTCAAAATGGCAATGTCCGGGCACGATAGAGCCTTTGTTGAGTTCCCGGAGCTTCGGTGTCCGTGACCTCAACCGGTCCGACGGGTTTGACAAACGTTCTCAGCAGATACCAATCCACAAAATTGGACGAATAATCGATGGCATAATCGAGCGTCGACTCCCCCTCGAACACGAACCGAAATGCTCCCGTCGCCAGATCAATCGCCGGGCTCGAAAATGAAGGCCTCTTCAGCACCTTCAATTCGATGGGAAGACTCTGTCCGCTCCCCGCGCAACCTGTAATTTGGATCAAGACGCGGTAATGCCCGGCATCCTCGAACCTCAATGGTGACAGCTCGAGGACCGGTCCGGTCGCGCCGTCAACGTTGACCCAATCGTTCAACGGCTCGTCCGGGATTCCGCGCTGCCATTGGTAAGTCTCCGTCCTCGAGGTGACATAATCATGCGTTGCGGTAAGACGCGCGGTATCACCCACGAAATGAATCCCGCCTCCGCTCACATCCAGCCAAATACCGCCCAGACCGCCCGAGCTCGTCAGTCCGGTCAGGCCGGCGGGCAAACTCGGCGGATCCCCCGCCCCACCCGTAGGAACCTGAAATGGGGCGCTTGTTCCATGGGCACCTCCGTTTGCCAGCGCTTCCTCGTAGGTGGCACCACCTGACGCATTCCACATCCTGATTTCCACCACGGCTGGTCCGCCGGGGGCGACGGACGCTACGTACCGGACTGCATTCGACCCGGAGTCGAAGAAACCTGCCTTGCCTCCGCTAAGGAAAGTCACCGGTTCACCCACGCCTGCTAACTCCCCTGCGTCCGGTCCGGCGTAAAGCTGTGCAAAACCATTTGTGCCTTCCCAGGGACAACCGACGTGGTCGAACTGCGGAGCGCCAAACACCCAGGCCATCGAGGGACCGAAGTTGCTGAACAAGAGGGAACCTCCGGCCGGAGCCGACCCTGGACGATTTCGATAATACCAGAACCCCTGGCCCAACCGAACCGGCGGCTCCGCGGGTTCCCACCCGCCAAATTCGAAGGTGTAGTATTGATAGGAGTTGTCCGCGGCCAGGATCACGATCTGATCGCCCTCCTCCGGCACAGTGGCGGCGGGCGATCCCACGAGATTCCAGCCACCCGCGAGCTCGGGATCGGTGGTGGAGTCATCGAACACACCGCCAAGAACAAGCGTTGACTGCGTTGCCACCTGGATGAACGACCCGGTGCCCAAGGGCAGGCGTAGATCGCCATCGAGCCATGCGCCATCGCCAAACTGGGTCGCCGTATACGCCTGCTGCGACGCATCGAACCGGTAGACGGTTGTGCCGAAGGTCCAAGCCTCACCGAGAACTTCCGCCAATGTGTTTCCCCCACTATCAAAAGGATTCGCGATCAAGCTGATGCCCGCCGGCATCTCGATCTGGAGAAAACCCGCCCCGTTCTCCGAATACACCTCGCCACAACGGATCCTGAAGAACTGCTTCGGGAGGTCCACCGGCACTTCGAGCTCTCCATCCGCGAGGGGCTCCGGCAGCGTCACCTCGATCCACGGAGCCAGGAGATCTTCGGTGGCCTCCAGCACGCACGAAGTCCCGATACCGGCAAGTTGCATCACAAACCCGCTGTCGCTTACCCAGGCGTTGGCAAACCGGGGATTCGATTCCTGACCTATACCGGAGGCTGCAAAAAGACCCGCCATGAGTCCAGTGACCCACGACCGGCGGATCAAAAAGTGCATCGAAAGTCCGTCAGGCGAACTTGTTCTTCCGGTAAGCGCCCATCGCCGGTGCCTCGGGGTTCACCTCGGGCCCGAAATAACGGAGCACGACGAGCGGCTCGACCTCGCTGGTGTTCTCGAACGTCACCCCGGCCCGCGCGGCGTCCTCGGTGCAGAACACCTCGTCCTCGGTCATCTCCACGAACCGGATCAGCTTCGGGCAATCGAGGTTGAGATTGTTCATCTTGCCCTTGCCTTGAACGCAGATCAGGCCGTAGGCGCCGTTGTCCTTGATGGTGCAGCGGACCCCGGGCTCGATCGTCAGTTCCTTGGCGGTGAAGAGCTGTTGGCCGTCGACCTTGCCGTAGACAATCCAGCGGTCGACATACCCTTCCTTGCGCGTGTCGGCCACGGGAACGGGCTCGAGATAATGGTGATCCTTGAACTTGGGATCGACGTTGCCGGCCCAATCGAGCTGCTCGACCAGGTAATCCAAATCGCGGTGATATTTCTTCGGCACATCCTTGACCAGGAGCGACCACGGGACGGACCGGCCTTCGACGAGGTTCTGGTACATCCCGAAGACATCCGAGCCCCACTGCGGTTCGTAGGTGCACAACGAACCCGGGGCGTGCAGGAGGCAGGGACCCACCAGCCAGCCGGTGCCGGGCTTGAGCCGATACGCCTTCGAAAGATCGAGGATGCCATTGTCGCCCCGGTTCCAGTTCGCCAGGCAGTTGCGGACCTGTTCCTTGGTGGTGCCCGGCTCGAGCCCGAAGAAGGTGTAGGGGAAATTGTTGCCCACGTTGTTGTGCTGCGGCGGGAAATAGTAGGATTCGGGTTTGCCTTCCTGCCCGACGAGTTTCGCCTGTTTGGCGCTCTGGTGCATGTGATGCGGAATCGGCCCCATGTTGTCGAAAAACTTCGAATAGACCGGCCAGCGCCGGTATTGGCCCCACATCCGGCGACCGATGATCGCGGCGCCGCAATCGGCCACCGCCTGCTGCAGCGTAAATCGCTGCTTGCCCACCACGCAGTAACTCAGACCTTCGTCCGGCGTCCGGTCCTCGTTCGCCGCCGGGGTGGTCGAGGCGAACCACCGCTCATCAATGCCCCCCCGATCCAGGCCGAACGCGTAGAGATCATCCGGGTGCAGCTTGAGGCGCTTGCCCGGCTGCAAAAACGAGCGGGGCACCCAGCAGGGCGCGAGCCGGAGCAACCCGCCGGAATCGGCAAGGGCGCCTTCGACCAGGGATTGAACATTGCGGCTGACCTTCTTGAGGGCGGTAACAGTTTTCATGAGTAAATGGGTCGAACGTTCGCTATCGGATTCGGGAGTGATTGAAACGTGCGCCCACATTGGGTGCAAGTGAATTCTCGGCTTACCCGCCGGCGAGCGAGGCAAACCGCCGCGGCTCCACGTTGCCGGCACGCCGGCCCGGCGACTCTCAGGCCGCATTGTCCAGGCGCACCGCTTCGTTCAGCTCATCCAAAAACTTCGGGAGCGCCGATTGCACCCGGTTCCAATTGGGAATGAGCGGTGTGCCCAGCGGATCATCCAGGAACGCGCGGGCGGCAGCCCGAATGCTGCGCACAAACGTCGCCAGCGCCACCTCCTCCTCGTGCCGGTCGAACTTCAGGCCGTTGATGGCGGCGTCGGCGCCGTAATGGCGCATCGTGTCCTCCGCCTTGCGGACATAGGCGCTGAGCAGCGTGTCGAACAAACCGGAGTCCAGCTTGATCCCCTCCGCCGCCATGGTGCGAAAGATCGATTTGGCCACGTCGATCGCCATCTTGTTCAGCCCCCGATCGGGATCGCGCACGGACAACTCCTGGTGCTTGTGATCGTAATTCTCGCACAGCTCCGACTGGCAGATCGCCCGGGGCGCCGAGTTTCGGAACACCTCGGCCAGCATCCCCACCTCAAACCCCCAATCGCACGGCAACCGCGTGCGCCGGACCAGGTCGAGATCCAGGCAGATCTCACCAGCCAGGGGATAACGAAACGTGTCCATGTATACCAAATAAGGATGGGGACCGAGCATGCTTTCGAGGGTGCGCAGCAGCGGCGTGAGCATGAGCCGCATGACCCGCCCATTCAGCTTGGTGGTGTACCGCGCGTAATACCCCTTGCAGAAGTCGAACCCCAGGCTGGGATGGGCCACCGGATAACAGAGCCGCGCCAGCAACTCCCGGCTGTAGGTCAGGATGTCGCAGTCGTGCACCGCCACCATCGCCGCCTGTTCGCTCGCCAGCACGTAACCGAAGCAGGTCCACACGTTGCGGCCCTTGCCAGGCCCGCCGAGGTCCAGATCCGCCTCCTCCAACTGCTGGTAGAGCCGCTGCATCCGCGGCCCGGAATTCCAGATCAAGGTCGGCTGCTGCGGCAGTTGCCCGAAGAATCGCCGCGCCTTGGCCCACTCCTTGGCGTTGGCCTGGTCGATGCCCACCACCACCTGCTTGAGATACTTCACCCCCCTCAACTCCCGCACGATATGGCGCAGGGCGGCCGTTCCGATCTCGCGGCTGTGACACGGCAACACCAGCGCAATCGGGGAGTCCTGGGCAAAAGCGCACAGTTCCCGCTCCAGTCTGCTCACGTCGGATCGCCCCAAGCGGTGCAGGGTCGCGATCGCACCGGTCTGGAAGAAATCGGCCATGTGCCCACTATGTTGGCCCGGAGCAGGCCAACTCAAGGCCAAAGCACATGCCCCCCGCGGGATCCCCAAAACGATTGACGCCCGCCCGCCTTCCCCGAACACTCGCCGTTCATTTTGAGACTCGTCATCGTTCATTACCACCTGCGGCCCGGCGGCATCCGCCGCGTGATCGAACTGGCCGCGCCGCACCTCGTCAAACACGCGTCGCCCCCCATCACCCACGTCACCCTCGCCGTCGGCGAAGCCCTCGACCAACCCTGGAACGACGCCTTCCGTCGCTCCCTGCCGAACATCACAGTCGAGTTCGCCATCCATCCCACCCTCGGTTACGCCGCCGAACGCCGCACCTCCTCTCCCCACACCCGCCAGCGGCTCCGGGCCTTCCTCGACCGGCTGTTCGCTCAGTCCCCCGACCTCGCCGTCTGGGCGCATAATCTCGGCATCGCCCGGAACCTCATCCTCGCCGACGAACTGAGCCGCGCTTGCGCGCGCCATCGCGCACCCCTGATCGCGCACCACCATGACTGGTGGTTCGACAATCGCTGGCAACGCTGGCCCGAGATCCAGCGCTCCGGCGCCCGGACCCTCGCCCAGGTCGCGCCCCTCACGATCGTCGCCGGCCCCAACATCCATCACGCCACCATCAACCGGGCCGACGCCGCCCAACTCCGGCCGCACCTCGGCAAGGCCGTCACCTGGCTGCCCAACCTCGCCGGACCACTGCGCGCGCCGCGGCGCGCCGCCCTCGCTCGCACTCGCGCCTGGTTGAAGGACAAACTCCAGGCCGACGATCCGCCCGTCTGGATCTTCCCCTGCCGCCTGCTCCGCCGCAAAAACATCGCCGAAGCGCTGCTCCTCACCCGCTGGCTGCGACCCGGCGCCTGGTTGATCACCACCGGCGGCGCCAGCTCCGCCGACGAACAGGCCTACGCCCAAACCCTCGAACGCACCGCCAGATCCCAAGGCTGGCCGCTCCGGCTCGGGATCCTCGCTCACCGCGACCCCAACGCCCCCGGCGTCCCCGAACTGATGGGCGCCAGTGAAACCGTGCTCCTCACTTCCATCCAGGAAGGCTTCGGCCTGCCTTACCTCGAAGCCGCCGCCGCCGGCCGGCCTCTCGTTGCCCGTATCCTGCCCAATATCGCCCCGGACCTGCGCCAGTTCGGATTCCGATTCCCCCAGTCCTACTCCCAAATCCTGATCCATCCCGACCTGTTCGACTGGAACGTCGAACGCCTCCGCCAGGACCGACTCTTTCGCGAGTGGCGGGGAACGCTGCCCCGCCCTTGCCGCGCGCTCGTCGGCCTGCCGGCCCTGCTCGCCGCCGATGGCCCCAGACCGGTGCCGTTCAGCCGTCTTACCCTGCCCGCCCAACTCGAGGTGCTGCGCCACGATCCCGAGCTCAGCTGGAACGCGTGCCACCCCATCAACCCCTTTCTCAAGACCTGGCGCCTCCAGGCCCGGCATCGGCGCCTCCAACTGACCCCCTGGCCCGATAGCGCCTCGCGCTGGCTCGGCGGCCAGGCCTATGCCGCCCGATTCCTGCCACTGCTCCGTCCCCAGGCCAGCACCCCCGTTTCTCCGGCTGCCGCGCGGGCCGCCCAGGCCGACTTCATCAAGGCCAAACTCGCTCCCGACCAGCTTTATCCCCTCCTCTGGACCCAAACCAAACACGCGGCTTGTCGTCGGACGCGGATTCGTGCCATTGATGTCAAAAACTGAGTTCCGCCATGCCACTGAGCCCCACCAAGAACCCCAATGGCGAGCCGCCCAAGGCGATCCTGTTCGACGTTTACCACACCCTCCTCACCGTCGGACCACCTCCCGCCGACGCCGGCCTCCGCTGGTGCGGATTGTGGACCGAAACCCTCGGCATCGCCCCCCGCCTCAGCCTCGAGGACGTCGCCGCCGCCACCCACAAAGTCATCCAACGCGACCACGCCGCCGCCAAAGCCACCGGGATTCCCTTTCCCGAAGTCTTCTGGCCTTCGGTCGTGCGCCGGGCCGTTCCCGAGCTCAACCGGTTGACCGAGGTTGCCCTGGACAAATTCCTGTTCCGCCACGCCCAACTCGTCCACACCGTCAGACTCATGCCCGGCGCCGCGGAAGTGCTTCGTCCCCTGTCCGGCCAGAGCGTCCGCCTCGGCCTCGCCTCGAACGCCCAGCCCTACACCCTCCGCGAACTCGAATTCGCCCTCGCCGAAGCCGGCCTGATCCGCTCCATCTTCCGCCCCGACCTCGAATTCTGGTCGTACCTCCACGGCTACGCAAAACCCGATCCGCATGTCTTCCGGGCCCTGGGCGCCCGGCTCCTCGCCGAAGGCATCGCCCCCCACGAGATCCTCATGGTCGGCGACCGCGAAGACAACGATATCGAACCCGCCCGCGCCCGGGGCTGGCGCACCTGGGAACTGACTCCAACCCCCGTCGCCGAATCCACCGATGCCGGCGACTGGCAGCAACTCAGCACGCACCTGGGCTGTTGATCGGCAAGTGCGCCCGCCGATTCCGAACCGGGCCCCAATCCCCAATCCTCAATCTCCAATCCCCAATCTCTCGCTTCGTTCCAAGCGTCCACCGCGCCGCACCCGGTACCGTTCGCCTCTCCATTCCACGGTGTTGCCCAGAAACGCCGCCGCCCACAAGGGCACTTGCGCCAAATCTTTGAACCAGGGCATCCACCACGGCGCGCGCCGCCCCGAGCCCCCGTCCAACCGCCGCTGCTGATCCCAGGAGGTCGCCGCCCGGAGCACGAGCCCGGCGATGCCGGCTGGCCATGCCCAGTTCGGGCCGCTCACCCACGGGCCGGAATAGACGAGCCACAGCAACGGCCAGAGCGTGCCGTTGGCCAGCAGGCTGAAGAAATAGGGCAACGGCCGGCAAACCCGGATGGTCCTGGCCCACCGCAACTGATGCCGCCATACCTCGCCCCAACCCCGCGGCGATTCCCAGCACTCGACCACCACGCTCGAAAGCCGCACTTCACCACCCTGCCGCACCAATCGATGTCCCAACTGAAAATCATCCGCGAGCTGATCGACAAAAGCCTCGAATCCACCGGCGGCTTCAAGCGCTTTCCGGGGGAACGCCATGGTGGCCCCCAGGGCAAAGTCGAGCGGCCCAAAGGCGCGCGCCTGGAGCACCTGGCTCCAGAAATCGCTGTTGATGGAGACCGCCTCCCATTGCATGGCGGTGGTGCTCGCGTTGGCAAGACGATAGAGACAACAAACCAGTGCGTTCGCTGCCGCGCCCAGCTCGAAGGTCAGTTGCCGCAGCAGATCCGGCGGCACCCGGACGTCCGCATCGCTCACGACCAGCACGTCGTGCCGGGCCTGCCGCGACAATTGCGCCAGGGACGAGACCTTGCCATTGGTGCCCAGCCTTTCGGCGGTGATGAGCAACCTGAGATCCCGACCGGGGTGAAGCTCGATCAAACGTCGAACCAGCGCGCAGGCGGGATCGTCCGGCGTCGATACGCCGCACAGCACCTGCACCGGGCCCGCATGATCCTGGTTCAGCCAACTGACCAGACAATCCTCGGTTTCCGCATCGCAGCCTTTCAGCGGCTTGAGCACCGTGACCGCCGCGGCGCCGGACGCGACCTGGCGCCGTCGCCCCAGGAGATAACCCGCGGCCGCCCGCCATTGCCAAAGCACGAGGGCGATGCTCAGCAGCCCCAGAATTGCCAGTGGCAGGTTGCTCAATTCGACGATGCGGCTTGCGTTTGGACGGGCGGCAGAGTTAAGTAGCGCCATATCTTTGGCAAGCAAAAGGATTCCTATGTCGACCCCCCTGCAACCCATCCAACTCAGCCCCAATAGCGTGCTCTCGGTCATCCTCGGTGGCGGCGCGGGCACACGACTCTTCCCGCTCACCAAGGAACGCGCGAAACCCGCCGTGCCGCTGGCCGGCAAGTACCGGCTGGTCGACATCCCGATTTCGAACTGCATCAACTCAGGCCTGAAACGGATCTACCTGCTCACCCAGTTCAATTCCGCCTCGCTCCATCGGCACGTCACCCAATCGTTCAAGTTCGACCAGTTCTCGAACGGTTTCGTCGAGATCCTGGCGGCGGAACAGACCTTGACCGATACGTCCTGGTACCAAGGCACCGCCGACGCCGTCCGCAAGAACCTCATTCATCTCCTGAACCATACGTTCGATTACCTGATCGTGCTGAGCGGCGACCAACTCTACCGCATGGACCTCCGCACCATCATCGGCCAGCACGTCGCCACCGCCGCCGATATCACCGTCGCCACCATCCCCGTCGAACGTAAAGATGTCCCCGGCTTCGGCATCATGCAGATGGACGAAAACTATCGGATCACCCGGTTTGTCGAAAAACCCAAGGACCCCGCGGTCCAGGACACGCTTAGACTGCCCCACGAATGGTACGGCCGGCTCAACATCCAATCGGACGAGGATCTCTTCCTGGCCTCCATGGGCATCTACGTGTTCAACCGCGACCTGTTGGCCCAGCTCCTCAATAATGACGATCACACCGACTTCGGCAAACATATCATCCCCGAATCCATCAAGTCCCGCCGCGTCTACTCCTACGTCTTTCAGGGTTACTGGGAGGATATCGGAACCATCCGCGCCTTCTTCGAAGCCAACCTCGAATTGTCCGCGCTCCTCCCCCGCTTCAACTTCTTCGACATGAGCGCCCCGATCTTCACCCGCCCCCGTTTCCTGCCCTCCTCCAAAATCAATGGCGGCACGATCGAACACGCCTTGATCTCCGACGGTTGCATCGTCAATCACGCCACCATCCGCAACAGCCTCGTCGGACTCCGCAGCCTCGTCGACGAAGGCAGCCAGCTCAATCGCGTCGTCATGATGGGCGGCGATTACTACGAGTCCGCCGAATCCATCGCCGCCAACCAGGCCGTCGGCCGACCCCGGATCGGCATCGGCCGCAATTGCCGGATCGAAAACGCCATCATCGACAAAAACGCCCGCATCGGCGACAACTGCGTCATCACCCCGGAAGGCAAACCCAACGAAGCCGATCATCCGCTCTATTACATCCGGGACGGCATCGTGATCATCCCCAAGAGCGCCTGCATCAACCACGGCACGGTCATCTGACGGGTCCAGGGTAATCCCCAACCTCCCGCCCGATTCCCTGCCTTTACCCGTGCCCACAGCCGCGCCTTCGCTCGGCTCTTATTCACCAAGTCTTCATCTCCCCTTCATCATCCCCGCACATGGCCATGGCAGACTGGAACCATGAAAGCCATGATCCTGGCCCTGGCCTGCTGCGTCACCTGCCGGTTGGCCGCCGACCCCGGCCAGCCCACCCACCTCTCCCCCGACCCCTCGAACCCTCCCTGGGCCACCGTCACCATCCCCTACGCCGAACTCCGCGCGCTCTGGGAAGCCGCCGAAACCCAGGCGCGCGAATTGCAGCAAGCCCGCCAACCCCTCCCGCCCATCAACGCCATCCTCCTCTCAAGCGACTACGAGTTCCGTGGCCTCGCGAATGCCGCCGTCCTCGATGCCGTCTACCACGTGCGAACCCTCACGGACGACTGGCACCTGGTCCCGCTGTTGGGCGGCGATGTACGGCTCAACCAGGCTGACCTCGACCAAAACAACCTCCTCTGGCGCCAGGACCATTACTGCCTCCTCACCCGCGGCAAAGGCGATCACCACCTCCAACTCAGATTCGCCCTCTCGACTCCAGCCGAATGGACCAGCCTCCGCCGCCTCCGACTCCTCCCCGCCCCGTCGGCCCTGAACCGCCTCCGCATCTCCGGCGCTCCCGACGGAATGGCGATTCGAATCCCGGGGTTGGCCGCTGAATCAGAAACCGATGGCGCCACGACTTATCATCTGCCCAGCGATGCCCCGGAACTCGTGCTCACTCTCGAACCCAACGCGCCCTCCCTGCCCCCCGTTCCCAGCACCTGGACGCTGCATTTTGAAGCCCTCGTGCGCTTCCACGAAGGCCGATTGATCTACCGCGTTCGCGCCCATGCCCAGGCCGACGACGGCTCCGGCCTGTCGCTGGACCTGGTTCTGCCCGCAAATGCCCTCGCGGCACAAGCCACCGGCGATGACCTGGCCGATTGCCGCGTCGGACCACCCGAAGCCGGACGACGCAAACTGCATCTTGCCTGGAATACCCGCGACCTGCTCGATCGCACCTTCATGCTCAGCTATGAACTGCCTCAGCCTCCGCTCTCAACCCACTGGCTGCTCCAGGCACCGCAACTGGCCAACTCCAACCCCGTCCGCGTGCTCTTCGTCGTTCTCCCCGTCGACGGACTGGCCCTCGCCAGCCCGGACTTGCGAGACGTCCGCCAGTCATCGCGCCTGCCCGATTGGATGCGCGAGCAGGTCGAATCGGGGGACTACTACACCGCGGAAACCGGCGCCGAACTCACTCTCGACGCCACCTGGCTCCCTCGAGTCCACACCGCCCAAGCCATGATCAGCCAGGCCCAGTTTCAGTCCCGAATCGTCGAAGACGGCGGGCTGCTGGTCACCGCCGAATTCACCCTTCAGCACGAAGCCCCGCTGAACTGGCGCGTGCGCCTGCCGGCCGTGGACCAACTCCTCACCTGCCAGGTGAACGGTCATCCAACCCAACCGGTCCGCCGTGATCCGCAAGAAATCGAGCTCCCCCTCGCGGTCCCCCATAACCAGACTTCCAAGGTGGCCTTCTCCTACGCCGCACGCCTGCCCGCGCTGGATCCCGTCTCCGGCAGACTGGACCTCGAACTGCCCCGAACCGACCTGTTCATCCATCAACTCAACTGGCTGATCAGCCTGCCTGACCGCTACGAATCCACCGCCTTGGAAGGCAACGTCCGCATTGCGCCGGCCGCCCGCGCCAGCCCGGAAACCGGCGCCGACTCCGGCCACCTCCTGCGGCTCACCAAGGAACTCGTGCAAGGTGAATCGCCCCGGGCCGAAATCCACTACCAACGGCGCGGCCTGACCGACGGCAACTAGCGCCCACGGACATTTGTCGCTCGACACCAACTCAACCCCTTGTCGCCCATGACTCCCAAAAGACTCCTCGCCATCGGCTTCATCTTCGCCTGCACCGCCGCAGGCTGGTTCATCCTCGGTCACACCCTCTCCTGGCGAACCCACACCCTGAACCAGCGCCTGGATCAGGAAGTGACCGGCAACTGGGGCGCTCCCATCGAGCAAGCCCATCCCTGCATCTACTACCTCGCCCCCACCGGCAACGAATCGCGACGCCTCATCCAGCCCGATCGCAGCCGCATCACGGTCGACCTCAGGCACGATCCCAAAAAGAAGGGCCTCCTCTGGTATCGGACTTTTCGGGCCGATTTCGAAGCCGATTACCTCCTCCGCAATCCCACCCCCATCCCGCAAACCGTCTATGTCCGGTTCGATTTCCCCGTCGCCGGCATGCGCTACGACCGCTTCACCCTGGCCCTCGCGGGCAAAACCACGGGCAAGGCACCCGCCAACGGCACCCTCACCGAATCGGTCCTGCTCGGCCCGGGCGAGGAAACCTCCTTGCGCGTGTCGTACCAGACCGCCGGCCTAGAACGTTGGCAATACTCGCTCCGCAACAGCCCGCGGGTGCGGGATTTCACCCTCCGCCTCAAAACCGATTTCACCGAAATCAATATGCCGGCGGGCGCCGAATCGCCCACCCGCAGATCCACCACCCCCTCCGGCTGGGACCTGCTCTGGGAATACTCGGATGTCATCGGCGCCCGAGCCATCGGCATGGACATGCCCGCCGTCGTCAACCCAGGACCCGTCGCCGCCCGCATCACCTTCTTCGCCCCCGTCTCGCTCCTGTTCTTCTTCACGGTGCTGCTGATGCTCGGGACCGTGCGCAAGGTCAACCTGCATCCGATGAATTACTTCTTCCTCGCGGCCGGGTATTTCGCGTTCCAGTTGTTGTTTGCCTATCTCGTCGACCTCGTGCCGACGACGACCGCGTTCCTGATCGCCGCCGCCGTCTCGGTCACACTCGTGACCGGCTATCTCTGGCTGGTCGCCGGCTTCCCCTTCGCGCGCCTCGCCGCCGTCGCCCAACTGGCTTACCTGGTGCTGTTCAGCTACAGCTTCTTCTTCCGCGGCTTGACGGGCATCACCATCACCGTCGGCGCCATCGTCACCCTGGCGCTGTTGATGTTCTTCACCGCCAAAGTCAACTGGTCACTCACCTTCGCACCGCACCCGCCACCCGTCCTGCCCGACCCCACCAGCGCCCAACCCATGCCCTGATCGGTCACCGGCGCAGTCCTAACACCGGTTAAAACGACTACAAACCCGAACCGTCTCAATCTGAGCTCCGACCTCCGACTTCCGACCTCCGACTTTTCGATTCTGTTTGTGCCCCGGCCTCGCTACCATTCCCCCGGGTCCAATGAACGACCCCGCGGCTCCCGTTCCATGAAGAAGCGCATCCTGGTGGTCGAGGACGAGCCATCCATCCTCGCCAATATTGTCTACTCACTCGAGACCGAGGGCTTCGAACCCCAAGGTTGCGCCACCGGCGAGCAGGCCCTCGCCTCGTTCGCCGCCAGCCCCCCTGACCTCGTGATCCTGGACGTCGGCCTGCCCGACCTGAATGGCTTCGACCTGTGTCGCACCTGGCGCCAACAATCCGACGTCCCGGTCATCTTCCTCACCGCCCGCGGCCAGGAGGTGGATCGCGTTGTGGGCCTCGAAATCGGCGCCGACGATTATCTCGTCAAACCCTTCAGCCCGCGCGAACTCAGCGCCCGCGTGCGCGCCATCCTCCGACGCTGCCGGGCTCCAATGACTCCCGGCCGTTTGACCGGCCATCCATCCACGCCGGCGAACACCCCGTTCCAACTGCTCGAGGACCGCGCCCAGATCCTTTATTTCGGCTCGACCCTCCCCTTGTCCGCCACCGAATTCCGTATCCTGCGGGTGCTCTGTCAGCACCCGGGCCGCCTCTACTCGCGGTCACAACTCATGGACCAGGCCTGGACCGAACCCGAAACCGCCCTGGAACGTACCGTCGACGCCCACATCAAAAGCCTGCGCGCCAAACTGCGCGCGGTCCGACCCGACCTGGACCCCATCGAGACCCGCCGCGGTCTCGGTTACTCCCTGAAGGAGCACGGGTGAGCACCACCACCCGCGTCCTGCTCGCTATCCTCGTGGTCGTCACCGGGGCGTTCTATTTCCTCATGGACAATCTGGCCGAACGCGTCGAACGCCAGTACCTCGAGGCCGCCGAGGAACCGATGGTCGACACCGCCCATCTCCTGGCCGCTTGTCTCGAGCAGGAGTTCGCCGCGGGCGAACTCCAGTTCGACAAACTCCGCCGCGCGTTCGACGATCTCCATCGGCGCCGAATCGAAGCCCGAATCTACAGCATCATCAAAACCTCGATCGATCTCGAGGTCTACGTCACCGATGCCCACGGCCGCGTGCTGTTCGATTCCCGGGACGGCGCCACCGAAGGCGAGGACTACAGCCGTTACCACGACGTCAGCCGCACCTTGCTCGGCCAATACGGCGCGCGTTCCACCCGCACGAACGAGGCCGACGACCGATCCTCCATCATGCACGTCGGCGCCCCCATTCGCAGCCGCGGCGAAATCGTCGGCGTCGTCAGCCTCGCCAAACCCCAGGCCAGCATGTTCGGCTTCATCGGCGAAACCCGCCGCCGGATCTGGTTCCACGGCTGGTCCATCCTGCTGGCCTCGGCACTCGCCATCGGCCTGCTCTCTCACTGGTTCCTCAGCCCCATCCGCCGGTTGACCGATTACGCAAACGCCGTCCGCCGCGGCCAGCGCGCCCCCTTCCCCAGACTGTTCGGTCCCGATATCCGGTCGCTCGGTCGCGCCCTCGAGGAAATGCGCGATGCCCTCGAGAACCGGAAATACGTCGAGTCGTACGTCCAAACCCTGACCCACGAAATGAAGAGCCCGGTCACCGCCATCCGCGGGGCGGCCGAACTGCTCCAGGAATCGACCATGCCCGCTTCGAAACGCACCCTGTTCCTCAGCAACATCCAGTCCGAAGCCGACCGCCTCCAGCACACCATCGACCGGCTCCTGGCGCTGGCCGCCATCGAATCACGAAAGTCCCTCGACAACCCGGCGCCCCTCAGGCTCATCGAGTTGCTCGATCAACTGTGCCTCAACTACGCGCATTCCCTCGAAGCCCGCCAGATCCAGTTGCGCCGCGCGCACGACGGCGACCCCGTCGTCCAGGGCGAATCGTTCCTCCTGCTCATGGCGCTCGGCAACCTGCTCCAAAACGCCATCGATTTCTCACCGGTCGGCGGCACCATCACGCTCCGCCTCCGCCTGATCCACGAGAATCGCACCGCCGAGATCGCCCTCGAAGATGAAGGCCCCGGCGTTCCCGCCTACGCCCTGGACCGCGTGTTCGACCGGTTCTATTCCCTCCCCCACCCGGCTACCGGCCGCAAGAGCTCGGGACTGGGCTTGTGCTTCGTGCGGGAAGCCGCCGAACTCCACGGCGGCCGCGCCAGCCTCTCCAATCGCCCCGACCGCACCGGCGCGCGAGCCGTGCTCGTGCTCCCGGCGGAAATCTAACCTCGGCCATCTCTCAAGTTTTCTTGCACTCCACCACGAACCATCATAGAGAGTGAGCCGTGAATCGTCGTCCGTTGGACAAGTCAGGTCCCGGTCTGTTCCCTGGAGCGGGCAACCCGATTCACGACAACCATGGTCGAACCGGCGTGACTCACAGGTGCGGAGGTCAACGGTGCCGCTGAGTGCCCTCCGAAACTGGAGCGCTGGCAAAGGCTGGATCCAAGCGCTCTCGCGCACGCGGAATCGCGGACGTTTGCATGCCGCAATCCTGCTCGCCGGGGCGGGACTCATCATGACCGCCGGCCTCGGCTTTCACCTGTTGGATAACCCTCCCACAGCCCCCGATAAAGCCAGGCACTACCAGATCGGCCGCGTCCTCGCCGCGGTTGCCTTCTACTTCACCTACGCCGTGATCATTCTCCGCGTGCTCGTGGCCGGCCGCGGTCAAGGTTCCATGACCCGCCGCCTGCTCTGGCTCCCGGCCATTCTCGCCCTGGGAATCGTTCTCGGCTTGCTCGGGGTTTTCCTGCTCTCCATTGCCAAGGAGACCGTCGATTTCTTGGGTTTGGGCGATGTCGAGTGGCTCGACGTGGATGCCGGAATCGACGGTGCCCTGAGCATGGTATTCCCCATCGCCCTGATCATGGCGCTGACGCCCATCCTGATTCCCCTCGACTTGCTGCTGCAAATGCCGCGCATCTCCCGCCCTCACCTGCATACCGGCATCGATGCCCTCGACAACTATCTCCAGGCCCGTGAATCCCAGGGACACCTCGAGAAACCGGCCGAGGTTCTGCTGGCGGAAGATGACTTCGTGAGCGCCACCACCGTCGTGAATTTCTGCCGGGACTTCGGTCTCAAGTGCCACCACGTGGCCACCGCCGCCGACGCCGACCACTACCTGCGCCATCACTCGCACCAACTGCGTCTCGTTGTCTTGGACCACTTCCTCCATGTCGACAGCACCGAAGACCGCACCACCGGCGGCCAATGGCTCGCCCAAATCACCCGGGACTTCCCGATCGAGACGCGCCCTTTCCGCATCGTGATCATCTCGGGTTACCCGGAGTACCTGGGCGACGCGGACACGCTGGCCGACCTGGTCCTCAAGAAACCCTGGTCCACCCAAACCCTCGCCGATTTCGTGATCCAACACGGCATCGCACCACCCCCTCCGGAACCGCGCGCGTCCGATGCCTCACCACCCAAACCGTCGCGTCGACACGCCGCCCACCGTCACCGTCATGCTCACGGCCACCACCGCCTCCACCGCACAGGACCGGCTACCCCCGACCACCGGCAACGGGATGACGTTTGACCGCGGATTCCAGGCTTGCGGGACGCAAACGCTCTGGAGGACCATCCACCCCACATGGATCGTGTCGCCTTCCAGCCCCGACCAACCGAGAGCGCAGCGGCAAAAGTCAACTGCTTCCACTGCGGCCTCCCGTGCGTCGAGCAGCTCGTTGAAAAGGACGGCAAAGCCTTCTGCTGCGACGGCTGCCGGCTCGTCCATGACATCCTGCTCGAAAGCAACCTCGGCCAGTTCTATAACCTGAACGAACACCCCGGCATTCGACCGCCGGGCGCCGCCCAGGGCGAACAGTTTGCCTACCTCGATGAACCCCCGACCCAGGCAAAACTGCTCGACTTCACCGACGGCATCTCGAGCCGCGTCACCATCCAAATCCCGTCGATCCATTGCGTCGCCTGCGTCTGGCTCCTCGAAAACCTCTTCCGACTCCACCCCGCCATCGGCGATTCCCGCGTCAATTTTGCCCGCCGCGAAGTCTCGATCCGCTTTGCCACTCAGAAACTCAAGCTCAGCGAACTGGTGGCTCTGCTCGCGTCCATCGGCTACACCCCCCACCTGACCCTCGACGAACTGGACCGGCCCAGAACCCGAAAACCCTTCGACCGCCAAAAACTGCAGATCGGTCTCGCCGGCTTCGCCTTCGCCAACATCATGCTCTTCAGCATCCCGGTCTACCTCGGCCTGGACGCACTGAGCGGACCGATGCTCCAGAAGTTGTTTGGCTACCTGAGCCTCGCCCTGACCGTGCCCGTGCTGCTCTACAGCGCCGCCGATTACTGGAAGTCCGCCCGCTGGTCCCTCCAACAACGCACCCTCACCCTCGATATCCCCATCGCGCTCGGCCTCGCCGCCCTCTTCGCCCAGAGCACCTACGAAATCGTCTCCGGCCAGGGCGAAGGTTACCTCGACTCCCTCGTCGGCCTCGTCTTCTTCCTCCTCTGCGGCCGCTGGTTTCAGCAAAAGACCCACGACCGCCTCACCTTCGACCGGGATTACCGAAGTTTCTTCCCCCTCGCCGTCCTCCGCCGCTCCACCGCCGGCGATACCCCCGTCACCCTCGCCCATATCCAGGTCGGCGACCGCCTCCTCCTCCGCCATGGCGAACTCATCCCCGCCGACGCCCGCCTGGTCCAGGGCAAAGCCCAAATCGATTACAGCTTCGTCACCGGCGAATCGAAACCCGTGCCCCGTTCGCCCGGTGACCACCTCTACGCCGGCGGCCGTCACACCGGCGGCCTCATCGAAGTCGAGGTGCTCAAACCGGTCTCCCAAAGCTATCTCACCTCGCTCTGGGATCACTCGGCCTTCCGCAAACAACGCGACGACCCGATCAACACGCTCACCCAGCGGTACGGACGAAGATTCACCCGCCTGGTCATCACCATCGCCCTCGGCTCCGCTCTCTACTGGTCCCTCACCAGCAGCCTCGGACGCGGCGTCTCCGTCATGGTCGCCGTGCTCATTGTCGCCTGCCCCTGCGCGCTCGCACTGGCCGCCCCCTTCAGCTTCGGCACCGCGCAACGCTGGCTCGCTCGGCGCAACATCTTCGTCAAAAGCGCCCTGGTGCTCGAACGCCTCGCCCGCGTCCATACCGTGGTCCTCGACAAAACCGGCACGCTCACCGGCTCGGCAGCCGGCAAACCCCTGTTCGAGGGCTCACCCCTCACACCCGAAGAACGCGCCATGGTATCCTCCCTCGCCCAGGCCTCCACCCATCCCCTCTCACGCCAAATCCACACCGAACTCGCCGAAGCCACCCCTCCCCTTGCCCCAACGCTCTCGCACTTCAAGGAAATCCCCGGCTCCGGCCTCGAAGCCACCGTCGGCAGCCGCGTGCTCAGATTGGGCTCCCTCTCCTGGCTGCGCCAACTCGGAATCGCCATCCCTGACCCATCGGCACACCCGGGTAGCACCGTCGGGTTGGCCATCGACCAGACCTTTCGCGGCGCCTTCCACCTAGGCAACACCCTCCGACCCGCCGTCGCCCAACTCCTGGACGCCCTGGGTAACCGCTACCCGCTCGCCTTGCTCAGCGGCGACCAATCCCACGACCACGATGCCTTCCGCACCCTGTTCGGCCCCAAGGCCGACCTCCGCTTCAACCAAAGCCCCCTCCAAAAACTCGAATACATCCAACACCGTCAGGCCACCGGCCAGACCGTGCTCATGGTCGGCGACGGCTTGAACGACGCCGGCGCTTTCCAGCAAAGCGACGTCGGCGTCGCCGTCGTCGAACGCATCGGCGCCTTCTCCCCCGCCAGCGACGTGATCCTCGACGCCGCACAAGTGCCGGCACTGGCCGACCTGTTGCGCTTCGCCCGCCGGACGATCTGGGTGGTGCGACTCAGTCTCGGATTGTCCGCGCTCTACAACGTGGTCGGTTTGAGCATCGCCGCCGCCGGTCTATTATCGCCGCTCATTTGCGCTATTTTAATGCCTTTAAGCTCCATCTCCGTCGTCCTCTTCGCCACCAGCGCCACCTCGCTCGCTTTCCAACGGTTCGGCTTGACGCCCGCCCGTTAGACCCCACTTTATGCATCCGTCGATGCGCTCGGACCTGGAATTTATCTCCTGAACTATGTCGGTGTTGCTCATCCTGATTCTGGCCAGTCTGGGTGTGGCGCTCCTCTTCTTGGCCGGCTTCATCTGGGCGGTGAGGTCGGGTCAATTCGAAGATACGAGCACACCGTCCCTGCGGGTGTTGGCGGATGATCCGCCCCCCGCCGGCGTCGCTTCGAATACCCGCCCGCCCAACGCCAAATCATCATGAGTGTTGAAACCTTCAAATACGACAATCGCATCGTCCGGGCTTTCGCCATCGCGACGGTGTTCTGGGGCATCGTGGGAATGAGCGCCGGCCTGCTCGCCGCCACCCAGCTCTTCTTCCCGGCCGCCAACCTCACCCTCGAATTCACCACCTTCGGCCGCCTGCGCCCGCTGCACACCAACGCGGTGATCTTCGCCTTTGTCGGCAACGGCATGTTCATGGGGATCTATTACTCGCTCCAGCGGCTCTGCAAGGCCCGCATGTTCAGCGACGCCTTAAGCTGGTTCAACTTCTGGGGGTGGAACCTCATCATCGTCTCCGCCGCCATCACCCTCCCGCTGGGATTCACAACCAGCAAGGAATACGCGGAACTCGAGTGGCCGATCGACCTCGCGATTGCCGTGGTCTGGGTCGCGTTCACGGTCAACCTGATGTGGACCATCTTCCGCCGGCGCGAGCGGCACATGTATGTCGCCATCTGGTTCTACATCGCCACCGCCGTCACCGTCGCTATCCTGCACATCGTTAACTCGCTGGCCGTTCCCGCCGGCATGTTCAAGAGTTACTCGGTCTATGCCGGGGTCCAGGATGCCCTGGTGCAATGGTGGTACGGCCACAACGCCGTGGCGTTCTTCCTGACCACCCCCTACCTGGGCCTCATGTATTACTACCTGCCCAAGGCGGCCAACCGCCCAATCTTCTCCTACCGACTCTCGATCATCCATTTCTGGGCGCTGATCTTCGTCTACATCTGGGCCGGCCCCCATCACCTGCTCTACACCGCCCTGCCAGACTGGGCGCAATCCCTCGGCATGGTCTTCTCCGTCATGCTGGTGGCGCCTTCCTGGGGCGGCATGCTCAACGGCCTGCTGACCCTGCGCGGCGCCTGGGACAAGGTCCGACAGGATCCCATGCTCAAGTTCATGGTGGTGGCCGTCACCGCCTACGGCATGGCCACCCTCGAAGGCCCCACGCTCGCCATCAAAAGCATCAACGCCCTCTCCCATTACACGGACTGGACCATTGCCCACGTCCACACCGGCGCCCTCGGCTGGAACGGTTTCCTCACCTTCAGCGTCCTCTATTGGCTGTTCCCACGTCTCTACAACACCCCCCTCTGGTCCATCAAACTCGCCAATTACCATTTCTGGATCGCCCTCCTCGGCATGATGTTCTACGTCGTGCCGATGTACACCAGCGGCATCACCCAGGGGCTCATGTGGAAACAGTTCACCCCGGACGGCTTCCTCCAATACCCGAACTTCCTCGAAACGGTGCTGCAACTGCTCCCCATGCACAAACTCCGCGCCGTCGGCGGCAGCCTCTACCTCCTCGGCGCGTTCCTCATGGCCTTCAACCTCTATCGCACGGCCAAAGCCGGCCGCTTCGAACCGGACACCGAGGCCCAAGCCCCCGCCCTCACCCGGGATTCGCACGGCGACGACCCGCATCCGTGGCGGCACCGCTGGCTCGAGTCCAAACCCGTCCTGTTCACCGGCCTGACCATCGTCGCCATCCTCATCGGCGGCCTCGTCGAAATCATCCCCATGTACGTGATCAAGACCAACGTGCCCACCATCGCCGCCGTCAAACCCTACACCCCGCTCGAACTGCTCGGCCGCGATATCTATATCCGCGAAGGCTGCGTCGGCTGCCACTCGCAAATGGTCCGGCCCTTCCGCTCCGAAACCGAGCGCTACGGCGATTACTCCAAAGTCGGCGAGTTCATCTTCGACCACCCCTTCCTCTGGGGATCCAAACGCACCGGGCCGGATCTCCATCGCGTGGGCGGCAAATACCCCGAAGCCTGGCACTACAACCACATGGAAGTCCCCGGCTCAACCTCGCCCGGCTCGATCATGCCAGCCTACCCCTGGCTGCTCACCCGGAAACTCGACACCAACGTCCTCCCCGCCCGCATCAAAGCCCTCCGCAAAATCGGCGTTCCTTACCCCGAGGGCTTCGAAAACGGCCCCGCCCAGCAAGACCTCGAAATGCAGTCCCGCCTCATGGTGGCCGGGCTCAAAATCGGCATGGTCGAAGCCGAACCCGACCGGGAGATCATCGCGCTGATCGCCTATCTACAGCGCCTGGGCGCCGACATCAAGGTGGCCTCGATGAGCGGCACCGCCTCACCATAGGCTCCCTGCCATGATTCGCGACACGCTCTCCCATATCGGCGGTATCGGCCTCTACGGCATCATCTCGATCGCCCTCTTCTTCGCCGTCTTCCTCGGCGTCCTGATCTGGGCTTTCCAACTCAAGAAACCCTGGCTCAACACCATGGCCCAACTGCCGCTCGAACCTGACGACCCCGCCGAACACCACCCGCTCACGACCTCTCAACCCCCCTATCACCATGACTGATCACGACGATCCCCTGTTGCTCGACCACGAGGTGGACGGCATCCGCGAGCTGGATAACAAGCTGCCGCGCTGGTGGGTCTGGCTCTTCTACGGCAGCATCATCTTCTCCGCCTTCTACCTCGGATACTACCACGTCCTCGGCAAAGGCGATCTCATGCTCGCCGAATACGAAAAGGAAATGCTCGTCGGCAACCGCATCAAGGATGCCTCCATGGCCAAGTTCGAGTCCGGTATCGACTCCCTCCAGCCGGCCACCGACGAGTTCGTGGTCAACCGCGGCCAGCAACTCTACGCCCAACTCTGCGCCCCGTGCCACCGCGCCGATGCCGGCGGGCTGGTCGGCCCCAACCTGACCGACGATTACTGGATCCACGGCGCCCAGTTCGCCGATAATTTGCGCACGATCTGGAACGGCGTCCCCGCCAAAGGCATGGTCTCCTGGAAAGGAGTCCTCAAACCCGACGAAATCCAGGCGGTCGCCAGTTATATCTACACCCTCCGCGGCAGCAACCCCGCCAACCCCAAACCACCGGAAAACCAGGGAACCGCACAACCCGCGGAAAACCTCTACGAATAGGCACCCCCGCACTTTGCACGCCGCTCCCGCAACCCCAACCCCCAACGCGCCTCCCCGGTCCTCACGCGACGTCGACCGCGAGGATTTCCGGGATCATCTCACCACGGCGGACAAAGAAGGACGCCGGCGCTGGCTCTTCCCGCGCCAACCCCGGGGCCGTTTCTACCAGGCACGCACCTACTTCAGCTATCTCCTCCTCGCCCTGATGTTCGCCGGGCCGTTCATCCGGATCAACGGCAATCCCCTGCTGCTGCTCAACATCGTCGACCGCAAGTTCGTCGTGCTCGGCCAGATCTTCTGGCCCCAGGACATGATCATCTTCGCGGTCGCCCTGCTCGTCTTCATCACCGGCATCATCGTCTTCACCGCCGCCTACGGCCGCCTCTGGTGCGGCTGGGCTTGCCCCCAAACCGTCCTCATGGAAATGGTCTTCCGCAAGATCGAATACTTCCTCGAAGGCGACGCCACCCGGCAACGCGCCCTCGCCCGCGCCCCCTGGACCCCCTCCAAAATCGCCCGAAAAGCCCTCAAACAAGGAACCTTCTTCGCGCTCTCCTTCGTGATCGGCAATACGCTCCTCGCCTATATCATCGGCACCGAAGCCCTCTTCCAAATCATCACCGACAATCCCCTGAACCATCTGCGCGGCCTGACCTTCATGGTCCTGTTCACGCTCCTCTTCTACGCCATCTTCGCCCGCTTCCGCGAACAGGCCTGCACCTTCATCTGCCCCTACGGCCGCTTCCAATCCACCCTCATCGACGAAAACAGCATCGTCGTCGCCTA
>JAHDYP010000033.1:51119-51572 GCA_023383055.1 Verrucomicrobiota bacterium | reverse complement strand
CGGAACGCCCGACCCCTCGCCGGCGCCGCGATCGACCCGAATGAACGGCCCGGGGGAGAGCCCGCAACTCGAGCTTCCGAAACTCCTGCCACTCCGGCTCATTCGCGAACACCCAGCGATAGTAATCGGCCCCCCGCAATTGATCGGCGGCCGCTCCATCGACCACCACCGTGCAGCGCGCATGCAACTGGAGCGCCGTGGCGGAGATCATCGAAGTGATCGGGCCTTCCACCGCTTTGGCGATGATCTCCGCCTTGTCCGATCCCGTCGCCAGCAGAATGCACCGCCGGCATTCCAGGATCGTGCCCACACCCATCGTGATCGCCCGGCGCGGCACCTTGCCCGGCCCATCGAACAACGGGGCGTTCTGCTGAATCGTCATGGGGGTCAACGCCTTCACCCGCGTGCGCGAGCGCAAGGCCGAAAGCGGTTCGTTGAAACCGATGTGCCCGG
>JAHDYP010000033.1:29142-51109 GCA_023383055.1 Verrucomicrobiota bacterium | reverse complement strand
GGCCTGACCCAACCCCAGCAACTGCAGATCGATACCGCCGAATCGCCGAATGTCCTCCACATACCGGCGGCACTCCGCCTCCAGATCCCGGGCCATGCCGTTCGGCAGATGCGTGTTCCGCAGGTCCACGTTCACCCGGCCGAACAAATGCCGGTTCATGTAATACCGATAGGACCCGGCATGTTCCGGTGGCAATCCGACATACTCGTCCAGGTTGAACGCACGACAGAGCGAGAAATCCAACCCCTCCTTCTCGTGCATCTCCGCCAGCAACGCGTAAACGGCTTCCATGGTTCGACCGGTCGCCAGCCCCATCACCAGGTGCGGGTTCAACCGCAGTTCCTTCGCCATGAGCCGCGCCACCAGCAGCGCCGCCGATTCCGCGTCGGGTTTGATGATGACTTCCATGCTCCCGGTTCCGCTAACTCAACCCGTATTCCTTCTTCGATTCCGCCAACGTCACCAGGACCGGCCGGTCCGCCAGCTTCGCCTTGACCGCGGCCAGTTCATCGGTTCCCGAGGTCAAGGGCAGCGCCACCTGCCCGCCATCGGCCACCGACCGCAGCATCGCCATCATGATCTCGAATCCTTTCCAGGCATTCTCGAAACAGCACGGATGCACCTTCGCCGGATCGTCCAGCCAGTCCGCCATCTGCTGAATGTAGGGCGGCATGTCATGATCGTAATTCATCCCGCCCTCCCCGGTGCTGACCCCATCCCGAGTCACCGCGCGCCAACCGCCACCGGTCATGACTTCGGCGAATCCCTCCGACCCCTGCGCGCCGATCCGGCATTTCCGCCACCAATACGGGACTTCGGGCACATCCGGCGCGCCGGCGCCGCAATCATAAATCCCGCGCACCCCGTTCTGGAAATGCACCACGCCCGAAATGTAGTCCGGCGAGGTGTGAATGTCCGCCAGCTTGGCCCGGCCCGCCGCCTGGGCCATCGCCCAATCGGCTCCGACATAATCGTTGAACCAGCAGGTGTAATCGATCAAATGACTGAGCATGTGCGCCATCCAGCCCGTCGCTGTCCCATACACGGTGTGCACCCTCCCCAGCGCCCCGCTCGCCACGATCTCCTTCACTTTCTGGTAGTGAACGCCGTACCGGTGCTGATGACTCACCACCGCCTTGACCCCCGTCCCCGCCAGCAGCCCCTTCACCTTCAAACCCTCCGCACTCGACATCGCCACCGGCTTCTCAAAGGCGATCAACTTCGCTCCGCTCTCAACCCCCACCGCCATCATTTCCGACCGCAG
Organism: Verrucomicrobiota bacterium; assembly: GCA_023383055.1. GTDB lineage: Bacteria > Verrucomicrobiota > Verrucomicrobiia > Limisphaerales > JAHDYP01 > JAHDYP01. Next base: position 49,845 of record JAHDYP010000033.1, on the reverse strand, counting down.
GTTCGGCAGGGTGCAAAAACAAAACAAATCCGGCTGGATCACCTTCGCCAACTCCCGCGCATCCACTCCGATCCGGGGATTCCCCAGCTTGGGCGCCGCCGCCTCGCATCGTCCGCGGTCGATATCGCAAATCCCCGCCACCTCAAACCGTGGATTGGCATGAAACGCCTGGGCATGATGCTGGCCCCGTTTCCCCATCCCGACCACCAACACTTTGTATTTGTTGCTCATGATAAAAACTCCGGTTGACCGGCGCCGTCGCCGGCGCCGATCTCACTTCAGCACTCCCCGCCTGAGGCCGACTCAACGCCCGCCCCTCAGCACTTGCAGCATGGGCAAGTCGCCGCGGATCGCGCCGCACCCAGTTCCTTCGTCGCCGTGGCCGCGTTCGCTAGGTCCCACTCCCGCACTTTGGCGATGACGTAATCGACTTCTTCCGCCAACAACTCCGGGAACATGGGCAGACTCACGCAGCAGGCCGCGTTGGCTTCCGCATTCGGGACCGGGCCGGCCAGGCGAGCGCCCTTGCCCCAGGGATAACCCTGCTGCTGGTGGATCGCGATCGAGTAATGGGTCTTGGCATCCACACCCTGATCGTTCAGGAACTTCACCAGGGCATCCCGCTGCTCCGGCCGCTTGGTCTCGACCACGTAAAGATGATAGACGTGCCGGTACCCGGGCAACTCGACCGGCAGATCCAGGTTCCCGCAGCCTTTCAGGCCTTCCGTATAGCGGGCCGCCCACTTGCGCCGGTTGTCGTTCCAGGCGTCAATGCGCTTCAGCTTCGCGCTCAGCACCCCCGCGTGCAGATCGTCCAACCGGCTGTTGAACCCGTAGCTGTGCACGTTGCGCTTGTCGGACCCGTGGTTGCGCAGCTTCCGAATCTTGCGATCCAGTTCGGCGTTGTTCGTCACCAGCGCCCCGCTGTCCCCGAACGTTCCCAGGTTCTTCTGAATGATGAAACTGGTCGTCGCCGCGTCGCTCAATTCGCCGATCCGGAAACCATTGCCGTGCGCCCCGATCGCCTGCGCGTTGTCTTCGATCACGAAGAGCTTGTGCTGGTCCGCGATCTTGCGAATCGCCTTCATGTCGGCACACTGGCCGTACAGGTGCACCGGAATGATCGCCTTGGTCTTCGGGGTGATCGCCGCGGCAATCTTCTCCGGACAAATGCATTTGGTCTTCGGACAACAATCGACGAACACCGCCGTCGCCCCCGCGATCCAGATCGCCTCCGCCGTCGCGAAAAACGTGTTCGGATGCGTGATCACCTCGTCGCCGGGCCCCACCCCCAGCGCCATCAACGCCAGCCAGATGGCGTCGGTGCCATTGCCGACCCCAATGGCGTGCTTGGTGCCATGATACTGGGCCAGCTCGGTTTCGAGCTGCTTCAGCATCGGTCCCATCACATAGGCGCCGCTCTCCAGCACCTGCTTGATGTTGGCGTCAATTTCCTTCTGGATGTTGTGGTATTGCCGAACGTGGCCGTAGAATTCAACTTTCATATGTGTCCAAACAGCTTGGCGATTCCCCCGCCCCAGTGACAAGAACTTTTATAACTCATCCTCCCCATAAGTCCCATGCCTCCCATCCGTCGAAGCCAACCGCTCATTGATCTTGCTGCCACCTCAACCCTCACACCAAACTAACCCATGCCTTCCCTCCGCGCCCGGCTTTACACCACCGGCCATCCGGTCGAACTCTCGTGGAACCACGGCCTGATCACCGGCCTCGCTTCCACCTCAAATCCAGCCTCCACTCTGCCCTGGCTCGCCCCTCCCCTGGTTGACCTGCAGGTCAACGGCTTCGCCGGCATCGACTTCCAGCAGGACGATCTCACCGCCCCGGCTCTCCTGCAGGCCACTCGCGCCCTCCACCAGGCCGGTTGCGGCCGCTATTTCCTCACCCTCATTACCGACGAGTGGCCGCGGCTGATCCGACGGCTCCAGCAGCTCCGCCAACTGCGCCTCCAACTGCCCGAACTCTCCGCCGCCATCGCCGGCTGGCACCTCGAAGGCCCTTTCCTCTCGACCGAACCCGGCTACTGCGGAGCTCACAATCCAGCTCTCATGCCGGAGCCCACGGCCGATCATATCCGTGAACTGCGAGCCGTCGCCGGAACCGATTGCTTGCTCCTCACACTCGCCCCGGAACGCAAGGGCGCCATCGCCGCCATCCAACTCGCGGTCGAACTCGGTTGCCGCGTCAGCCTCGGCCACACCAATGCCACCGCCAAGCTCCTGGAACAGGCCAGACAGGCCGGAGCCTCCGGGTTCACGCATCTGGGAAACGCCTGCCCCCAACTCCTCGATCGACACGACAACATCCTGTGGCGCGTGCTCGATCTCCCGCGGCTCCAGGTCAGCCTGATTCCCGACGCCATCCACGTCGCTCCTCCCCTGTTCCGCCTGCTGCACCGCGTCCTCGATCCCGCCCGGATTCACTACGTCTCCGACGCCACCGCCGCCGCCGGGGCACCGCCGGGCCTCTATACCATTGGCCGACTCCCCATCCAGGCCGGCGCCGATCAGATCGTCCGGCAACCCGGCAAGACCCACTTCGCCGGCTCCGCCCTCCGCCCCATCGACGGCGTGTTCCGCGCCGCACAGATGTTGGGTCTCTCCTGGCGCGACACCTGGGATGCTTTCTCCCTTCGCCCCGCTCGCTACGCCGGGCTCAACGCCGAATTGCGCCCGGGCGCACCCGCGGATTTCTGCCTCCTCGAACTCGAAGAAAGCGAGCCCGCGCTCCGCCACCTGCAATTATTCCGCGCCGGCCAGCAGATCGCTTAGCTCACTCATCACCTGCTGAACCGTCACCCCCTCCAGACCTTCGGCCGAACTCACGATCCGGAATCGATTGCTCCGGGGACGCCAAATCGACTCCTGGCTCTCTCCCCAGATCGACAATCCCGGCAACCCCACCGCCGCCGCCAGATGCGAGATCCCCGAGTCATGCCCCACAAACCCCCGACACCCCGCCAACTGCTCCGCCAGCAAGGGCAAAGGCTGGTTCTGCGCCAGAGTCACCCGCTCCGCCGGCACGCACCTCGACAACCGGTGCACGCGATCGGCTTCCGATTCCCCACCCACCAACATCAAATGCCAGCCCCCCCCTGCGACCAAACGCTCGATCAACTCCGCCCAACCCCGCTCCGGCCAGTTCTTGCGCTCACTGCCACTGCCCGGATGCAACGCCAGCGCGCGCCGCGCCACCATCGCGCCCATCAACCCGTCCTGATCGACCCCCATCGACCTGCTGACATCCAGTCGGGGCACCGGATCGGCCTCGAAAATGGCCAGCCGTTCCAGCGGCCGCAGAAATGTCTCCGTCGCATGTAAACGCCCGCCTTCATCAGGTCGATGCGGACCCGCGATGTACTGAGCCTTCGAACAGCGCCGTACATTCGTCTCGAAAACCTCGTCCGGGTCGTACAGATAGGAAATGATCAACGCGAACCCGCCGAAGTAAGCCGCCCAACCCTCATCCAGCTTCGCCCCGCGCCCAAAGAACTCCGCCAACGGCCGCGATTCGATCGAACGCACGGCATCCGCCAAACCGCCCCGCACCGCCAACCCGGCAATGTGCGGGTAACCGAGCACCTCGAGGCGACAGTCCGGGAACTGCCGCCGCAGCGCCGATAACACCGGCAGCGTCAGAATGAAATCCCCGATCGCCCCGCCCCGAATAACCAGGATCCGGCCCCGCGCCCCCGCCGCCACCACCCCACCGGCCGCCGCATTCTCCGGCTGCGGGAATGGACCTGGTATTTCGCTAGCCGTAAGAACCTCCGCTCCCCTGCCCCATCTCCACATGCGCGGGCACCGCCGCCGCCCGTGGCTGACCCAACCGGGCCCGCTCATCCGCCCGATAAACGGTCAGGCCAAGCACAATCAATCCGAGCCCAAAGGCCAGGCGCAGGCCGCACCCGACCCGCACGCGCCGCTCGGTGGCGGTCAACCAGTTGATCCAATCGCGCAACCACCAGGGCGACACGGTCAGCACCACCCCGGCCGTCACCCACACGTAGGCCAGCGTCGTGATGACGTTCTTCCAATCCGTATCCGACCAGCGCTGGATATCCAGCGCCACCTTGGCCAACAACAACAACAGGATCGCCAGACCACGCACCGGCAGGTAGTCCCTCACGAAAATGCACGCCAGCACGCCCACCGCCCCAAAGCCCACCAGCATGAACGGCTTCCAGGCGGCAAAATCGGAGATGTTCTCCTGCTTCAAATTCCAGACAAACCAGCCGGTCGCCAGCAACATCAGGGGATATCCCCAGACTTCCGAACGCGGGAACGCCCGTATGGCCTTGCCAAAGGCCCCCGGCTTCAGCAGCCCCCACACCTGGGGCAACCCAATCCCCAACCCCAACAACACCGCCAATGTCGACAATTGCATGCTAATCCCTCGCTCGTTCACTCGCCGCCGGCGCTTCCAGGTTCAAGATCGCGGGATCACCATACAAGGTGAAATTACCCGTCCGAACCACCTGCATCTCCAACACCTGCCCCCAATGCCGGTCGTTCCCCTCGAATACCACCAGCTTGTTCGTCCCCGTACGCCCTTCCATCCGTGCCGCATTCTTGCGGCTGGGCCCTTCCACCAGCACCTCCACCCGGCGCCCCACCTCACGCTCGTACCGCCGCCGCCCCACCTCGTTCACCACCGTCAACAGCTGTTGGAACCGCTCATCCTTCACCTCCTGCGGCAGCTGCCCCGGCATCTCCGCCGCCGGCGTGTCGCGCCGAGGCGAATACTTGAACAGATAAGCCTGGTCAAACTCAACTTCCCGCACCAAATCCACAGTCGCTTCGAAATCACCCTCGGTCTCCCCGGGAAAACCAACGATCAAATCGGTGGTGATCCCCAGCTCCGGCCGAACCCGGCGCAGCTTCTCGATGATCCCCACATAATGCGCCCGGCTATACCCGCGATGCATCAGTTTCAACACCCGGTCGCTCCCGCTTTGCACCGGCAAATGCGCGCTCGGACACAGCTTCGTCAACCGCCCGTACGCCTCAACCAGATCGTCGCCATACCCCTTCGGATGCGGCGCCGTAAATCGAATCCGCTCCAGACCCGCCACCCGATCCACCGCCTCCAGCAATCGCACAAACGCGGACCGTCCCCCGCTCATCCCCATCTCCCGGCGCCCGTAACTGGTCACAATCTGACCCAGCAACGTCACCTCCTTCACCCCCCGAGCCACCAGCTCACCACACTCCTCCACAATCGAGTCGATCGACCGGCTCCGCTCCAGCCCGCGCGTGTAGGGCACGATGCAAAACGTGCAATACTGGTTGCACCCCTGCATGATGCTCACATACGCCGTCACCGCCTTGCCCGGCCCCGTCCCCGCCAGCAAATGCTCCCGAATCGTTCCCTCGCTCCCCTCCTCCACCGAGATGTCCACCACATGTTCGCGGCGACCCGCCAGCAGCTCGTCCAAATACTCGGCTGTCCGGTGAAACTTCTGGGTCCCCAATACCAGATCCACGTCGGGCAGCCGATCGATCAGGGCCTGCCCCCGGCTCTGGGCCATGCACCCCAGAAACCCCAACACCACCTCCGGCCGCTTCCGCCGCAACTGCCGCGACAAGGTCGTCATCTTGTTCAGCGCCCGTTGCTCCGCCGCGTCTCTCACACTGCAGGTGTTGAGCAGAATCACATCCGCCGTGGCCTCCGACGACGCCAGCCGATAGCCCTTGGCCACCAACTGAGCCGCGACCGCCTCGCTGTCGCGCTCGTTCATCTGGCATCCGTACGTCTTGATGTAAACACTCGGCATCGCCCAAAGCCCGCGACGTTACGCAACCTCCCGGCCCATGGGAAGCCGGAACCTGCACACCCGCAGGCCCCCTGGATTCCTTGAAGCTCGAAATGCTCGAAGCGTTGGGTTGATGCGGTTTCGAGATTTCCCTCGGATTTCGAGATTCGGGTTTCGAATGGGGTCTGAGGCCACGCCTCGCTGGACCTCAACCGCTCACATCCATGACTTTGCGGCGCAGCCAGGCCCGCGCATAGGCCCAGATCCGCTCGGCGTTGCGCAGTGACAGACCCAGAGCGGCCGCCGCTTCCTCCATGTTCATGCCCACAAAATACTTGAGCTTGACCAAATCCGCCGCGGTGGGGTCCTTGGCCGCCGACAAATCCAAGGCTTCGTCCACCGCCAGCAGCTCGTCTGAAGGCATCGGCTGGAAAATCTGCGATTCCTGCAGCTCGACGTGTTGAGCGCCACCGCCACGTTTCAGACTCCACCGACGTCGAGCCGATTCCACCAGGATTCTTCGCATCGCTTCGGCCGCGGCGGCGAAGAAGTGCGCCCGCCCCTGAAAACGCTGTTCGTCGTTTCCGAACATCCGCATCCAGGCCTCATGCACCAGCGCGGTGGGCTGAAGCGTGTGGCCCGGGGCCTCCCGGGCCATTCGGGCGGCGGCGATCTTTCGCAATTCACTGTATACAGCCGGCAGGAGTCCCTCGGCCTCCTGGGGGCGCCCTTCCTGAATCGCCTTCAACATCCGTGTAACCTCGCTCACGTTTGCAGTGTCACCCCTTGGTGTGTGGCATTCAAGTGGAGAAGCGACGGAAACAGTTGGCGGACTTACACCGGGGTCTGCGCATGTCCCCGTGCGTGGCAGACCATGTTTACGCCGGCTATGGCGCCATCACAATATGAGAACGCATCAACTGATTTTGACTCTCCTCCTGGTCGCCGTTGCGGGCTGCTCCGGGTATTACCGCGGAGCGACCAGGGAACGACCCGTTTCGCAACTGACCACCGACTCGATGGTCGCACTCGAATACCTCGTGTCGGAGGAGTCGTTTTCAGAGATCGAACGCGCCGGCGCGGTGATGGATGCCCTGGCCATCCGGTATGCGCAACAAGCGCAACAGATTATGGCCCAGGACTTCTTGCGCCGCAGGACCCCAACCTGGGAACCCCACGCCAGCTCGGTCGGCACCGCAATCCGCCTGCTTGAGGAGGCCATGGCGGAGTTTAGAGGCACCAGGCAGGAACTTACCTTGCTGGCGCCTTTGTTATATGCGCTCAAGCACCAACGACTCTACGACCGTTGGCTCGATTGCTACCTGGATGTGCTTTATCGGCACCCGACGGCCGACCGCGTCCTCGAGTTGACGGACGATGCGCTTCGAATTGGGAATGCTGTCGACCGCGAGGCCGAGGTGACCGCAGCCATGCAATGGATGCTGCGGATTCCCAGGAACGTCCAGCCCAAGACCCGGATCGAACACGCCGCGACGGACCAATGTCCTCAGCCCAATCTCGTCCGGAGTTGAATCAGCCGATGCCAGCGACTGCTTTGTCCAGGAGGAGATGGCTCCTGACCCTCGGTGGGGGATTGGGCCTGATGGCCCTCGCTCGCACGCGACTGCTCCTGAGCCTCGTGAACGGAGACAGTATGATTCCGGCCTTCGCCTCCGGAGATCTCCTGGTCGTGGACAAGCTGGCGTATTGGAAAGAAAGCCCCCAACGCGGTGACATCGTCGTGGCCAACGACAGCAAGGATTTGATCGTAAAGCGGGTTGTGGGGCTGCCAGGTGAAGTTGTCGAAGTGCGGCAGGGAAGACTCCACGTGAACGACAGCCCGCTGGCTGAACCGTATCCGGTTACTCCTGGACGGCTCAGTTTGCGCAGAGGGAGGTTGCTCGACGACACCTATGCCCTCCTTGGCGATAACCGCTCGCTCTCGGCTGCCGCTTCCGTGCATGCCGTCCTGCCGGGAAAGCAAATCGTGTCTCGATGGGATGACAGGTCCCGCAACCGGCCATCGCCGTTGGCGTCAATCTGGACCGCCCATTTCCCGTCGGGTGAAATGGCTGGGTGGGGGCGAACGCCGTCCTTATCGAAGCTCCACGATTTGATCGCGTGGCCCGTGGCCACATCCCATTCACGGATCGTGCCCGATCTCCGATGCACCGTTACCAACCGGTCCGGATGCGCAAGGAAAGCCACCGGTTCTTCCGCGTCATCGGTCGAGCCGATCCTCTGTAACACCGTGCCTTGATCGACGTTCCATGATTCGATTGCATCGTCGCTGCGGGCCGTCGCAACAAGGGATCCACCCGGGGAGAGGACCACCTTCGATCGATTGGTGCCGAAATCACCGAGAGGCTGGCTACTCTGAAATCCTGGTCTCCGCCAACGGGCGAGTTGTCCCTCGTGGTCCAACGTCAGGATCGAGTCCCCGTCACGGGAAAAGGTCCAGCTCTTCACGGCAGTGGGCAGGGTGATGGGGCCGTGCCCCTGGGCAACGGTCGACGTGTCCCAGATGCACACCGTGCCGTCTTTGCCCCTGGTCACGAGCGTCCGGTTGTCCGGACACAGAGCCATACTCCAGACTTCGTCGAGATGGCCGCGCAACGTCGCTCGCGGTTGCGAGATGGTCAGCGGCTTCCGGAATGGTCGATGCTGGGCTCGAGCTTTGCCTGCGACCGAGTCAGAGAGGCCGGCGGCTGTAAAAGGTTCACTCAAATCGCCGACGTCCCTCAGGTGAACCGTCTGATCTCCGCTCGCCGACGCGAGGGTGCGACCGTCCGGCCAAAAGACCAGCGACCGGACGTAGGTCCGATGACCTTCCAATCGAGCATACTCCTGACCGCTACCGACGTTCCAGAGCCGGACTGGGGTCCGCCTTGCTGTTTCGGCTCCATGGCTTCCCATTGGTCGGGCGTGAAGCTCAGATGGATCGTCCAAATGTTCGTGAACTGGAAGATGTCACTCGCACTCAACCTGTTCGCGCTGGCCGCCGCCGAAGATTCCTGTGCGGCCAAAGCATTCGGGGGCAAAGCGAGCAGAGCAACGGCAACCGCGATTAGTTTGGGGAACATAGGATTCTCGATTTCAACATGGGCTCAAATTGACCTGATTCAGACTCTGTCACTGGCAGGACACGCCACAGTACATGTCGAACGCGCCAAAGTTGAGCCCGTCCGGTTCAGGGTCAGCGCTGCAACCTCCGGCTCGCGGGTGGTTGCCCCACTGGGTGCGATGGTCCCGCTGTCTCGTGCGCATTCCTAATCACAATCCCGCCAATTCATTTCCGGGGTTCTCCTCGACGATCTCCGTCTCCCGCTGGTTCGATCTTGATCGGCGGAGAGGCTGTGTTAGCTTCCAACACATGAGAGCGACCTTGACGGTGAGTTTGCCTGAGGATCTGAACCGAGCCCTTTCGGCGATGGTGAAGCGCAAAGGCATCAGCCGTAGCCAGGTTGTCCAGGATGCCTTGCGTCGACAACTCGCGCTCGAACGGTTTCGTGACCTCCGTGACAGGCTGGTGCCCAAGGGTGGCGACGCGGGATTTCACACCGATGAAGATGTGTTCAAGGCGATTTCGTGAGGATTGTCTTCGATACGAATGTGCTGTTCTCTGCATTCGTCGCACACGGCGCCTGTGCAGGACTTTACGAGGAATGTCTGCTCCGTGCCCGGGTCGTGGTGTCCCAGCCGATCCTGGATGAGCTTCGAGTCAAGCTGGTTGACAAAGCCGGGTTGAGCCCCGGCGAAGCGGAGGAGGTGGTTCAGGCAGTCACCTCGGACGCCGAGGTGGTCGCACCCCGGCCGTTGCCTGCACCGGCTTGTCGGGACCCGGATGACGATATGGTGCTTGCGACGGCGCTTGCGGCGAATGCAAACGCCATCGTGACCGGAGATCAGGACTTGCTGGTCCTTGGCAGATTCAAAGGTATTCCCATTCTGACTCCGCGCGATTGCCTGGCGTTGCTTCGGAAGGGCTGAAAGACCGTTACACTTGCACCGCATGGGGAGCACTGGTCCAAATCCCCTTGACGCCGAGCAGAGCTTTCGCGCCGCGGAGGGGTGGCATATAGACGCCGTGGGGAGATTGATCAAAGTCGATCAGGTTCCCGGGACGTAGGCGGCAAGAGCAAGAATGACGGTGGTGGCCACGCAGCCTGTGCCGAACAGTTGGCGAGGCGGACCATTCGCCTGATAGTCCCACGGACCGTTGGCCACGACGCGGAACGTTCCGGATTGACCGACAGGGACGGACGCGTTGCGGGGCTGCAGTTGGATGGCCACCGTTTCGGTCGTGGGGGGAAAGCTGCCGGTGGTGAGGAGTTGGATACCGTTGATGGGCGCACGATCGCTGTTCAACGCCGGGGTGGTGGACACCGACAACGTTCCGTCCGGCTCGGGAGAAAGACTGTCCAGTCGCACGTAATTGCCGGTATCGGGGCTTCCGAGCACGTTTGTGGCCCGTCGGAATTGCGGATCGGCCAGCCAGTCTGCCGCACCCTCGTAGTTGATCCACGGACCGTCGGAGTAATTGTCTCCGATCCAGTAGAACGCGTCGTCGTTCTGAGATGTTTCACGCACGCAATAGACGATGACAGAGTAAGTCTCGGCAGGATTCAGCCCCCCGAAGGTGACGGTGTTGGTGTCGTTGGCAAACGCGTTGAGGTAACCGTTGAGCAGCTTCGCGTCGGCGTCACTGGACGATGCGAGAGGTTACACAAAGTGGAGGCTCAATTATCCTTCGGCAAGATCCCTATCGTGGGGTGACGCCGCAGTGGCGCACTCCCCACTGCCCACATTCGGCTGATCTCCGACACCCGCCTGGCGGAGCCGCACGAAGAGCGCGTCGAGCACCGCGAGTTGGCAGATCCGCGGCGCGATGGCGTAGCTGCCACGCGGCGATTCGACCGCCTGGGTCGGGAGCAGAACCTCGACCTCGCGGGCCAACTCGCTGGCCGGTTCGTTGGAGAGCCCGATGGTGGGAATCCCTCCGGCGCGCGCCTCCTGAACCAGTTGGAGCGGAAACTGAGTCTCTCCTGAGTGGGAGATCGCCAAAAGCACAAGCCCGTCGATGGGTGGCGTCAGCACGAATGCCGCGGCCTGGTCGTCGCGAACAATCAAGGCCTGACGTCCCAGGGTGAACAGAATATCCAGGGCGATGACGGCAACACCGTAGGAGGCTCCCACACCAACCAGGGCCACCCGCCGCGCATGGTGAAGCAGTTGAGCAGCCCGATCCAGGCTCGCTTCAGCGGCCTCCAGGCTCGCGGACACGTCCGTATCGTAGGTGCCAATCCCGGACGGGATGCTGGGCGCTTTGCCTGACGTGTATTCGCGCAGGACGTGATACTTGAGGTGCTGGAACCCGTCGTAGCCCGCAGCCCGGCAAGCGCGCATCACGGTGGCATCACTGGTGTGGCAACGGGCCGCCACTTCCCGGAGGCTCAACTCGGCGACCTGAGCCGGGTTACGCAACAATCGCCGCACGACTTCGGCCTCAGCGGGGCTCATCTCTTTGAGCTTCGACTGCAGGACGGCGCGCACGTGCATGCGACAAGTATGGAGTTTTATGTTGCAAACACAACAACTATGATGCTTGGATTGCAGCATGTCGCACCGCTGCCACCACGGGGAACCACTTCGACTCACCCGTCCGAGCTTCTTCCCTCTCCGATGCGTGGTTGGTTGACATGGACGCTGGTGGCCCTGGTGTCGTGGGGCATCTGGGCGATGTTGTCGAAGCTGCTGGGGGTGGCGCTGTCAGCCGAGCAGAGCCAGGCACTCTCCACGTTCGGTTTCGTGCCGATCCTGATCCCGCTGGCGTGGCGGTGCCGATCATTACTCGGCAAGGCCTCGCGCCGAGGCATGGCGTTGGCCTTACTCGGCGGGATTGTGTCCTGTCTGGGGAATATTCCTTACTACGCGGCGGTGGCGCGGGGAGAGAAGTTCGCGACGGTGGTATCGCTGGCGGCGCTGGCTCCGCTGGTGACGGTGCTGTTGGCGCTCGTCATCCTGCGGGAACGACTGAACGCCAAGCAGGCTGCTGGGATTGCCCTGGCCATGGTCGCCATCTGGCTGTTCAACGTGACGGACGGGGCGGTGTTGTTGTCGACGGCAGTCTGGGTGGCCCTGCCGCCCATCGCGTTGTGGGGTCTTGCCGGTTTTCTGCAGAAGGCGGCCACGAACCACGTGACGGACGAGCTATCGGCCCTGGTGTTCCTCAGCGCTTTCCTGCCGATGGGCTTGTTTTACGGTATCCGGGAACCGTGGCCCGAGGAGATCAGCACCGGGGCGTGGGTGGTGGTGATTGGCCTGGGGTTCTTTCTCGCGCTGGGGAATTACATGGTGATCGCGGCCTGTGCCCGGGGCGGCAAGGCTTCGGTGGTGTTTCCGTTGGTGAATCTCTTTCCCGCCGTCAGCATCGGGCTGGCAGTGCTGTTCCTCCATGAAACCGTCGGGAAACGCGAGGTCGCGGGCATTCTGTGCGCGCTGATTGCCGTCGCGTTAATCTCGATTGAAACTCCCGCGCGAGCCGCCTCCACATGAAACCTATTACTGAACTCCTCAAGTCCGGCGCCGTTCTCGGCGACGGCGGTTATCTGATCGAACTCGAACGCCGCGGCTACGTCGACAGCGGATCGGGATCGGAAACGGTCGGCACCGGTCGCGGCAGTGGCCAGTTCACACCCGAGGTGACCATCGAGAATCCCGACGCCCTGCGTGAATTGCATCGAGAATTCCTCAACGCGGGCTCGGAGGTGCTCCAGGCACTAACCTTCTTCGGCACCCGGGAGAAACTCAGTCGTGCAGGATACGGCGCCGACACCGAGCGGATCAACCTGGCGGCGGTGAAGTTGGCGAAGGAGGTTGCCGGCGACCGCGCCCTGGTGGCGGGAAGTGTGTCACGCACGCAGTTGACGGAGCGCGAAGGCATGGCTTCATTGGGGAGATCCAAAGATCACATCGCGGAGCAGATCCGGATACTCAAGGATGCCGCGGTGGATTTCCTGATCCTCGAGACCTTCTTCCATCTTGCGGAGATGGAGGTCGCGCTGCGCTGCGCCGCGGAGGCGGGTTTGCCGGCGGTGGCGACCATGAGCTTTCGCCCGCTGATCACCCGGTGCAGTGACGATCGCACCCCGGCCGAGTGCGCAAAGGTGATGACGGATCTGGGGGCCATCGCGGTCGGCGCCAACTGCGAGCAGGATCCCCCCCGCATGCTGTCGTTGCTGCGCGAGATGCGCGGGGCCACCGATCTGCCGCTCGCCGCTCAACCGGCCGCGTTTCGCACCTCCGACACCTGTCACTCATTCACGCGACTCCCGGCATTTCCGGATGACCTGGAGACGATCCAGGTCTCGCGAACGGAGTTCCGGGATTTCGGCCGGGTCGCCGGGGCCGAAGGCATCCGGTACCTGGGGGGTTGTTGCGGTTGCAACGCCGCTTACATTCGGGCTCTTGCCGCAGGTTGTCGTGGTGCCATGACCTGAAATGTCCCTCCACGTTCATCCCTCCTCGGACGATGCGAGTGCCGCGGCGGCAGATTGCCTTGCCGACAAATCGGTTTGCGCGATCGGCCTGGACGTGGGCGGAACCAAGATCGCCGGAGGGCTGCTGTCGGTCTCCGATGGGCAGATCCTTGCCCGCCGACTTCAGCCCACGGGCGCTGAACGTGGCGGACGCGCGGTCTTGAACGACGTTTTCCAACTCGCCAGCGAACTCGCAGCCGAGTGCGCCGACCGCAATCGACCGGCTCGCGCCGTGGGCCTGGGCGTCTGCGAACTCGTGGATCGCGAGGGGCGCCAACTGAGCGCGAATCGCATTGCGTGGATGGATCTGCCGGTTCGCGAGGAGTTGTCGAAGATTGCCCCGACGGTGCTGGAGGCTGATGTGCGGGCCGCGGCTCTCGCGGAGTCGGCGTTCGGGGCCGGTCAACCGTTCCGCGAGTTTCTCTACGTGACGGTTGGCACCGGCATCAGTTGCTGCCTCATGGTGGAGGGATCGCCGCACCTTGGCGCGCGCGGTCTCTCGGGCACGATGGCCAGTAGTCCCCTCGCAATCCCCTGCGAGCGGTGCGGGCATATGAACCGGCGTTCCCTGGAAGACCTCGCGGCGGGACCAGCCCTGGTGGAACGATTCCGTGCCGCGGGCGGCAGCGCCGAACAGGGACAGGATGTTTTGCGTGCGGCCGCGGAGGGCGACCGGCGGGCGGAACAAATCGTGCAATCGGCCGGTGAGGCGCTCGAGTCCCAGATCGCGCTGCTGGTCAACACCCTCGATCCGGAGGCTGTGGTTGTAGGGGGCGGTCTCGGCCTGAGCACAGGCCCTTTTTGGGAACATTTCATTGCCGCCACGCGTCGAAACATCTGGTCCGACGCCCATCGCGACCTGCCGATCTTGAGGGCGGCGACCGGGACCGATGCTGGTTGGATTGGCGCTGCACTGCGTGCGTGGCAAGCCTTGTGACGCATAGAACCAACGAACCGACACTCAACCAACACTGAGGAATCCATGAACACCACAAATTCCCTTATGAACCGACGTCAGTTTGCCAAGGCCACAATGGTCGCCGGGGCCGCCCTGGCCGCGAGCCCCTCGGTCGTCCTGGGCGCCCAGACCCCACGCCGCATTCGCGTCGGCCTGATCGGCTGCGGCAGCGTGTCCGGCGCGTATCTCCCCATCCTCACGCAGTCGCCCTTCGTCGAGGTCGTCAGCCTGTGCGACATTCGTTACGAACGCGCCCAGGAACGGGGTCGGCGGTTCAACGTGACCAACACCTATCCGCACATTAAAGACATGTTGGCGGGGGTGCCATTCGAGTTTCTCGTGAACCTCACCGATATGCAGGAGCACGAGCACCTGAACCGCCAGGCGTTGCAGGCGGGCAAACATGTGTGGAGCGAGAAACCCATCGCCAACTCGCTTGCCGAGGGACAGAAGCTCCTTCGGTTGGCCAGGGAGAAGGACCTGCGGTTGTGGGGTGCCCCCATCACCGTCGAGAGCCCGCAGTTCGCCTTCATGGCGAAACAAATCAACGCCGGCAAACTCGGACGCCTGGCCGCGGCACATGCCCATTACGGACACGAAGGTCCGGACTGGTCCGCCTTTTTTTACGAGAAAGGCGGCGGCAGTCTGCCGGACCTCGCGGTTTACAACCTGACCTCACTCACGGGCCTGCTCGGTCCCGCCAAGTCCGTGTCCGCCATGCTCACCATCGTGACGCCGGAGCGCACGGTGGAGAACAAGGGGCGCATCAAAGTCGAAGCGGAGGACAACGCGATGGTCCTGATGGATCACGGCAACGGCGTCGTGTCCCACGTCCAATCCGGGTTCAACTACTTTAATCCGCATGGACACGACGGGAGCAAGGAATCGCGTTACACGATCGATGTCGTCGGGTCTGGAGGTTTCATGGGAATGGTGGGGTACGACTGGGCGCCGTTGGGAGTCGACCTGGCCACCCAGGAGTCGCCTGACCTCAAGCGGCACGCGACGGATGCGCAAGGCTATGCCTGGCCGAACGGCGCGGCCATGGCCGCCGAATGTCTCGCGACCGGCAAAGAGATGCTCGTCACGCCGGAGCATGCCTTGCACGTGATCGAGATCATCACCGCGGCTCGGGAGTCGTCGAAGAGCGGGAAACGCATCGAGCTCAAGTCGACGTTCAAATGGCCGGTCGTGGTATGAGAACTCAGTTGCGCCACGTGCTCATCCGCGGCGGCATCGTGGTCGTCTTGCTCCTGGCGATGGCCCTGCCGTTGCGTGCGCAGATGGTCACGGGCTCCAGCATGGAAGATTTCGGCAAGACCTTTGGCATCACCGCCCAAGGTTGGTCCGTGCAGCAGACCGGGTGCAGCCTCGGCGCGAACGCACTTTGGCCTCGCGAACAGGCCGAGTTCACCTTCTTTGTCAAACCCGAACGAGCCTTCCAGGGTTCGTTGAAGGTGGACGTGGTTCAGTACGGCACCAAAGGCAAGCCGGGCGACTGGTGGAAACCGGTTGTGTTCAAAATCGCCGACATCAGCTCGACCCAACTGGAGGTTGATTTCCCGGAACAGGGAGGGTTCGTGAAGGTGACGCCCCAGATCGGGAACGCGTTCGGCGGATACGCGATCGTTTTGGAACTGGGTGAACGCGGTCGGGCCTTTGGCGCGAGTTGTGTGCGCGTGCCCGAGCCCGAACCGGGGCGGGTCTGGCTGCCGACCTACGCCATGGACCTGGGCTGGCCGCATGAGATGTCGCCGGCTGTGTTCAATGTCTTCAAGCGGCTCGGCGTGAAGGGCGCACGGACCGAGGGCGGCTACAACTCCATAGGCGACGCACACGTGGATTGGGCCATGGCCAATGACGTCACGTTGCTGCTGACGGTTGGCGCAGCAGCCACCCCGGCGGCTCAGATGCCGCTGGGCCGCGGTCGGCCCTGGCTGCGCGACAACGGCGAGATGATCGAGGGCATCAAGGAAGACCTGGCCTGGCTGCCGTCGTTCGACCCCGAGTTTAAGCGGTATCTCAAGCGGGTGTTGATCGAACATGGCTGGCCCAAGGGGCCCATCAATGCCGTAGAACTCTGGAACGAACCCTGGGAAGGCGTTTCCATCTCCGGTTGGGGCGCGGATATCCCGCGCTATCGCGAGCTTTACCAGGTGATGGCTGAGGCGGTCCTCGAGGCCCGGGCCGAGGCCGGCGTTGAGGTGCTCATCGGCGGCGCCTGTTCCACGACGAACACGCGCGACAAACTCTTCGGTGACGGCAAGGACACCTTCCTGCCCTGGTTGGACTTTGTGAGTATCCATTACCAACCGCTGGGCAACGACGCCGTGCTGGAGCCGCGCTGGATGAACCGCACCGGCGGTTACGGCCGGGTCAAGGTGTGGGATACGGAGAGTTGGGTGGCGAATTCTGATGATCGGGTCGCGGCGGTCATCGCCTCGATGCGCGCGATGGGCCAGGATCGGACCGCGGGCATCTATGCCGGCAACGTCTTCACCTCGGAAAAGCCGCGGATCGCGGGCAGGGAACACGCCGTGGCCCAGGTCTGGGCGCCGGGCGCCGCCGTGGCAGCCTCTCAACAGTTCATCGGTCAACGCCCGTTCCGCGAGATCCTCTTCAAGAACGGCCTGCCCTGGGTCTTCGTTTTTGATGGCCGACCGTCACCGTCGAACGATGGTTCATCCTTCAACCCCGACGACGGTACCGTCGTGGTCGTGGGAGAGTTGAGCGGGAGCTACGACAAGGACCTCACGCTCTTCCGTTCGATCAAATTGGCTGAAGATGCCCGTCTGGTTCTGGGTGACGGCGGCGGACGGTTTGTGCTGCACGATTTCTACGGGAACACTGTTCCATCGGATCAGGGACGGATCATCGTTCCTCTCAATGCACTGGGATACTTCCTCCGGACCGACGGCAGCCCGGGCTCGTTCGCCAAGCTGCTTGAGGCGGTCAAGGCGGCTACGATCACCGGAGTGGATCCGGTTGAGCTGGTGGTGAGGGATATGCTCGTGCCGGTCGACGACAAGCCGACATTCAAAGTCAAAGTTACCAATGTCCTGAATCGACGCGTGCACGGGATGTTGCAGGTCGGGGTCGAGCGACTCGATCTCCTGCCCAAGACTCAGGAGTTGACCCTTGCGCCGCATGAAACCGTCATGGTCGATGTCGCCGTTGCGAACGGCCATGCGAACGCGGACAACATCTATAAACTGCTGGCCACCTTCAATGCCGGCATCGACGGTTCCCAGCGGCACGCGGAGCTTATGCACGTGAACTTCATCGCCCAACGCGCGATCGAAATCGATGGCGACCTCGCCGACTGGGAAGGGGTAATCCTTCAGGCCAGCGCACAGGCCGTGGGAACGAGCCGAACCGAACAGGCTTACCGCCCGTTCCTGGATTGGCCCGAACAGCGCGGTGGAGGAACGGTCCGCGCGTGGTTGGCCCATGATGATCGATTCTTTTATTTCGCCGCGCGCGTGCCCCGGATGGATGGCATGGTCCGGTTCGAGACGCGCGACGACGAGGCCTATTTCTATCCCGAAACCGTGATCAGCAAAGGCAGCGCACTGACCTGGCCGGAATACGTGCGGCGCTTCTCGTATCGGAAGAACTTCGACATCCCCTCTGGCAACGGGAAACACAACGTGCAGATCGCCTTCAACGCCATCCCGCCAGAGGAACAGGACCACCTGCCGTTCCCACCGGGGACCATGCCGGGTTTCAGTGTCGCGTTTGATACCGACTACGAATTTGCGCTCAACAAGGTGGGCGAGGAATACGGCGGTGGGACCGAGATCTTCTGCCTGCATCGTCCGGGCATGATGCGGAAACACTTCTTCCCGCGTCAGCCGGAGGCCGAAATTGACGGAGGCCCCGTCAAGGGCGAGGCGCGGCTTGTGGTGAAGGACAACGTGGTCGAGTGCGCCCTGCCGTGGAGCGTCATACCGCACGTCAAGGCCCTGCGGGACGCCGGTCAACCCGTGAAATTCAGTTTCCGGGTCAATCACGGTGGTGTGGCCTACGAACTGGCCGCCGGCCGCAGCGTTTCCAAACAGAACTCGCTTACCTTCCATGACGACTGGTCCACTCACTGGGCCAATGAAATCGAGTTCGGATGGGAACCCTGATGGATGAAACCCCGCCACTTCCCATTCGCGGTGACACTCGTTGGGGCCGCCGTCTGCACCATCGCTCAAGTCATGGCCGCTGCACCCAGTCTCAACTACGCACCGGCCACCCAAATCAAGATCACCGACACCTTCTGGAAGCCGCTGCTCGACCGCAATCGCGCGGTCACCATCCCGCACAACCTCCGCATGTGCCGCGAGGTGGGCGTTGTCGCCAACTTCGAGCGCGTGGCCGGTCTGCGCGACGACGATTACCACGGCCTGCCGAACTGGGATGAGTTTCTTTACAAGGCCATCGAGGCCGCCTGTTACGGATTGCGGCAGCGGCCCGATCCCGAACTGGAAAAGGAACTCGATGATCTCATCGCCGTGCTCGCCCGCGCGCAGGACGCCGACGGCTATCTGCGCACGGTCATCCAGCTGAGCGAACGCGGTCGCGGCCCGGCGAACCTCAAACGCTGGAGCAATCTCGGTGACAACCTCGAACTCTACTGCGCCGGCCATCTTTTCGAGGCGGGCGTCGCGCACTTCCAGGCCACCGGCAAACGCTCGCTGCTTGCAGTGGCTCTGAAGAACGCGGAGTTGATCGACCACATCTTCGGCCCCGGCAAACGCGCGGACGTGTGCGGGCACCAGGAGATCGAGCCGGCGCTAGTCCGCCTTTACGAAGCCACCGATGACGATCGCTGGTGGAAGCTGGCGAAGTTCTTTGTCGACACCCGCGGCACCGAGGCGGGCGGACGGAGCAAGCGCGGTGAATTCTCGCAGGATCATGCGCCGCTGTTCGAGCAGGTCGAGGCCGTCGGGCAGGCGCCACGCGCGACTTACTTCTACTCCGGCGCGGCGGATGTCGGCCGCCTCATGGGTGACCCGTATTACCACACGGCGTTGCGGCGACTCTGGGAAGACGTCGTCACGCGGAAGCTTTACCTCAACGGCGGCATCGGCTCGCGGCACGACAATGAGGGTTTTGGCCCGCCCTACGAACTGCCAAGCCGGACCGCCTACACCGAGGTGTGCGCGGCGGTTTCCTTTCCGATGTGGGCCACGCGGATGTTCCGCGTCGAGCCGGACGCGGGTTACTTCGACGTGATCGAGCGCACGCTCTACAACAACCTCGCCGCCGGGGTGTCGCTGTCGGGCGACCGCTACTTCTACGCCTGCCCGCTCGAGTCGGACGGGAAGTATCGGTTCAACCTCGGCTGGCTTCCAGCCAATGGACAGCATCTGCCGCACGCCGAGGCGTCGGCCACGCGCAAAGAATGGTTCCCGTGCGCGTGCTGTCCGCCGACGCTGGCGCGTTACCTGCCGCAAGTGCCGGGCTTCGCCTACGCCACGCGGGGTAACGAACTGTTCGTTAACCTCTTCATCGCGGGCGCGGCGGAAATTGAGGTCGGCGGCGCCGCGTGGAAGTTGGAACAGGAAGGTAACTATCCTTGGGACGGCCGGGCGAAGCTAAAGCTGAACACCGAAAACCCAAGCGCAAAACTCGAAACCATCTTCGTCCGCATTCCCTGCTGGGCGCGGAACGAGCCGGTGCCCGGCGATCTTTATCGCTTCGCCGACCACGCCGCCGATGCGCCTGCGCTCGCGGTGAATGGTCGCCCCGTTGAGCTGCGCACGGTGGTAACGAACGGCTTCGCCCGGCTCGCGCGCGCCTGGCGCTCCGGCGACGTGATCGAACTCGACCTGCCCATGCCCGTGCGCCACGTCGTCGCGCATCCGGACGTGAAAGACTGCGCCGGAAAGGTCGCCCTCCAGCGCGGGCCTATCGTCTATTGCTTCGAAGGCGCGGACCATGACGGCCGCGTGCTGGACCTCGCCATGTCGGGCGATGCGGTCTTCGCGCCACACCTTCGCGACAATTTGCTTGGGGGCACCACCGTGCTCGAAGGCGAATTGATGCGCGCTGGAGAACCGATTCGCGCCATCGCAATCCCTTACCACCTCTGGTCCAATCGCGGCGCGGGCGAGATGACGGTGTGGTTGGATACTGTCCCGCCAGCTCAGCGATTTCGGTGGCGGCACCATACGCGTGCTCAACAGCACCAACATGGTCGAGGAAGGCAATTGGCCTTGCCCGAACCCCACCCGCCTCACCGTTGACGCGGCGGGAAATGTGTGGGTGGTCATTTACAGCCCCACCAGCCCGCAACCGCCCTCAGGAGGCCCCATGTGGTGGGGAGACAAAGTGCAGTCCTTTTCCCCAGATGGGATACCCGGCCTCGAAATCACCGATTTCGAGAAACCCCTGTCGGTGGCCGTGAACAGGAGTGGGCAGTTGCTGGTCGGTGGCTT
>JAHDYP010000033.1:27912-29132 GCA_023383055.1 Verrucomicrobiota bacterium | reverse complement strand
GATGTCGCCGGAACGCCCACCAAAGTTGGCACCTTCGGCGCCGACAAAGGCATTTTCGCGGGCCCTATCCCGGGGGTGTTTGCCGACTCGGCCCGGCTGCACTGGATCCGGTCCATCGCGATCGACGCCGACGACCATATCTATACCGGTTGCTGCTATGGGACCTTCTGGGGTGGCTGCATTGAGAAGTGGGATGCCTCGGAGTCATTGCTGTGGCGGGCCTTCGCTGGCACCTCGCTGGATAGCGCGGGAATCGACCCGGATCACGAGACGGAGGTTTACTCGAAGTACCACCACTACTCGCTGGATTACTCGAAAACAACCCCCGGCACCGAGTGGTCCTTGAGAGGCTTCACGGTCAATCGCTTCAAGTACCCCAACGATCCCCGGGTGGACCAGAACACCGACGTCGGTTCGCGCTCGCTGGGTGCCGGGGTCTATCGGATCGGAGGAAAACTCTTTGTCGCCCGGAGCAGTCAGGAGGGCTACCGATGGGAATTGTACCGTCAGGAACCCGCAACCGAGGGAGAAGTGTTGGTGCCATCCGTAGTCATGGGGGCGGGCGGGGATTCCATGAATCAATTCTACAACCCGACCACCAGGAGCTGGTATCTTAAGCCCAAGAAGGACAACCTCTACAACCAGTACTGGTGCATCGCCAGCAACGGCGACCTCCTGACCATCGCGGATAACCCCGACAAGATCATTCATTATAAATACGGAGGCTTGGACACCAACAGCAACCCCATCTGGGAGGCCGCAACTGCCACCGCGACTCCGGCTCCCGAACTATCCAACACCCGCAAGTGTTACTATGATTCGGAGGAGGATGTCATGTATCTCACGGGCGATAACCCCGGCGAGGAGTGGGGCACCTTTCTCAAGATTAAACGCTTCGATCACTGGTCAACCGGCTACCGCACCTCAAGGTTCACGGCCACTTTGCCTTACAACGATCCCCAGTACACCGCCGACCTGAATTACGGCGGCGGACAGCCCGCATCATTTGCGGTTGCCGGCGATTACCTCTTCGTGCTTTACGGCTATGGACATATCCGCATTCTGGCCAAGACCGACGGGCGTTTGGTGGGCACGCTGGTGCAGGATATCGCCAACGGCTGGCACGGCAGCCAGGGCCAGGTGGACGCTGCTTACGCGCTGATGGCGACGCGGCGGTCAAACGGCGAGTACGTGCTCCTTTTCGAGAACGCCGCCTGGGC
>JAHDYP010000033.1:0-27902 GCA_023383055.1 Verrucomicrobiota bacterium | reverse complement strand
GGCGATTGTTTCTGACTGCCGCTCACACTCGAAGGCGCTTTTTCGAACCCCGAAGAGTTCAGGCTGCTGGTCCATGCCGTCCCCCGTCTGCCATGATGGCGGTATTTAATTGGCGGGTTGCTTGGGCGAGTTGCGCATGGGGGGGACGTGGCACGAGTCTCCGAAGTCGACAAATACATCCGCAGGCGTTCCCATCATTGAGATGTCCTGCGAAACCAAGAGCCCTTTATGAAAACCGTCTTCTTGAACCCGCGCTGATCCTGCTGTTTACAAGTGCCTTCTCTGATGTGATCCACGCACTCGATTGGCCGCAGTGGCAGGGCCCGGATCGCAATGCCATCTCCCAGGAAACCGGCCTGCTCCAGGAATGGCCCAGCCAAGGCCCACCGCTGGCGCGGAGGATCGAAGGACTTGGTGGAGGTGCCAGCGCCCCTGCCATCGTGAACGGTCGGATCTTCGGGATGAGCCATCGCGGCGACGACGAAGTGGTATGGGCTCACTCCGAAAAGGACGGCAGTGAACTCTGGGTGGCCCGTATCGGGCCGGCGCATCAACAGGGAATGCGTCAATCACAGGAAGGGCCCGGATGAATGCCGACGGTGGATGGTGAACGGCTTTACGTCCTGGGGATGGGCGGCAACCTGGCCTGCCTCCAGGTCCAGGATGCGAAGATCATTTGGCAACGCAGTCTGACGGAGGATTTTGGCGGTCGCATCCCAGCGTGGAGTTACCGTGAGTCGCCCCTGATTGATGGTGACAAACTGATCTGCACGCCCGGAAGCGATGACGCGATGCTGCTGGCTCTCGATAAGTCTACCGGCACTACCATTTGGAAAAGCCAGGTTGGCTCCGAGGCCCCATCCGCCGGCTCCAGCGGTCCCCCTGCCGGAGGTGCAGGAGCGCCCGGTGTTGCGACGCGTGGCCAAACCCCACCAGTCGGAGCTGCCCCGGGCGCGACTTCGGCTCCCGGAGTCACCGGCACGAAGGACCGAACCTCTTCATCAGCGAGCATTGGGGGATGACCGCGTTTTCGAAGAAGATCCCCAACGGCAAGTATCTCGCAAAGCTTTACTTCGCGGAAACCTACCAGGGCATCACCGGACCAGGGCAACGCGTGTTTACCTTCAACGTTCAGGGGCGGGAATTCAAAGACTTCGACATTTGGGCGAAGGCCGGTGGTCCGAACCGCGCCTACCTCGAGACGGTGCCGGTGGAAGTCACCAACGGGGAGTTCCGCATGACTTTCACCGCACAAGTCGAGAATCCAGCCATTAAGGCGATTGAAATCGTTCCGCAGGGCGAGACTGCCACAGGCGCTGCGGCTTCCGCGAGCACAGTCTGGATCAATGCGGGTGCGGCCTCATCGTTCACGGATTCGAGCGGCCAGGTGTGGCAGCCGGACACCGGGTTTGAAGGAGGCAATACCAACCCCGGAGCAGGCGGGTTCGAATTCGCTGCCGGTGGACCTCCGGGCGGCGGTGGCGCTGCCCCCGGCGGTGCAGCTCCCGGTGGTGGTGCCGACCGTGGTCGAGGTCGTGCCGGCGGAGGAGGATTTGGTGGTCCCGGCGGAGGAGCCGGTGCGGCTTACGCCTCGATCATAGCCATCGACTTCGAGGGCCAGCGACAGTACGTGCAACTGACCGCGAGATCGCTGATCGGCGTTGCCGCTGCGGATGGCAAGTTCCTCTGGCGCTATGACCGTCCCGCCAACCGAATGGGCATCAATTGTTCGACGCCGATTTACCATGCCGGCAAGGTGTTTGCCTCCTCGGCCTACGGCGCTGGTGGTGGAGTGGTGAAGCTCGTCAGAGACGCGGACGGTGGGGTTAAGGCTGAGGAGGTGTGGTCCTCCAGGCACATGGAGAATCACCACGGCGGCGTGGTCCTGATCGACGGCGCCCTTTACGGGGCCAATGGCGGGAACGGTGGGGGCTACCCCGTTTGCCTCGACTGGCAAACCGGTGAAGTGCTGTGGAACGAGCGCGACCCCGACAAACGTCGAGTGCGCAAGGGCTCAGTGGACGTGGCGGACGGGCGAATCTATTACCGCACCGAGGAAGGCGCGTTAGTCCTCATCGAGCCCAGTAAGCAGGAGTATCTCGAGCGTGGTCGATTCGAGCAACCCGACCGCAGTGACAAGCCGGCCTGGGCGCACCCTGTGAATGCGAATGGCAAACTGTACGTTCGCGATCAGGACATACTGTTCTGCTACGACGTTGTACCGATCGCTGAAACACGATAGTCCACGAAAGGAACAGACTCATGTAATGCGAACCGCGCTGACCATGGCCGTCTCGATCAACCGCGTTTGGAGTCGTCAGTCAGGATCTCGGTCCGCGGCGTAACGCATCTATTCCGCATCGAGGAACGGACGTCCGCCATTCAAGCGCGGGTCGCCCGTCCAATCGTCGCTATTGCTCCCCCAGATCCAAGGGCTTAAACTACTCCCGTTCCAACGAACCGGAAAGCGACGCCATGCATCACCTTGCGTTTCACGAACCAACCCGAATCCGCCCTCTCGTCACGCGGGCGCTTGCCCCCATGGAGGCCCTATGATCGACCATCCCAATCTGCGCAAATGCCAGACCTACATCGATTGCCACCTGCATGTCCCGAGGTCAACCAACCTCCCGCACGAACGCCGCCCGCCCGCCCTGACCATCTCCCGCCAAACCGGCGCCGGCGGTCTGATGATCGCCGACTTGCTCGCCCAGCGGCTCGACGCCAGCCCGCTCCGCACCGACTGCCCCTGGACCGTGTTCGACAAGAACCTCGTCGCCAAAGTCCTCGAAGACCACAATCTCCCGCAGCGCCTCGCCCAGTACATGCCCGAGGACAAAATCTCCTTCGTTTCCGACGCCCTCGAAGAGCTTTTCGGACTGCATCCGCCTTCCTGGGATCTCCTGCACCAAACCACTGAAACCGTCCTCAAACTGGCCGAACTCGGCAACGTCATCCTCGTCGGCCGGGCTGCCAACATCATCACCGCCAAACTGAAACATCTCTTCCATATCCGCCTCGTCGGCTCGCTCGAACGACGCTGCGCCCGAATCCAGGAGCGCCTTCACCTCAGCCCCGCCGCCGCCGCCGACTTCATCAAACAGGAAGACGCCGGCCGCGAACGTTACCTCAAGAAACACTTCCGCCATAGTATCGACGACCCCCTGCTCTACCACCTGGCGATTAACACCGACTGGGTGACCGAATCCGAGGCCGCCGACCTCATTGCTCACGCGGTCGTCGCCAGGTTCGCCGCTCCGGACCTTGGCCCCGGTTGATGCTCCGGCAATGAAGTCGGGGCGTCTCAGGCTACCGGCCCTCCCGGAGCACCTTCCGCAAAAACTTCCCCGTATGGCTCAGCTCGGACTCGGCCACCACCTCCGGTGGGCCGGCCGCCACGATCTGTCCGCCCCCGTGGCCCCCTTCCGGTCCGAGGTCCACGATCCAATCCGCCGTCTTGATCACATCCAGGTTATGCTCGATGACCAGCAGGGTGTTACCGGCAGCGCGTAATTTGAACAGCACCTCGAGTAACTTCGCCACATCGTGAAAGTGCAGCCCCGTGGTCGGTTCATCGAGGATATAGAGCGTGTGACCGGTATACTTGCGACTCAGCTCGCTGGCGAGCTTGATGCGCTGCGCCTCTCCGCCACTCAGCGTCGTCGCTTGCTGTCCGAGCCGGATATACCCCAGCCCCACCTCGGCCAGGGTCAGACAAGGCTCGTGCACCTGCGACACCGCGCGGAAGAAATTCGTGGCCTCGTCCACGGTCATCTCGAGGACATCGGCGATGTTCATCCCTTTGTAGGTGATCTCCAGCGTCTCCCGGTTGTAGCGTTTTCCGCCGCACGCCTCGCACACCACGTACACCGGCGGCAAAAAATGCATCTCGATCCGGATCAACCCGTCGCCCCGGCATTTCTCGCAGCGTCCTCCCTTGACATTGAAACTGAACCGGCCGGCGCCGTAACCCCGGATCCGGGCGGCCGGCAACCGGGCGAAAAGATCGCGGATATGATTGAACATGCCGGTGTAAGTGGCCGGGTTGCTGCGGGGCGTGCGCCCGATCGGCGACTGATCGATCACGATCACCTTATCGAGGCGATCGAGCCCCTCGATGGCCCGGTGCCGCCCGGGCCGCTCCTTGGAACCATACAACCTGCGAAACAGTGCCCGGCGAATGATGTCGTCAACCAGCGTGCTCTTCCCTGAACCGCTCACCCCGGTCACACATGTCATCGCGCCCAGCGGGATGCGAACATCGATCTCCTTGAGGTTGTTTTCGCTGGCTCCCAGCACCTCGAGCCAACCGCGAACGCCCGAGGGTTTGATCCGCTGTTTGGGAATCGGTATCGACGGCACCCCCCGCCGCCGGAACTCCCGCCGCCACGACTTCCCCACCGTGAACCCCCGCCCCGGGTCCGAGGTCGATGATGTAATCCGCCCTCCGGATGGTCTCCTCATCGTGTTCCACCACCAGCACTGAATTCCCCGCGTCCCGCAACCCCTCCAGCGTCCCCAGGAGCCGTTCGTTATCCCGCTGATGCAGCCCGATGCTCGGCTCGTCCAGGATGTAAAGCACCCCCACCAACCCGGCCCCGATCTGCGTGGCCAGACGGATCCGTTGGGCTTCGCCCCCGCTCAACGTGCCGCTCTCCCGATCCAACGTGAGGTATCCCAGGCCAACGTCCCGCAGGAACTGGAGTCGCGCCATGATCTCCCGGATCAGATCACCGGCAATCGCCCGCTGAAACTCCGTGAGCTCGAGCCCGCCAAAGAACTCCGCCGCTTCGTCGATCGATAGCCCGCAGACATCCATAATCGACAGTCCCGGGATCTTCCGCGGAGTCCCCTGCCCTCCCGTCATCCCCGCGGTTGCATCCGCCGGCATCCCCTGTCCCAGCGTCACCGCCAGGATCTCCGGTTTCAACCGCCGCCCCCCGCAGACGTCGCAAAGCTGCGGACTCATCAGCGCCTTCAGCCGGTTCCGGGTGAATTCGCTCTCGCTCTCCTGGTACAACCGCTGCAGGTTCGGAACCACCCCTTCAAAAGAGCGCGTCACCTTGCTCAGCTTGCCCGCCCGCCAGAACTGAAACTCGATCTGTTCCTCGCCGGATCCCCACATCAGCACCCGCTGAAACGACTCCGGCAAAGACCGGTAAGCGGCCTCGAGGCTCTGCCCATAGTGCCCCGCCACCGCCCGCAGCATGCTCTTGTAGTAAACCACCATCCGTTTGCCGCCACGCCGCCAGGCGGCGATCGCCCCCTGTTCGAGCGATTTCTCCGGGTCCGGCACGATCAAGCCCTCGTCAAACACCAGCTTCTGCCCCAACCCGTGGCAGACCGAGCAAGCCCCGAAGGGCGCATTGAACGAGAAATGTTTCGGCGTCAGCGGCTCGTAGCTCTTGCCGGTCGCCGGGCTGTGCAGCCGGTTCGAGAGCCCTTCCTCGATCCAGTGATCGGCCTGGCTTGCCGGCGGCTGATGCAAGGCGATCAACTGGCCGCCCCCCCACTTGAGCGCGGTCTCAACCGAATCGCTCAGCCTCACCCGGATTTTGTCATCCACGATCAACCGGTCGACCACCGCCTCGATCGTATGCGCCGCCTTCGGTTCCAGCTGCACCCGCAAATTCGCGGATAACTCCACAAACTGCCCGTCCACCCGCGCCCGCACGAATCCCTCCCGACCCAACCGCTCGATGACGTCGCGGAATTCCCCTTTCTCCCCTTGCACCACCGGGGCGAGCAGGATGAGCCGTGACTTGGGCGGATAGGCCAGCAACTGGTCCACAATCTGGCTGGTGGTCCGCTGCGAGATCGGCTCCCCGGTCACCGGGCAATGCGGCTGACCCACGTGGCAAAACAGCAGCCGCAGATAATCGTAGATCTCCGTCGTGGTCGCAATGGTCGACCGGGGATTGGCCCCGGCGCTGCGCTGTTCGATGGCGATGGCGGGCGACAGACCCTCGATGTAATCGACTTCCGGCTTCTGCAGCTGATCGAGAAACTGCCGGGCGTAGGCCGACAACGATTCGACATACTTGCGCTGACCCTCGGCGAACACGGTGTCGAACGCCAACGATGACTTCCCGGATCCGCTCAAACCGGTGATCACCACCAGCTTGTCCCGCGGTATCTCGAGCGTGAGATTCTTCAGGTTGTGCTCCCGGGCCCCGCCAATCTTGATGAAATCCTTTGCCACAAACCCTCACTTCACCAGGCGCTGCAATTCCTTGAAATCCGGCCCGCCCGCCGCTTCCATCAGCTCGAACAGGATCATCTCGGTCGAAACCAGCAACGCCCCCGCCTCACGCATGCGATCGATCCCCACCGCGCGGTTCGCCGCGGTCCGCGATCCCACCGCGTCCACCACCACAAACACCCGCATCCCCGCATCCAACAGATCCAGGCAACTTTGCGCCACGCACACGTGAGCCTCGATGCCGCACAGGATCACCTCCGTGACCGCCCGCGCGGCCAGACTGGCCATCAGTCCCGTCGCGCCGCCCGCACTGAAAGTCAGCTTCTCGAACGTCTCGACTTCGCCCAACGCCTCCCGCATTTGCGGCACGGTCGCTCCCAGCCCCTTTGGATACTGTTCGGTAATCCAGACGGGAAGCTTCAGCAAAGCCGCTCCCCGCGCCAACCGCACCAGGTCGACCAGCAAGCGCTCGCGGTCGTCCATCGCCGGCAACAACCGCTCCTGAACATCCACCACCAGCAGCCCTGCCCGGGCACGCGCGATTCGGCGAGGTTTCGTTTCCATAGGCGGTCAAGGTTGCCGCCCGCACCCCGCTCAAGTCAACCATGCGCCTCGGCCGGCGCGCGGCGGCGATGGCGGAGGTCAGCTCTTGGGCCGCTTGAACACCAGCCGGAAAAACTCCCTGTACTCGGACTCGGTGCCCACCGCGCTGAAGTTGCTGCTCACCATCTCCCAGCCTTGTTCACCCAGCCGATTGCTGAATACGGTCACATTGTCGCCCGTCTTCCAGTTCTTGATCTCCTCCCCATCCTCGAACGCCGGATACCAGGAGTCGAAATGACTGATACACTCCACGAACTTGTATTCCCACTTTTGCATGGCGCACCTTTCCGTGAATTACTGACCGCCAGCCGGTGGTATCAGCCTCCCATCCGAATGTCGAGCGCGCCATCCATACACCGGCAAGTCAGACACCGGAGGAAGGATCGCAGGATTGGCGCAGGTGCCTTCGCAACGGCGACGATGATCGAGGTGGCTGCGCATGCGCTGCCCCTTTGGACTTCCCTCACCCCTTCACTGCGCGCGCGCAGCGACCGCACAATCCCGGGTGCGCCGGATCCGACCCGAGATCGGTCTCCCAGTGCCAGCAACGATCGCATTTTTGCCCGTTCGCGCGCTCGATTCTGAAGGCCGGTTCCGCGCCGGACTGCCATTCGAGCTGAGACACGTTGAGCAATTCACGGAGATCATCGGACGCCCGAACCAATTGGGCCTGCAGCTCGGGTGAGGAAACTCGAACCACTTTGGCCTCGAGCGCCTTGCCAATCAGCTTGTTCTGGCGGGCCTTTTCGAGCTCCGCCAGCGCCTGCTCCCGTTCAAGGAACAGTTTCGCCCACAACTGCCGCTCGGCGTCGGTGGGTTGAAATGAACCCGGTTCCCAGACGCTGGCATGCACGGAAGCCTCACGCCGGCCCGGCACAAACTCCCAGGCTTCGTCCGCGGTGAACGCCAGGACCGGCGCCAGCATCTGGCAGAGGCCTCGAACCAGCCGATGCAGCGCCGTCTGCGTCGAACGCCGGCGTCGCGATTGCGCCGGATCGGTATACAACCGGTCCTTCACCACATCGTGGTAGATCGCCGACAGTTGCACCGCCGCAAACTGGCTGAGCTTCTGGTAGACCACGTGGAATTCGTGCCGGTCGTAGGCACACAGCACCTCGGTCTCCAGCACCGCGAACTCGCCCAGAATCCAACGGTCCAACCCGGTCAATTCCCCATCCGAAACCCGGTCCCGATCCGGGTCGAAATCGTAGAGATTGGAAAGCTGATAGCGCAGGGCGTTGCGGATGACCCGGTAGCTTTCACCCACCTTCGCAATCCGTTCTTCGCTCACGATGATGTCGTTCCGGAAATCCTGCGAAGCCACCCACAGGCGCAGCACGTCGGCTCCATACCGCTTCACATAGGAATCCGCCGTCTGCGGCTTGTCGTACTGCCCCTGCTTGCTCTTCGAGATCTTCTCCCGATCGGCGTCGACCATGAACCCATGCGTCAACACCGTCCGATACGGCGCCGTCCCGTTCCCGGCCAACCCCAGCAGCAGCGACGATTGAAACCAGCCCCGGTGCTGGTCGCTCCCCTCCAGATACATATCCACCTGCCCCGGCGGCAGTGAATCCGGTCCTTCGCCATCGCGTCGCAGCTCGGCGCGCCGCATCAGAACGCACCGCGAGGAACTCCCCGAGTCGATCCAGACATCCAATGTGTCGCTCGATTTGCCCACCGGATCGGCCCCCGTCCAATCCTGCGGTTTGACCTCCGCCCAGAGCACCTCGGTGGGCCGTTCGAACCAGGCATTCGAGCCTTCCCGTTCGATCAGGTCCGCCACGCGCCTGACCACCCGCGCATCCAGCATCGGCCGGCCTGCCCCATCGTAAAATGCCGGAATCGGCACGCCCCAGGTCCGCTGCCGCGAAATGCACCAGTCCGGCCGTCCCTTGACCGCCGCTTCGATCCGGTTCTTGCCCCAATCGGGAATCCAGCTCACCCGGTCAATCTCGGCCAGCGCCTCTTCGCGGAACGGCCGGGCCAGCCGGTCGCCGGCGCCACCGGCCGCCGAGCGCCGGACATGATCGATCTCGATGAACCATTGATCCATGGCGCGGAAGATCACGGGCGTTTTGCTGCGCCAGCAGTGCGGATAACTATGGCTGTACTTCTCCTGGTGCGCCAAATGGCCCCCCGCCCGCAGAAGTTCCAACACCGCCAGATTCGCCTCGCTCTGTCCCTGCCGTTCCAGAATCGATTTCCCGATCAAACCCGCCGGCATCTGCTGCTCGACCGGCAAATCCCCCGTGTAAGCCAGCTTCCCATCATCGTCCACCGGCGAGTAGATCGGCAGCCCCTGCTCCAGCCCCAGACCGTAATCCTCAAGCCCGTGACCGGGTGCGACATGCACAAATCCCGTCCCGGTGGTGCTTTCCACAAAAGCGTCGCCGGCGACCAATTTGCCCCGCCGCGCGCAAAACGGGTGTTGCACTTCGATCTGGCCGAGTTGATCGCTGTGCAGACTGCGCACGATCTCATACCCGCTCCAGCCGCACTTCTCCGCCACCGTCGAAAGCAACAGGGCCGAAACAATGATCAATTCGCCTCCCACCCGCACCACGGAGTAACTGAAGGTCGAGTTGTAGGCGATCGCCAGGTTCGCCGGCAAGGTCCATGGCGTGGTCGTCCAGATCAACACCGAGACTCCCGGCTGATCCGCCACCGGGAATTTCACATACACACTCGGGCTGACATGATCCTGATACTCGACCTCCGCCTCGGCCAGCGCCGTCCGACACGGGATGCTCCAATACACCGGTTTCTTGCCCCGATACACAAACCCCTGCTCCACCAGATCCGCAAACAACCGCAGTTCCTCCGCTTCATACTCCCGGTCCAGCGTCAGATACGGCCGCCCCCAATCCCCCAGCACCCCCAACCGCTGGAATTGCCCCCGCTGCACCTCGATGTACTTCCGCGCGTATGCTTCGCAGGCCTGCCGGATCTTCACCGCATCCGCCTCAACCGCGCCGCTGCCGGCCTGTTTCCGCAGTTCCTGGGTCACCTTGAACTCGATCGGTAATCCGTGGCAATCCCATCCCGGTACATACGGCGCGCGGTAACCCCGCATCGTCTTATACTTCACCAGGATATCCTTCAGAATCTTGTTCAGCGCGGTCCCAATGTGCACGTCGCCATTGGCAAACGGCGGTCCGTCGTGCAACACAAACGACCGACTCCCCGACCGCGCCGCCTGCACCGACTCATACAGCCCCTCCTGCTGCCAACGCGCCAATCGCGCCGGTTCCCGGGTCACCAGATCCGCCTTCATCGGAAAATCCGTCCGGGGCAGGTTCAATGTCTCTTTGTAATCCATCATCACGCCTTTCTCGAAGAGCCGGGACGGTAGCAACTGCCCCCCCCACTGTCAAAGGCCACGGTTCGCTCCCCAGGAATCGCTCGACAACCAGGCGCGATCACACCTCCCCCCTCTCCCTTCTCCCTTCTTCCTTCTTCCTTCTTCCTTCTTACTTCCCCGCCCCGAGCTCCTTCACGCGCACGTTGCGGTACCGGACATACTGTTTCGTCAGGTCCCCGCCTCCGTGCACCTGAAGCGCAATGCCCCCCGTGTCCGGATGCCGCTTCTCCTTGTCGGTCCACTCCATGATCTGCACGCCGTTGATCCAGGTGGTGATCGTCGGGGGATTCCCCACAATGCGGGCGCGCAACTCGTTCCATTGACCGTGCCGCCAAAAGTGCCGCCACGAGTCGGCCAACACCGGAAAATCCGTCACCCCGGATTTGACGCGGATACGTTCCGGGCTGCCATCGAAGTTGTAGGTGCTCGCGCCGAACCCGCCCAGGCCTTCACCGTAAATGCCCATGACGTTGCCGCGCCCATGATAATCGATCATGGCCTGGTAGGCTTTGCCATCCTCGGTGCTGCGGAGAAACAAACCGCTGTCCGGGCCGAAATCGTTGTTCATCTCGAGCGCGACCTCGAAATCCCCGTAAGCTTTGTCGGTAATGACAATGCCGCCATTGCCAACGATGTCCTGGCTGCCGATGATGGCACCGTCTTCCACCACCCAACGACCGCCGGATTGGTTGTTGCTGGCCCGGCTGTGCCCGGTCTTGGCACTGATGTGCCAGCCCTCCAGCGTGCGCCCATTGAAAATGGCGACAAATTCGTCCTTGGCCGACTGGGCGCCAGTGGAGATGACCGCAACCGCGGCGAGGCTGGCAACGACCAGGGGCAACATCCGGCGACATGTGGATTTCATGCGCCGGTAATAATCCGAGTCAGGACGCAGCTCAAGCTCATTCCAGCGCCGGCTCACGCCGGCGCCGGGCGATTCAACCGGCTATTTCTTGGTGACGTCGCGCTTCGCTTCCCACTCTCTGGATCGGACATTGCCATCCCGTTCGGACTCGATCTTGCCCTTGATGACGTCGGCGCTGACCTTGCCGCTGTATTTCATCGTGAACTTGTTCCCATTCCACTCCCGAACCACGGCAAACGAAATCTCGTCGCCCTTGACCTTGCCATCGGAGATCTCCGTCACCATCGGATCGCCACCTTGCCGGCCAGGACTGGTGATCGTTCCCAACAGCTTGGTGCCTTCCACCTTCAACTTGAGCGTGCTCTTGCGCGCTTCGCCGCCATCCCGACCCGGTGTGCTCCAGGTCCAGGTTCCAACCGGATCAGCGGCTTGCAGGACAGGCATCAGACCGAGAAAGACCACGGCACAAAGACTGACGCGCAACGCCGACATCACATTACGGGGGGTGATTTGCATAGATTTACGAAGTTTGAACTGGGTGTTTCAACCCCTCCCACCCGCGGCAACAGACCACGAGTCCGAAAGGAATTGCTTTCCCGTTAAGACGGCCTCGCAAGCGGAAAGGTTACACCCGCCCCGGGCTATCCCTGGTTCACTGCCGTGGCCGACTGGCTCGCCGCCGTCGTGGAGGCCGCCGGTGCCGACTGTTCCGCACCCGACTCGGGTGCCGGCCCGGTCGCTTCCTTGCCCAGCAATATTCGAATCACATCCTGCGCCCGGTAACTCATCCGGCCGGGGGCAAGAAACTGAGCAATGTCGCTCACATCGTTGCCCGCGGTCAGCAATGGCAGCTCGAATTCGGTCTCCGCACGGACCTGGCCCAAACCGACCGTGGCGGGCAACCCGTTGCAGACGCACTTGCGGCCGACCGTATCCTCGATCGCCCCACCCTTGCTGACATAATCTTCAACCGGCTCCGACGGACAACGGTAGCCCACCGTTCCATCCGGACGCCGATACAAATGCCGCAGGTAACCCAGATCACAGATGCGGTTCCGTCGTTCGTAATCCGCGGCCTGCGAGATCGTTCCCTCCAACTGCACCACCTTGAACGGAAACCCGGTCGGTGACGCCACCGGATCCGTGAATACCTTGGCCGCGCCAGCCTGACTCAGGGCTATCGCACGCTCCTTGAGCTCCGGGCTGATCCCGGATTCCTCGCAGAAGGCAAAGGCCGTCCCGACCTGGATGCCCGCCGCCCCCAGCGCCAACGCTTCCGCCAACCGCCCCGGCCGGCCATAGGAACCCGCTAGCCAAAAAGGCAGTCCCAAAGCCCGAATCTTCTCGAGATCAGGAACATCGCGCGGACCATAAACGGGCTCGCCCTGGTCGCTCAATTGCATCGGCCCACGCGGCGGGGCGTTGTGCCCCCCGGCCGTGTCGCCTTCGACCACAAAACCATCCACCCGCCCGCTCGATTTCTTGGCCAGGGTCATCGCCAGCGTCGCCGAACCGACAATCCCAAGGAAATAGGGCCGATTCAACTCCGGCAGCGGCACCTCTCCCATGAAAGCCCGGGGATCAAATGTCGAATGAAACTCCTCATCGGCGGCGGCCCCGTGGACGTCGATCTTCAGCTCGGCAACTTCACCCCGGGCCAACCGGTCCAATGCCCCGGGAATCGCCCGCGGAATGCCCGCACCCATCAACACGTAATCCACCCCGGCCAGCATCGCGCCAAAAAGCGATGGCAGGGTCGGCAGCTGAATTTTCTCAAGCAGGTTCACCCCCACCACCCCGCGGTGACCTTCCTTTGCCAGAAACACCTCGGCGAAGTTCGCCAGCACCGTCAGATCGAGAAACGCCCCTCCAGGCTTAAGCACCGGCATCGGCGTCAATCGATACGCCGCGGATTCAGCCTTCGGCACCGGACTGAAGTAGGCCGCCAGCACCCGTTTCGCCACCGCAGGCACCGGGAAATGGCTCAGCGCATGGCGCAAGCGCCCATCCGGGTCACCCAGTTGCAGCCGGCGGGCCAGGGTCACGGCCAGGGCCGTCCCGGATACCACCCCCAACTGCCCAAGCTGCGATACGGTCTGCGCCAGGAGCCAGCCTGAAACGGCCACGCCCATGCCGCCCTGGATGATCAATGGATGCGCTGTCAATCGAACCTCTCGGAATTCACTGGGGAATGATGTTCATTCACTTCAACCGCCAAACAATGCGGGCTTTGTTCAGATCGTAAGGTGACATTTCCATTCGCACCCGGTCACCCACGGTCAGTCGCACGTAGCGTTTTCGCATTTTGCCGGAAATCGTGGCCAGCACTTCGTGTTTATTCTGCAGTTCAACTCGAAACATCGTTCCTGCCAAAACGGTCCGAATCTGCCCTTCGATCACAATCGCCTCTTCCATAGTGGATACCTGCCGCTCCGACCCGCCATGATGTTCCAGAACGTTCTCGACGACCGAGTTTCAAATCATCACCGAACCCCGGATGTTCTAATGAGGATCCACCAGACCCTGGAAAGCTGAGCCAGGGACTCACCCTAGCGGCATCCCTCCCGATTGCAACTGCCATTTTCCGCGAAGTTCCGGCAACCGTCCCTCGCCAAAACTTCACCCGGCCGAATTTGAACGTTTCGCCCCAGCCCCGGTCTAACCCCCCCCATGCCTCTTTTCCATGACGGCGCAGCCATGTTCCTCCTGATCGGTGTCGGCATCCCCGCCGCCGCTTTCATCATTTACCTCGCCGTCGACGGCTTCCGCAATATCCTCCTCCGCCGACGCCACCGCCGGCTTCGCGGCTTGAACCAGTAGTCCCCTCTCCCGCCAATCCGCGGCTTAAGCCAAGTAAGAAGGCAGAAGGCAGAAGCAGTCCTCCGCAGTCTCCATTCATCCCTGCTTCTGCCTTCTGCCTTCTTACTTCTGCCTTACTTCTCTGCCCCCATCACCCGATCGAGCCACGCATACGCCTCCTCGCGAATCGCCCGCGGGAAACTGTGCCCGCTATCCGGATGGCGCGCGACCAACGCATCCTCAGCCTGAAACAGTTGATAAACCGGCCGCGCCGCCGCCAGGCAATCCTGCACACCTGACAGGTCGAAGTTCGTGTCCCGCTTCGGGGCGTTGATGAACACCGGCCGCGGCGCCAGTGCCGCCAACAGTTCGGTGAAATCAAACGGCATCCGACCCGGATCACATCCGTACAGCGTGGCAATTCGCGGCATGTACCCGGCGTGACTCCAACCCCGCAGATCTCCACCATAATACCTCGGAAAGGCGTTGAACCCGCAGCTTGTCACCACCGCGCGCACCCTGGAATCCATGACCGCCAGAAAGATGGCGTTGTGTCCTCCCAGCGAATGACCGATGGCGCCGATCCGCCTCGGCTCAACCTCGGGCAGCGACGCCAGCAGATCGATTCCGCGTTGATGATTCCTGATCCCCTTCCGCGCGGCGCTGGCATACCCCAGCGCATACGGATCAACACGGTAATCGCCAAAATTCGGATAGTCCGGCGCCAGCACCACATAACCGCGCGCGGCCAACTCAGCCGCATAACCCAGCTCTGGATCTCCAGCGAGCCCGGCTGGCTCCAGCTTCCCCACTGACGTCGTCTGGTGCAGGCAAAGCATCGCCGGACGCCGCCCTTGCGCCGCCCGGGGCAACAGCAACAGGGCCGGCACCCGGTCGCCCGGCTCACTCGCGTAAGTGATCCTGCGCAGGAGGAATTCCGCTTGCGGTCGTTCCTCCAACACCTCGAGATCGAGTTCGGCTTCTCCGGTGGTGGCCGGTTCAATCCCGGTTACTTGAACGAAGCTCGCCAGGATATCCGCACGTCGGCGGGCCCACCCCGCTCGATCGCCAATGGGATGCTCGGTTCCGGACGCATCCCGCCACCAGAGCAACGACAGTTTGTCCGCATAAAACGGTGGTTCAACCACCGGTACTGGCGACAGCAAACGCGTGATCGCCCCCTTGAGTTCGAACTCGCTGGGTGGACCCACGCGCGACATCGTCGGTTCATAGCCGCCTCCCGCCAACGCCCCGTCGGTACAGATATAGCCCGGCCCACTCTCGCCGTAGGCGGCCACGGCCACGAAATCGTCCGGCCGCAGACTCTGCGCGAACAATTGATACTCGACGAAGGATTCCCCCGGCAGATGCAACAGGTAAATCCCCCCCAAACCGAGCCGGCTGACCTCGACCGTCGGATCCCGTCTGACCCGCTCGATCCAGGCCAGGTCCAGGGCCGCTTTCAGCCGGACCTGCGCCGGGGCATTCGTCGCTGCCAGCAGCGCGCGAGCCCGATCCTCGCTCCATTCCGGCTCAACCCGCGGCGCGAATCGCACCCGCTCTGTCCTCCAGTCCAATCGCCGGACCGGCTCGCGTTCGGTGTTCGCGACAGCCTCACGCATGGCGGCGCGGATCCTCCCCGTCAACGCCTCTCGGGCTTCGAACGTTCCCTCATTGTACTTGCCCGCCGTGATGTTCCCGGAGCACCCGGTAAAATAGATCTGCGGAACGCCCTCCTCCCGTTCCAGCTGTTCCCGGGCAAGCCCAACCGTGTCCGCGGTTGCGCGGCCATCGCCGTAATAACTCATCGGATGACTGGCGTAATAATGCAGCCGCACCCGGGGCTCTTCGCCATCATAAAACGTGATCGTTCGGAGCCAGGGATCGATCAATCCCTCGGCGGCGGCGCGCAAGGCCGGATCCCGCGTGGCGCTGTAACGGACCTGGATCGTGCCGTCGGACAGGCGCACCCGTCGATTTGAGGCAAATCGCTCCACCCGCGCCCGACCGCGCCCGACGTGCGTGAACGGCTTCAACCGCTGACCAGCCTCGCTCACCGCCGTCCCCAACCGGTCCGTGACGGCTTCCAGAAACTCGAGATCCAGCTGCCGGGGCGCTTGTTCGGTCGACTGCAACAACCGCTCGGCCTCCGTATCCGCAATCGGCGCGTTATGCTGATGCACCGTGTGGACCGTCACCTGGCCTTCCGGTACCCCGGCGCCCCGGGCCAGCTTCCGACGGAACGTATCGTAAGCTCCCGTCTGCAAGAGGCACCAATCCACCGCGCAGATCACGTAGCGATCGTCACCGTCCTCGAGCACCACCCCTTTGGCCAGGAGCGGATCGTCCACCGCCGTCAAGGGCTGAATCCAGCCGCCGCACAAGGGATGCCCCAGCGGCGGGGTGACGTCGCAAACAAAGGTCGATACGCGCAATTCAGCCGCACCACCGATCACGCCCAGCCACAAACCAAACGCCCAACCCAGATACCGATGCATCGCCTAGCGCATATCAGCCCTGCGCAACCTTGCCAAGCCCGCGGATCCCGCCAAGGAGATGCGGTCTTCCCCTTGGCGGGCTTGGCGCCTTTGCGTGGGCATGGGGTGCCATAGTGAGAATTGCTTCGCGTTCCAACGCCCATTTGACACACCACCGCGCTCCCACCTACCCTGACCGGTCATGTTCGAACTGGTTGCCCCTTACCAACCGGCTGGAGATCAGCCTCAGGCCATCGAAAGCCTCGTGGCCGCCCTGCGCGCCGGCGTCAAACATCAAACGTTGTTGGGCGTGACCGGCTCCGGCAAAACCTACACCGTCGCCAACGTCATCCAGCAGATCCAAAAGCCGACGCTCGTCATTTCACACAACAAAACTCTCGCCGCCCAGCTCTACGCCGAGTTCAAGAGCTTCTTTCCCCGGAACGCCGTCGAATACTTCGTCAGTTACTTCGATTATTACCAGCCCGAAGCCTACATTCCGCGCACGGACACCTTCATCGAAAAGGACTCCAGCATCAACGATGAGATCGAACGCCTTCGGCTCTCGACCATGAGCTCCCTCCTCGCCCGCCCGGATGTGATCGTCGTCGCCAGCGTCTCCTGTATCTATGGCATCGGCAGCAAAGACGATTACGAGGCCATGGTCATCCCCGTCCGGCTCGGACAGGAGATCACCCGCGAACAACTCCTCGAACGCCTCATCGAACTCCAATACAACCGTAACGACATCGAATTCGAACGCGGCCAGTTCCGCGTCCGCGGCGATACCATCGAACTCCGCCCCGCCTACACCGAGGACGCCCTCCGGCTCGAGTTCTTCGGCGAGCAAATCGATCGGCTGACCCGCTTCGACCCGCTCACCGGTCACCCGCTCGAGACCCTCACCGCCGTCGCCATCTATCCCGGCAAACAGTTCGTCACCCCCATGGACAAGATTAAACGGGCGACGCTGACCATCCGCGAGGAGTTGACCGAACGCATCGCCTGGTTCGAAACCCGCGGCAAGCTCCTCGAAGCGCAGCGCATCAAAATGCGCACCGAATATGACCTCGAAATGATGCTCGAAATGGGCTTCTGCTCCGGTATCGAAAACTACTCCCGCCACCTCACCGGCCGTCCCCCCGGCTCCCGACCCCATGTCCTCCTCGATTTCTTTCCCAAGGATTACTTGCTCGTCATCGACGAATCCCACGCCACCGTGCCCCAGATCGGCGGCATGTTCGCCGGCGATCTCGCCCGCAAAACCGTCCTCGTCGATTACGGCTTCCGTCTCCCCAGCGCCCTCGACAATCGCCCCCTGAACTTCGAGGAGTTCCAGGCCTTCCAGAACCAGACCCTCTACGTCAGCGCCACCCCTGGCCCCCGCGAACTCGGTTGGTCCCAGGATCAAGTCACCGAACTCGTCGTCCGCCCCACCGGGCTCATCGACCCCCAGATCACCCTCAAACCGCTCCAGGGCCAGATCGACGACCTCATCGAACAGGCCCGCAAACGCGTCGAACAACACGAACGCGTCCTCGTCACCACCCTCACCAAACGCACCGCCGAGGAACTCACCGATTACCTGCGCGACATCGGCATCAACGTCCGCTATCTCCACAGCGAAATCGACGCCATCGAACGGGTCGAAATCCTCCGCTCCCTCCGCAAAGGCGACTTCGACGTGCTCGTCGGAATCAATCTCCTCCGCGAAGGCCTCGATCTCCCCGAGGTCTCCCTGGTCGCCATCCTCGACGCCGACAAGGAAGGCTACCTCCGTAGCACCACCAGCCTGATCCAAACCGCCGGCCGCGCCGCCCGCCATCTCCACGGCGAAGTCATCCTCTACGCCGATGTCCGAACCCTGAGCATCCAGAAGTTCCTCGCCATCTCCCAATACCGCCGCGAAAAACAGATCCAATACAACCGCGACCATAACATCACCCCCAGAAGCGTCAGCCGACCCGTCGAAGCCGGCCTGGCCTCCGATGCCCAGGGCCGCGCCGGCCACAACGCCGCCGCCATGGTCATCAACGAAACCGGCGGCAACTTCGATGTCACCGAGACCCTCCGCGAACTCGAATCCGAAATGCTCGAAGCCGCCAACGCCCTCGAGTTCGAAAAAGCCGCCCTCCTCCGCGATCAAATCCGCGAACTCAAACGCGGTCCCGGTGGCCCCCCATCCCCCACCCAACGCACCCCCACCCGCTATCCCTCAGCCCGCCGCCGCACACGCTGATCGCCGCGGCGTCGCCTTTGGAGTGCGCCGGCAGAGCGCCAGCGTCGACGCCGCTTTGACTTCTTTCCAGTAACCCGTCCAACGCAAAGGCTTCTTGAACCCCAGCCAAGGCGGCGTCGCACCCGCGGAGCGGGTTTGCCGCCGCACTCCATATACCCACGGCCACTTGGAACAACTACCTCCCCTCTCCCAACTCCCTCGGCAACGGCACTTCCGCCCATTCCCCCTGCCCTAGGTCGCGCTCGACAAACTCCCATACCACCACCCGTTTCCCCTCCAATATCTCCGGATTCACACTCAGCCGCCGCCGCACGTCGGTCGTCGCACCCCCGTCGCTCACGATGGCGTCCACCGGCCGCGCCAGCACCCGCGTCAGATGCGCAACCAACCCTGCCGACCCCGGATACAACCGCGCGGCGACCGCCGGATCGGGTTCCCGCGGCAGACCGCTCACTGCGGGATCGGTCGCTTCCCCCAACGACTGAGGCTCGGCATACTGGTAGACCCGACTGAAGCTGTCGCCCAACAACAACACCTCGGCTCCACCGCGCGGATCGCGATAGGTCCCCGGCCGATCGGATCGCGAGGGTACCAGCAAGCCCAACTCCCTATCAATTACCTGCCGGGCTGAGATCACCTGCCCCGGATACTGCCGGCTCAAGCCCGACACCCGCGTCAACTCGATGATGTCTCCCCACCGACGCACCCGCACCTCGCGCAACCAGAAGGCGTTCGTCCCCGCCGTCACCCAACCCAATCCTTTCAACCGCGCCCCCACGCTTTCCGCGGCCACTTCCGCCCCCAGCGGCGTCCAATGGGTGTCCTGCTCGAGATAAAGCGCTTCTCCCTTTTCGCGTTCCTCCCGAAACCGGCTGAACAAATCCACCACCTCGATACCGGCAGCCTCCAACGATCCAATAAAATCCTCCGTCGGCGATCGGAACTCCCCGATTCCCCGGGCATACCGCCGACTCAAACGATCGGGATAGACGCTCGCCTTGCCCGGGACCGGGACAACCAGCAACTCAATCTCACGCTCCCGCAGTTGATCGCGGAACTCAACGATCATCCGCAAGGCCCGCTCCCGGCGACTCTCTCTTCCCGGTTCGCGCCACGCGACGTCACCCGGAGTCGTGTCAACCTGATCCGGCTCCACCAGGTAACGCACGCCGGGCCGGTAAAACAACCAGCCATCCCGCCCGAGCAACGCCTGCCGCCCTGGGTCGCCGAACCAGGCAAACCAGGTCTCGCGCATAGCCGGCCGAGTCACAGCCGGCACCCAGCAACGCGCTTCGAGGTCGCGCTCGTACCGGCGCAGATGCTCGCTCCGCGGAGCATACCGGAACAGATCCATCGCCTGGATCCGTTCGCCCCGCCGCCATTCGAGCGCCACCTGCGTCACCGGCACCACCCCGAGGATCAGCCCAAACAGGCCAATCAACGTCCACGCCTTGATTCTGGATGGCGATGCGCGCATGGCGTTCAAAACTGGAAATAGAGAAACGGATTGAATGACTGGTTGAACATCGTGACCAACGCCATCATCAACAGCAAAACCGCCACCACGACCCGGCCCCAGGTCAACTCACCCGCCGCCCAGTCATGCGCCTGCCGCCGTTGAAAGACCAGAACCACGCAGAGTCCCAGCACCCACAAATGCGACGGCGTATAAAGCTCGGCTGAAAGCAATCCCCGCGCGCCGCCCACACCGGTGAAACCAAACATGCCCCCATAATAGGAAACGGCCGATTCCAGGCTCTCCGACCGAAACAGCACCCACGCGAACAACATCAGCACAAACGTGAACCCGATCCGCAGCGGACGTGGCGCGTTCGCCCACAGGCTTCGCTTTCCCCGCCACCGCTCCCAGGCCAGCCAGCAACCGTGATAAACGCCCCAGAGCACAAAAGTCCATTTCGCCCCGTGCCATAACCCTCCCAGCACCATCACCAGGCCCAGATTGTAGTAGGTCCGCCACGGTCCCCGCCGGTTCCCGCCCAGCGGGATGTACAGATAGTCCCGCAAAAACGTGGAGAGCGATAGATGCCAGCGCCGCCACACCTCGGTGATGCTCTCCGCACGGTACGGCGCGTCGAAGTTCTTCATGAACTCGAATCCGAACATGCGCCCGAGACCCACCGCCATGTCCGAGTAACCACAAAAATCGAAGTAAATCTGAAACGCGTAAGCCGTCACCCCAAACCACGCGTCGGCCAGCCCCGCGGATTCCGCGCTGAACACCGCGTCCGCCACTTCGCCCATCGGGTTCGCCAGCAAAACCTTCTTGGCGAACCCCAAACTGAAAATCAGAATCCCGGCGGCGAACCGCTCGACCGTATGCTGCCGGGTCTGGAGCTGCTGCGCCACGGTGTGATACCGGATGATCGGCCCCGCAATCAGTTGTGGAAACAACGCCACGAAACAGGCAAAATCCCCAAACGACCGCGCCGGCGGGGCGTCGCCCCGATACACATCCACCGTGTAACTCAGCGCCTGAAAGGTGAAAAACGAGATCCCGATCGGCAGCACCACCTCGAGAATCCGGAACACCGGCAGCCCCACCCAGCTCAGCAGCACGTTGAGGCTCTCCGCCGAAAACATGTAATACTTGAAGAATCCCAGCAGCCCCAGGCTCACCGCGCAGCTCAGCGCCAGCGTCGCTCGCCGATTAACCGGCGAAGCCCCAGGCCGGACCAGCCAGCGCCCCGCCTGGTAGTTCACGAAGGTCACCGCGAGCATCAACAGGATAAACCACGGCTTCCACCATCCATAAAAACCGTAGCTCACCAGGGTCAGAAATGGATTTCGCCACCGATACGGCAGGTTGTAATACAACAGCAGCACCACCGGCAAAAAATAAAAGACGAATATCGTCGAACTAAAAACCATAACACCAGCCAAAGCGGCGTGCCGCTCCGCTTCCCGCCGCACTCCATAAACCCGCGACCCCTTTGGACCGCGCCGGCAGAGCGCAGCGGCGACGGCGCCTTGACTCCGTCCCGCAACCCACGTCCAACGCCGGCTAATACGTCGTCGGGTTCGTCCAAATCGCAAAAAAACGATTCGTCTCCGCGGGAAACAAATAATCCAAAACCCCCGAGGGCGCCCAATCCTGCAGTTCGTACTCCAACGCCATCCGATGCGCCTCCCCGGTCACAAACTGGACCAGCCGGCCACCCAAGGGATCGCTTCCCCAATCCGCATCGCGGATCTCCGCGCGCGGCAACCAAGGCTGGTAATGCCCCACATATATCTCGTCGCCCGCCTCCAACCGATGGCG
Organism: Verrucomicrobiota bacterium; assembly: GCA_023383055.1. Classification (GTDB taxonomy): domain Bacteria; phylum Verrucomicrobiota; class Verrucomicrobiia; order Limisphaerales; family JAHDYP01; genus JAHDYP01. The sequence continues at coordinate 6,073 of JAHDYP010000033.1, read as the reverse complement.
ATTCTCCGGGTCGGAACGATGCACGCGCAACACCGCGTAGCGCAGCACATACGTGTAGCGATAGGCACCCAGCTCCGGAAAACGCTCCGGCCTCTCCAGCAACCGCGCCGTCACTTCGATCCGACCCAGATTCCGAACCGCGTCGTCCTCTCCCTTGTCCACCCGCGCGGCCAACACCCCCATGACCACCAGCAATGCGGCCATCACGACCACGGCTCTGCCCGGACTCGGTCCCTGCGCCCGGGTCACCAGCCCGGCCTCATGCCGGACCTCTCCGGCCCCGGCGTGACTCACTGCACCCCTCCGATCTCCGCGGAGGTCCAGTGCGGCTCGAACCCGGGCTGCGCCAGCCGGAAAACGGGACCGGCCCGCGCCCCCGGATAAAGCGATCGGACCTGGGTGTAATCCTCCGGCACCACGATCGGCGTGTCCGCCACGCGAACGATGGCCATCGGCGCGTCCGTTCCTCCATCCGTCTCCGGCACCGCGAAGATCACATACCGATCGTCGGGCGACATGCACCCGTAATAAACATGACGGCCGCGCTCCGCATAGATCAACGTCCGGCTCGCGCCATCCGCCGTCGCCTGCATCAGCATCGTCCAGCCGTAGGCATCGGCCAGACCCGGCGTGCGGTGAGAGTAAATCACCCGCCCGGCGTCGGCTTGAAACCAGTCCGCCGTGCAGTTCAACACCCGCGACAGTAAGGTCACTTTCCCGGTCTCGAGCTCCAGTGACACCACGTTCCAATCCTGGCCGCTCAAGTTCGCCGTGCCACATAACCGCCGTCCGTCCGACGACCAATACATCTGCTGAAAAATCCCCTGCCGCGGAAGCTCCCGCACCACCCGCCGGGTCGCCAACTCCACAATCCGGATCCGCCCCTCACGCCGATACAGACAGGCCAGTTGCCGACCGTCCGGGCTCCACGAAGCCCATGGCAGCTCGCCGTCACCCCCCAAAGCCTCAACCCCGGTTCCATCCACCAAAGCCACACATAGGCTCCCGGTCGCCCCCCACAAGTCATGGTTGATTCCTTCCCCGGGCCTGACCTCGGGCCCCTTCACCTGGCGCCGATAAAGCAGCCGCGTGCCGTCCGGCGAGAAGCGCCCCCCATATTCGCTCCACCCCGGAGTCTGCGTCAGGTTCCTCCGCCCCGACCCGTTCGGACGCGAAAGGAACAGATCATAGTCTCCCTGCGCCGTGCGGGCCGCGTACACAATCCACCCCTGGTCGGCGACCTCGCGCTCCAGTTCGTCCTCCGCCGCGTCGGCAGTCAAACCGCTATCGGCCGTCGCCCACAACCCCATGGCCACCCCAAGCCCAAGCCCCCACCGCGTGCTCCATTGTTTACACCTCATGATACGTGCCTTCCAGGTCATCATGCGTACACTTCAGCCGTTTCGGCAAAGGTTTTCCTGCGGCGGTGGCCACCGGAAATTTTGCGAATCAGGCTGGGCCGAAAGTTCCAGCCCATCCCGCACGCGCGGGTTGCATCGTCGCGCGCCGGGCATTACATTCCGCGCTTTATGAAACTTGAGACTATCTGTCTGCACGGCGGCACGGCACCTGACCCCACCACCCTTTCCCGGGGAGTCCCGATTCATCGGACGAGCTCTTATGTCTTCAGGAGCACGGAACACGCGGCGAATCTGTTTGCCCTCAAAGAACTGGGCAATATTTACACCCGCATCATGAATCCCACCACGGAAGTGCTCGAAAAACGCGTATCCCTGCTCGAAGGCGCGCCGGAACTGGGCGGGCTCGGGTTCTCCTCCGGCACCAGCGGGATCTTCAGTTCGATCGTCAACGTGGCCCAGGCCGGCGATAACATCGTCTCCGCCCGCAACCTGTACGGTGGCACGTACACCATGTTCAACGACATCCTCCCCGGCTTGGGTATCCAGGTGAAGTTCGTCGACTCCAACCACCCGCGGAATTTCGCCCGGGCCATCGACGACCGCACCCGCGCACTCTTTTGCGAGACCGTGTCCAATCCGGCGCTGGAGGTCACCGACCTCGAGGCGGTCTCGGCCGTGGCCCAAACCAAAGGATTGCCCCTGATCGTGGATGCCACGTTCAGCACACCCTATCTGACCCAACCGCTGACACACGGGGCGGACATCGTGATTCACTCGCTCACCAAATGGCTGGGGGGACACGGCACCGGCGTGGGCGGCATCGTCGTCGACAGCGGCCGGTTCAACTGGGCCGCCGGCAAACATCCCCTCTTCACCACACCCGATACCAGCTACCACGGCTTGCGCTGGGGCATCGACCTCCCCGAACCGCTGCTGCCACTCGCGTTCATCCTCCGCCTGCGCACCGTGCCGCTCAGGAACCTCGGCGCCTGCATCGCCCCCGACAACTCGTGGATGTTCCTCCAGGGCATCGAAACCCTCCCCCTGCGCATGGAACGACACTGTCAGAATGCCCTGGCCACCGCGCGCTGGCTCCAACAACAACCGCAGGTCTCCTGGGTCCGGTTCCCCGGTCTGCCCACCGATCCCGAATACCAACGGAACCAAAAATACCTGCGCGGCAAAGGCGGTTCCATGGTCGTGTTCGGCATCCAGGGCGGCACCAGCGCCGGCCGGAAGTTCATTGAAACCCTCAAGCTGTTCTCACATCTCGCCAACGTGGGCGATGCCAAGTCGCTGGCCATTCACCCGGCCACCACCACCCATTCACAGCTCAACGAGGAACAGCAAAAAGCCGCCGGCATCACCCCCGACCTCGTCCGGCTCAGCATCGGGCTGGAACATATCGACGATATTCTGGCCGACCTCGCCCAGGCGTTGCAGGCCTGTGCCTGACCGCTTTTCCCCATCACCGCTTTCGGCAACCGCTCATGAGCCGTAACCTCGGTACCGTCCAGACCCGGTTCTTCGATTTCAACGATCGCAAGCACCCCCTCAGCCTGCGCGTGGGTGGCGAACTCGACCGGTTCACGCTGGCCTACGAAATGTACGGCCGCATGAACCGGGACAAATCCAACGTCATTCTCCTGTTCCATGCCATGACCGGCAGCCAACACGCCGCCGGCCACAACCCTCGCGTGCCCGGCCTGGACGGCCGCTGGACCAGCGAAATGCACGAGGGTTGGTGGGATGGATTCATCGGCCCAGGCAAGGCCCTCGATACCCGCCAGTTCTGTGTCCTCTGCGTCAATTATCTCGGCGGCTGCTATGGCTCCACCGGCCCCGCCTCCGTCAACCCGCGAACGCGACGACGCTGGGGTCCCTCCTTCCCCGTGCTCCGCATGAGTGACATCGTCGATTCCCAGATCCGCCTCCTCGACGCACTCGGCGTCAACCAACTCCATGCCGCCATCGGCGCGTCCATCGGGGGTTACCTCTGCCTGAGCCTCGCCACGCGCCATCCGGAGCGCGTCAGGATCCTGGTGCCCATCGGAACGGGCGTCGAAACCACCATCTACAATCGCATCATTAACTTCGAACAGGTCACCGCCATCGAGGGCGATCCCCACTTCCAGGCCGGCGACTACTACCAGGGCGCCCGGCCCGATACCGGTCTGGCGCTCGCCCGGCGCATCGCCCACAAGACGTTCGTCTCACTCGACATGCTGCGCGAACGCGCCCGGGGCGAAATCGTCAGCCACAAACCGCCGCATGGTTGGTACGAGATGAATCACCCGGTCGAAAGCTACATGCTCCATCAAGGCGAGAAATTCGTGAAACGCTTCGATGCCAACGTCTACCTCCGGATCCTCGATGCCTGGCAGTGGTTCGACCTCGTCGCCGAAGCCGGCGCCCCCGATGTTCATGCCCTCTTCGAACGCTGTCGCCATCAGGAGTTCCTCGTCTTCAGCATCGATTCGGATCTCTCGTTCCCCCCGGCCGAACAGGGCAAACTCGTCCACCTCCTCAAACGCGCCCACGTCCCGGTCATGTGGATCACCGTCCATTCGGACAAAGGCCACGATGCCTTCCTGCTCGAACCCAGACTGTTCAGCCCCCACCTCCAGCAGGCCCTCGCCCGCTGATGCGTCCGCTCACCTCGGCGCCCGCGGGCGCAGCACAAACATGAATCCGGCCCAACCGGCCAGCAGCGCCAACGCCACTGCCACTATGAAAAAGTACTTCCCGGGCTCGATGGTCTCCTCCGGATCAACGGCAAAATAGAAGCCAAGGAAAAAGCAGAATGCCGACAGCCCAAACAGAAAGATAGCCAGCACGACGCCACCCGCCACCCGGGGCGCCGGATGCTCATCCTGGATCTGCTTCAACTGGTTCCATTCCACCGGCGGTTGACGGCCACCCGGATCCTCGGATCGAGCTGCACTCATTGGAAGCGCATCATGCGCATGGAATTAGCTTGCGTCAACCGCCAAGCCTGATTAGCTCTATGCCCGAACCAATACCGCACTCCAACCACGCACCATGCAGGACTTATCCAAGCTCTTCGATGCCGTCGTCAGCGGCGACGCTACCACCGCGCGCACCCTCACGGAACTGGCCCTCGCCGAAAACGTGGAACCGCTCACCCTCGTCAATAAATTCATGGCCCCCGCCATGGATGAAGTCGGCCGCCGGTTCGAACGCTGCGACTACTTCGTCCCCGAGTTGTTGCTCTCGGCCCGCGCCATGAAAGCCGCCCTCGAACTCATCCGCCCCCTCCTGACCGCCAGCGGCACCGAACCGGTCGGACGCGTCGTCATCGGCACCGTCAAAGGCGATCTCCATGACATCGGCAAAAACCTCGTCGCCGCCATGCTCGAAGGCGGCGGCTTCGAGGTGATCGATCTCGGAGTCAATGTCCCGCCCGAGAAATTCGTCGGCACCGCACAGGAACGCAACGCCCATATCATCTCGATGTCGGCCTTGCTGACCACCACCATGCTCTCAATGCGCGGCACCATCGATGCCTTGAAAACCGCCGGCCTCCGCGACCGCATTAAGGTCCTCGTCGGTGGCGCTCCCATCACCCAACGGTTTGCCGACGAAATCGGTGCCGACGGCTATGGCGCCAGCGCCGTCGACGCCGTCGCCCTCGCTCGCAAGGCCATGGGCGTCCCGGTCACTTAACCCGCACCGTCCATCGTTTTTCACATAAAACGCAGCGTCTCCTCCGCATCGCCAGTGCCACGCCCCTTGCCATAGCCTAACCTTCAACCAGACTCCAACCACGGCGATGCATCCGCTGATCCGTCAACTCACTGCCAATCCTCCCGTGATCACGGACGGCGCCTGGGGAACCCAACTCCAGGCCCGCGGTCTCCCCGTCGGCGCCTTCCCCGACGCCTGGAACCTCGAGCAACCCGACCAGGTGTCAGCCGTGGCCCGCGCCTATGTCGAGGCTGGCAGCCAGGTCATCCTCACCAACACCTTCGGTTCGAACCGCCTGCGACTCGCGGAAGCCGGCTTGACCCATAATCTCGCCGAACTGAATCTCCGCGGCGTCCAACTCTCCCGCCAGGCCGCCGGGCTCCGCGCTCACGTGTTTGCCTCGATCGGACCCACTGGCAAGCTGCTCCTGTCCGGTGATACCACCACCGACGAATTGCGCGACGTCTTCGCCGAACAAACCGAAGCCCTCGCCCAAGCCCGACCTGATGCCCTCGTCGTGGAAACCATGAGCGACCTGGAAGAAGCCCGCCTGGCGGTCGCCGCCGCTCGGGCCACCGGACTCCCGGTCGTCGCCTGCATGGTCTTCGACTCCGGGAAGGATCGGGATCGCACCATGATGGGAATCACCCCCGAACAGGCCGCCAAAACCCTCGTCGACGCCGGCGCGGACGTCGTCGGCGCCAACTGCGGCCAGGGTATCGCCACTTTCCTCACGGTCTGCCGTCAACTCCGCGCCGCCACCGATTATCCCGTCTGGATCAAACCCAATGCCGGCCTGCCCGAAATCGTCGACCACCGCGCCGTGTATCGCACCACCCCGGCCGAGTTCGCCGGTCACGCGCGCGCGCTGCTGGCGGCGGGCGCCGATTTCCTGGGCGGTTGCTGCGGAACCACACCCGATTTCATCCGCGCGCTCGCAGCCGACTTGCCACGGAAGACAGCTTGATAACCCCGCGGCGGGCCCGGCACAACGGCACCCGGCG
>JAHDYP010000032.1:9773-51995 GCA_023383055.1 Verrucomicrobiota bacterium | reverse complement strand
CTGCTTTGTGTGGTTGGTGCGATCGCTTTGCTGCTGGTGGGCTATCTGGTGTACGATCACATCCAGGAGCGTCGGCGCGCCCGCCGACTCGAGGCCCTGCGGGGTCGGAGGCTGGTATAGGGGCGGGGTCAGGCGCGTGCTTGGGGCGGTTACTCGGAGTTTGGGTATGACCCCAGCACCTTGACGAAACTGCATTGTTGTTCGAGCAGCCGGATGGCCTTGGCTACGCGGTCATCTTCCATGTGTCCGTCGCAATCGATGAAGAAGAAGTATTCCCACGCCTTTCGTTTGCTGGGCCGCGACTCGATCTTGGTCATGTTGATCCGGTGAACGCGGAACGGCGCCAGGGCGCGATGCAGGGCCCCTACGGCGTCCATCAGGCTGATCATCAGGCTGGTGCGGTCATTGCCCGTGGGGGGGCTGCACTGGCGGCCCAGGACGAGAAAACGGGTGGCATTCGCCGCGTTATCCTGGATATCGTAATCGAGGATCTCGAGGCGGTACCGTTCGGCGGCCAGCGAGCTGGCGATGGCGGCGGCGCTGCGCTGGCGGGCGGCCAGTTCCGCGGCGCGGGTGGTGGAGGAGGTTTCGATGATTTCGACGGCAGGCAGTTGTTCCTGCAGCCATCGGCGGCACTGGGCCAGGGCCTGGGGGTGGGAATAGAGTTTGCGGATGTCGGCTTTTCGGCAGCGTCCGATCAAGCAGTGTTGGATCGGCAAGACGATCTGCGCCACCACCTTCAGATCGCTGTCCACGAACATGTCCAGAGTGTGCGTCACGACCCCCTCGGTTGAGTTTTCCACCGGGACGACGCCGTAGTCCGCCCGGTTTTTGCTCACCTCGGTGAACACGTCCGCGATGGTTTTCTGGGCGGAGTAATGCAGGCTGGAGCCGAATCGTCGGATAGCCGCCAGGTGGGTGAAGGTGGCCGGCGGCCCGAAATAGGCCACGGTCATCGTCTTTTGGAGGGCCAGCGCGGCCGACATGATCTCGCGATAGATGGCGCGCATCGATTCGGCCGTCATTGGGCCTTTGCTCAGGCGACAGACCCGCTCGAGCACCTTCAGCTCGCGGTGGGGCGCGTAGATCTCCTCGCCGGCCTTCAGCTTGATGGCGCCGATCTCGAGGGCATGGGCCGTGCGCTCGTTCAACAGCCGGATGATCTTGGCGTCCAGCTGATCGATGGTTTTGCGATGTTCGGGAATGTTCATGTCACGGTTGCGCCAGGCTCATCCTGGGTGGCAGGGGTCTCGGTTGTCCGGCGCGGTTCCTCCTGGATGGGCTTCGCCTGGTCTGCAGCCTCGGGCGCTTCCTGCAAGTCGGACGGCGGGACCGTGGCCAGCCCCGGTTCGGCGGTCAGCAGCCCCGCGGGCCGTTCCACCGGCAGTCTTCGCAGTTCGTCCGCCGCGGGGAGGTCCTCCAGGTTGCGCAGTCCGAAGTATTCGAGGAACAAAGGGGTGGTGCCGTAATTCATCGGCCGTCCCACGACCTCGGCCCGGCCGGTGGCTTCAACCAGCCCGCGTTCGAGCAGCGTTTGCATTACGCCATCCACGGAAACCCCGCGGACCTGTTCGATCTCGGATCGGGTCATGGGTTGCCGGTAGGCGATGATCGCGAGCGTTTCCAGCGCGGGTTGCGACAAGCGCGGCGCTCGAGCCTTATGCCCCACCAGGGCCCTCAGCCAGGGCGCGTAATCCGGCTTGCTGACGAATTGCCATGCCCCCGCCACGCAGACGAGGCGATAGCTGCGACCCGCCGCTTCGTAGTAGGCCGCCAACTCCTCGAGCGCGGCTATGATTTCAGGCTCCTTGGTCCGGCGGAACGCGCCGGTGGTTTCGCTTTCCTCCTGTGCGGCGGCCGCCAGGGCCTCGCGGAGTTCGGCCGGGCTAAGCGCCTTTTGCGCGGAAAACAACAGCACCTCGAGAATGAACTTCAGTTCCATGAATCATGAAGCGGATTTGGCTCCGGCGACCGGCGGGATGGCGGCCGTTCTCTCAGGCGCCGGGGATTCGCCCCGGCTGATGGTGATCTCGGAGAACGCGGAGGATTGACGGGCGCACAGGATCCGGAGCCGGATCAATTCCAGCATCGCCAGGAAGGTGGCCACCACTTCCGAACGGCTGGTAGCCCCTTCAAACAACTCCGAAAAGCGCAGTTGTTGCCGCTCCTCGATCAAGCGTCGGAGCTGCTCGATCTTCTCGCTCACGGTCCAGCGATCTTCGAAGATCTCCCGCGGTCCCAGCTTCTCCTGGTGCCGTTGGAGCACCTGGTTTACGGCTGCCAGCAAATCGAAAAGCGAAACCTCCGGTCGCAGCGGTTCGGTCGATTCGAATTCGAGCCGGCCGGGCAGCCGGGGAAAGACCTGTTCCTGTTCCAGTTCGCGCCCCTGCAGGTGAGCGGCGGCATCCTTGAACTTCTTGTATTCGACGAGCTGCCGGATCAACTCCCACCGGGGATCATCCTCGTCCTCCTCATCCTCGGTCTGGGCCTGCTGATCGACGGGGAGCAATTCCCGGCTTTTGATCAACATCAGCGTCGAGGCCATGACCAGGAATTCACCCGCCACGTCCAGGTCCAGCTCTCGCATGAGGGCGATATACTCGACAAACTGGGTGGCGATCCGGGTGAGATTGATCTCGTAAATGTCGACTTCCTCCTTCCTGACCAGGTACAGGAGCAAATCCAGCGGCCCTTCAAAGACCTCGAATTGAACTTTGTAGTCTGACATTGAACCATCCGGCGCGCCCGCGAGGGCGCCGCCATCCGAGGGTCGCATCCTAGGCGGTCACTGGCAGACTTGGCAATGCCTTACATTTCGCCCCGCGTTTTTGCTGGGGTGACAGGGACGGCAGCACACGCTATAGTCCGCTCCCGACAGTATGAGTCGTCAATTTGACATGCGCGGCTGGCTCCGAAACTGGCCGTTTAACCCCGAGGACGAACTGCGCGTCATTCGCGGCAGTCACGGCCGCGAAATCCTCCAGGTGCGCCTCCCTTTGGGGATCGAGCAATACGAACTTGAAGGGCGGCCCGATGGGCTGGAACCGCGAGGTGCCGAATCCCTGCTCGATTTTCATCTTGCCCGGCTCGAGGCGGCTCGTGCCGCTGGCCAAGCGGAGACGTTCACCCTCGCGCCGGAGGAGTGCGCCGAACTGTTCCAGGAGGGCACGCTCTATTACTATCGGTACCTCCGGTTGTTTCAGATGAGGGACTGGCGGCGTTCGATCCGCGATACGTCCAGGAATCTGCGGTTGTTCGATTTCGTGCACCATTATGCGGAACGGGTGGAAGACCAGATGTACCTCGAGCAATGGCGACCCTACCTCATCCGGATGAATGCCATGGCCGAGACGCTATACGCCCTCGAGACCGACCAGCACGACGATGCCATGCAGATCGCCCGCAACGCGATTGGCTGCATCGAGCAGCTGGACGAGATCGACGACGAGACCTTCCGGCATGAGAAGGAGCGATCGCTGCACGCGCTCCAGGAAATGGTCAGTCACATTGATGAAATCAGGCCATTGCCCGAGTTGGAACGACTCCAGCGCGAACTGGATCAAGCCATCGCGCTGCAGGCTTTCGAACGCGCCGCCACCTTGCGCGATCGCATCCGCACCCTCCGCTCGAAAACCACCGGCAGCGTCAATCCCTGATTGCCGAGACCGGCCGCTGCCGCTCAAGGCGTGAGGAGCAGCAGCGCCGTGCCCAGCGCGATCCGATACCAGCCGAACCCTTCGAACGTGTGGGTTTGCACGAAGCGCAACAACCATTTCACCGTCACAAAAGCCGTCGCCGCGGCCACCACCCAGGCCACCAACACCAGACCCCAATCCTCGGGTGCCGCCCCGGGATCCTTCAGCGTGCTGTAAACCTGCAGCATCCCCGCCGCGAGCAGCGTGGGTATCCCCAGTAGAAACGAAAACTCGGTCGCCGCCGGACGGCTCACCCCGAGACAGAGCGCCATCAGTATTGTGCTCCCGGATCGCGAGGCGCCGGGAAAGACCGCCGCCAGCAGTTGCCCAAACGCCACCGCGATCGCCGCCGGCCAGCTCACGTGGTCGTGTGTCGTTCGCCCCCGCAGCCAACGTTCAACCACCAGGAACAGGATCCCGCCGATCAGCGTCGCCCACGCAACCGGTCGCGCGGTGTCGGGGAGTTGGAAACCCGCTTTCTTAAGCAGCAACCCGCCGGCACCCGTGATGGCGAAAGCCACCACCAGCTTCAGCAGGTATTGGCGAGTGGCCGGATCTCTCCATTGAAACGCCAACTGCCGGATCCGTGTCGTGAAAATCAATGCCACCGCCAGAACCGCCCCCGACTGAATCACCGTGTTGAACAAATCGGATCTCGCTCCGAGCCATCTCTGAGCAATCAGCAAATGGCCGGTGGATGAGACCGGAAGAAACTCCGTCACGCCCTCGATTACGCCCAGCAGCAAAACTTGAATCCATTCAACCACAACGATTTCCCTTCAATCAACGAGTTTGGATCTGAATTCCCGGCAAGCCGCCGCGATATCGGCCGAGTTCAGAATGGCCGACACCACGCAGATCCGGCGGGCGCCTGCCGCCAGCACGGAACGCACGTTGCCGAGCGTTATACCACCAATGGCAAACCATGGAACCTTAATGTGATCCGCCGCCCATCGCACGTAGTCCAACGTCACTGGCCGGGCGGTGGGTTTGGTGCCTGTGGCGAAGACCGGTCCGATCGCGAGGTAATGGGCGCCGGCGGCGAGGGCACGAACGGCCTGGTCCGGGGCATGTGTGCTGAGGCCGAAGCTAACGGGTGCCTGGGTGGGTGTTAAACACACCGTCTCAGCCTCCCTTGGCTCAAAGAAATCCTCCTGCCCAAGATGACACGCCGGGGCACCCACCTCCAGCGCCACGCTGACATGATCGTTAATCACCAGCCATACCCCCGCCGCTCGGGTGATCGGGAGCAACCCCTCCGCCATGCCCCGGATTTCCCCCACCGGTCGATCCTTGGCCCGCAGTTGAATGATGTCCGCGCCTCCGGCGCAAAGATCGCGCGCAATTTGCCGCGGATCCCGCCCGGCAAGGAATCCCGTGTCCACAAAGGTGTACAGCCGGCAATCCGCCAGCGGTTTCAGCGAGGGATAAACCGAATTGGCAGCCGCGGGATCCACGAGCCGCTTACGCCTTGTCTTCGATCAACTCCCGGCGGGCTCCGCCGAGCAATTGTTCGATGAAACTCGTGGAGTAGACGCCGCGTCGGAAATTCGGATCCTGAAGTATCGCCTGCTCAAAGGGGATGGTCGTCTTGATGCCCGTGATCATGTACTCGCCCAGGGCCCGGCTCATCTTGTCCATGGCCTCCCGGCGGTCTCGTCCGTGGGTGATCAACTTGGCGATCATGGAGTCGTAATGGCTCGGGATCACATAACCCGCGTAGACGTGACTTTCGAGCCGGACACCGCGGCCGCCGGGGGGATAGTACATCTCGATTCGGCCCGGGCAGGGTCGAAAATCGTCGAACGGATCCTCCGCATTGATCCGGCACTCGATCGCATGGCCGCGGAACTGGATCTCTTTCTCCGAGATTCGCAACGGTTCACCCATGGCGATCAGGATCTGCTGTCTGACCAGATCGACACCAGTCACCTCTTCGGTGATGGGATGCTCGACCTGGATCCGCTTGTTCATCTCCAGAAAGTAGTAATTGCCGCTATCATCGACGATAAACTCGACCGTGCCGGCGTTGGTGTAGCCGGCAGTTTCGGCGATGCGAATCGCGGCTTTGCCCATCTTCTTCCTCAGGTCCTTGTGCTTATTCTCGATCAGAGGCGACGGCGTTTCTTCGACGACCTTTTGATTGCGGCGTTGGATGGAACAATCGCGTTCTCCCAGGTGAATGATATTCCCCCGGGTGTCGGCAAGAATTTGGAACTCAATGTGATGTGGATTCTCGATCAGCTTCTCGATGTAGACCGCCGAGTTGCCAAAGGCCCTCTCCGCCTCACTTCGCGCCGTGTGGTAACCCTTGATCAACGAGATGTCATTGTGGGCTACCCGCATGCCACGCCCACCGCCGCCAGCCACCGCCTTGATCATCACCGGATACCCAATCCGCTTCGCCGTCGCCACCGCCCCCTGCTCAGTATCTACAATCCCTTCCGACCCCGGTGGCACCGCTACGCCAGCCTTTTTTGCCAGCGTCCGACTCACCGCCTTGTCTTCCAGCGCGTTCATCGCCCGCGAGGCAGGTCCAATGAACCGGATGTTGCAGTTCTCGCAGACGTCCGCAAAATGAGCGTTCTCGGAGAGAAAGCCGTACCCGGGATGAATGGCGTCGACGTCCGTGATCTCCGCCGCGCTGATGATGCGGTCGATCCTCAAATAACTCTCGCTGCTGGGTGCTTTACCGATGCAAATCGCCTCGTCCGCGAGTTGAACGTGCATCGAATTGGCATCCGCTTCCGAATAAACGGCCACCGTCCGAATGTTCAACTCCTTGCACGCGCGAATGATTCGGACCGCGATTTCGCCTCGATTTGCTACCAGGATTTTCTCGAACATTTCGGGAGAGTGCCGTGGCTTCAGCGCAGCGGCCGGAACTAGCTCGGTTTCAGTTTGAAAAGCGGCTGGCCGAACTCAACCGGCTTGGCGTTTTCAACGAGGGCTTGGGAAATCACACCACCGATCTCAGCCTTGATCTCGTTCATGACCTTCATCGCTTCAATGATGCAGACCACCGTGTCCGGGCTGACCTCCATGCCGACCTCAACATAGGGCGCCGATTCGGGAGAGGGTGAACGATAGAAAGTGCCGATCATCGGCGACTTGATTTCCAAGTCGTGCACTGCCGGCAGGCTGATGGGCTGCGGAACCGGGTTGCCACCGCCTAAAGCAGCCGGCTGCTGGGCCAGGGCCTGAATCACAGGACCATCTTCATAGGCGATGGATGGCACCACCCCGTTGCCCCCGCGCTTCAACTTGATTTTGAAATCCTGCTTCTCAAGTTCGAACTCGCTGATCGAGTTCTTCTTCATCAAATCGATTATGGCTTTGATATCTCTCAGGTCCACAAGCCGGCTCCAGGTTTAGATCCCGCTCCAACAAAACCACTTTCCACTGTTGCTCATTAAGCAAAGAAGCAGTAGCCGCTTATCCGACTCTGCTTCGACTTATTCCAAAATGTTGGTGCGACTAGACACTCTAACGTCATCCGAGTCAAGCCGGGATTCGCCGCACCAACTCTACACCCGTCGCCAGTTTGCACCCATTTCAGCTCGAATTCGGGCCTACTTTGCGGTTTGTTGGGCCACGTTAAGCTTAAAGGCCGCCTCAACACCCAGTAAATACGAGGTCATCCCAAACCCGGCTATCACACCCACGCAAACCGCCGCAATCATCGATTTGTGTCTGAACTCCTCACGCGCATGAACATTCGACAGGTGGATTTCAATGGTCGGCACGCCCACCGCCGCAACGGCATCCCGTAGTGCCACGCTCGTGTGGGTGTAGGCTGCCGCGTTCAAGAGAATCACGTCGAAGGTCCCCTTGGCCTCCTGTACCCAACCCACGAGTTCCCCCTCGAGGTTGCTTTGACGGCACTCGATCTCGCCACCCAGTTCAGCCGCTCGCCGCTCGATCGCCTGGGAAATCTCCGCCAACGTTAACCGACCATATACTTCGGGTTCCCGATGCCCAAGCAGATTGAGGTTTGGGCCGTTAAGGACCAGGATTCTCATGAACGCAGCCGACCTTACTTCCGCGCACCCGTGGTGTCCACTCCATTTCCCGTGAGCCAGCCCAGCATGGTGAAAGCGGGCCAAGCGATTGCGGGTATATAAAGCCCGAACTCCACACAACTATGAAGAGCCCAGGCAGACAGCCCGAGCCAGGCGGCGAATTGAAGCGATGAAGCCTTGGATTGACGATAAAGAAGGCAGATCGAGCTCAGCAAGAGCCCACTGTAGAACAGGAATCCGGGAATTCCCGAATCGCTGGCCTGCTGCAGGAAATCGTTGTGAACCAGTCTTGCCATCTCTGATTCGGGTGCCTTCAGCCTTGAATACGGCACTTGGAATGTCCCTGGTCCAGTTCCGCTGATTGGGTTGCTTGCCGCCACTTTCAACGCGGCATTCCAATAGTCAAAACGGGCGGCGACACTCGTTGCGCCCTTCTGAAAGTAACCTGCGAACCGGACGCCAAAGGCACCCAAAGCCAGCAAGCCGACCAGCGAAAGAAGCAACCACTTGCCGCGTTTGGGCAACGGCAGACGCAACCCGATCAGCAAAAACATGGCTGCCGCGATCAACCACCCTGACTTCGATCCCGACCAGTAAAGGCAGGCAGCCGAAAAGTAACCTGGCAAGCCGATCGCAAGACCCCAGACGATGTTACCGCGTCCGGACGTCAGGTTGCTTATAAAGGTTAACGTTAGCGGTGACACCAACAGGATCACTCCAGCAAGTGCGTTCGGGTAGAACAATGTCCCAAAGATCCGCCCTGTCGAAATCCGTTGCAGAAACTCTTCCGGATAGTTCGCCAATCCGCCCTGTTCATAGATCATCTTCCGCGTCGCCTCCAACCCGCCAAACTGCTGGTCCATGCCGGACCACAACACGATCAGAAACCCGGCGGATAAACCCCAGCACAACAGATCGATGTGTTCGAGCCGTCTGAGACAGAACAACCCAAAAACAAAACAGATAAGGCACATCGTGAACTGCGACAATGTGACGCTGGTGAGTTGGCCGTTGACGGTGTTGATGGCAGCCACCCACTGCCAGGCATACCACCCGAGAAGGCAGGAGACCGGCAACCAGGTGATGCGGTTTTGGGTTAGTTGCTGGAGAGTGATGGCTAGAGAGGTTCTGAACGCCCATGCGGAGCAGGCCAGGAAGGAGAAGCCGAAAATGAAGTACGGGCCGAAGAAGGTGTCGAACACCCATCTGATGGGCCAGGTGCTAAACACCAGCTCAGCCCAGGTCGATGGTGCCTGCACCAGGTAATCCAATATCACCGGGTTCCCAAACTTGACGAGTGTCAGACCGAGAAACGCTCCGTAAACGCCGACGACGATGTGACGGGCCTGGTTGGTCACTGAGGTTCAGTACGATTCGGGGCGGGTTAGAGATTCAGCTTGAGGAGGCCGACTTCGATGGCGAGGGCTTCCTGCACGTTGGTTTCAAGCATGCGCCGGGTACGTTCGATGACTTTCAAGTTCTCGAGGGCCTGCGGCGGGGTGAGCCGGTCTGCCAGCTTCGCGGCGTTATCCGCCAGTTCGGGCAGTTGCGAAATTCCAGGGGCGTCGGTGTTTCGCGCGATCCAGACGTCCCTGAGCCACCAGTGGAGTGCATTCAGCAGGTCGGATCGGCGCTTGCGGTATTCCGCTTCTATGGCGGCGGTCAATTCGTCTTCCCATTTCTCGCGCAGAGAGGGTTCGACCTCGTCGTGGGTTTCCAGGGGCGATTTGGCGGAAAGCTCCCGTTCGACCGATGCTCGGATTTCGGCCAGGCGCTTGAGCAGACCATCCAGGAGAAGATACCGGCTGAGAAGGCTCTTTTGGGGTGTGGCAACCACCGAACTGAAACGCGTCAGCCATTCCCCATCGGCGGCATCCGTGACGTGGGTGACCTCGGAGCCAACGGTCAGCCTCAGACAGCGCGAGCGGATGGTTTCGAGCAGTCGCTGGGGGTCGGTCGAAAGCAGCACGAGCAGCGAGCGCGGCGGCGGTTCTTCCAGGGTTTTGAGAAAGGCATTGGCTGCTTGAACATTCATCCGCTCGGCGGCGACCAGGATGGCCGCTTTCCAGGCGGCGTCGGTCGGTTTGAGGTTCACGGCGTGCATCACGTCGCGGATTTGATCGATCGTGATCGACCGCAGCTTGGATTCGGGGCGGACCCAAAGGATGTCGGGGTGATTGAACCGGTCGATTCGGCGGCAATTCGGACAGTGGCCGCAGGAACCGAGAGCGTCGTCCGAGCCTGGCTGAGCGGAGGTGCAGTTCAACGCCTTGGTCAAGGCCCGGGCGAGTTCCTCCAACTCGGTCATCGAGTCACCCGAAAAGAGATAGGCGTGGCCGACGCGGCCTCGTCTGAGGCTGCGCAGCAACAGTCTGACGGCTGGCGAAGAATCGGTGTCGTGGCCGGCGGCCATGAACGGCTTATACGCGATGGGACGGTGCGCGTCACACCGAAAGTTCGTCGGTTTGGATACGGGCACGAAAAACCCCCTCCGGTGGGCCGGAGGGGGTTGAGTGGGTCGCCGGGTAAAGGGCGTTTAGAACTTGAAGATCACGTTGGCGGCGAGGGTCAGAGCGTTTTCGTCGCTTTGGCCGTACGGCTTGTCGTCGCTGAGGCAGTTGTCCCAACGGAACTCGGCGCGCGTGATCACGTTGGCCCAGAGGGCGTATTCGGCTGTGGCCGTGAACGAGAAGAGTTCGTTCTGTTCGTCGGAGACGCCCTGAGCGCCGGCGTCGAAGAACGTGCCGTCCGAGCCGGTGGTGTAATCCACGCGGCCGGCGAACTTGAGTTTCTCGGTGGCCTGGAAGGTGGCGTAACCGGCGATGGCGTAAGCCCAGTTGCTATCGAAGGTGACACCATTGTTGCCATTCCATCGATAATCGAACGCGGCGCCCACGCCGAGCCCTTCGATCGGCGTAAGAATGCTCCCGCCGACGTAGGCGCTGACGGTGTCCTTGCCGTTGCCGCTGAAGCCGTCCACCACACCGGCGTAGAGGCTCGAGCCCGACATGAAGCCCATGCTGTCCGGCGCGGTCAACGCGATCGACGCCATGTAAGCCTTGTGGCTTTCGGCGCGGGGCGACCGGGCGTTGATGCCTGCGGACCAAGTGTCCGCCACGCCGCCGGAGACGCTGAGCGCTTCGCTGAGCTGATAGCTCGCGAGGACGCCGGTGTGCTGGGTGGGCTCCAATTGCCAACCGAAGGAACGGCTGAAGTTCGGGTTCAGGTAACTCTCGAACGATTCGTAGCCGATGATCGTGTTGAACACGCCCATCTTCACGTCGATCCCATTTCCGGCCGGCAACAGCAGGTTCACATACGCCTGCTTGATTCCGAAATCGGAGGTCGCGTCGCCATTGGCCGATGGATTGTAGGCCACGGCGTCCGGTCCGAACAACAGGTCAACACGGTATCCGGCGGCCCAGTCTTCCGCACCCAACGGGCGCTCGAGGGTCAGTCCGACCACGTGCAGATTGAATCCGTCGGTCTTGCCCGCGCCATCGAAGGCCCGGCCAGGCAGGGCTTCCGATCCGGCGGCGCCGGAGTCGGTCCCGGTGCCGAATTTCCATATGGCCGAGGTATCCACATACCCGCCCAAGGTGGTTGCTGATACTGCGGTGGCCACCTGATGCATGGCCCGCTCTTCCGCCTGAACGGCCGACGCGAGGCTGACCACCCCGGCGGACGCCAACGCCACTGTCCATTTATTCAACTTCATTTGGTTCCTCCTGCTGGTTTTTCTGTTTCGTGATATAGGGCGGTATAACCGCTCCGTCGCCCAAAAAGGCGCAACTGGCCGAGCACCATAGGAAAACGGCAAACCGTTGACAACAGGATTTTTTCGAGGTTCAGGGGCTTGTCGGCAGCGGGAGGAACTGGCAGCCGGAGCAGGCCATCGCATTGTAGGATGTGGCCACTTTGAGCATGCAAACCATTGCCGTAAACAGCCTTGTAGTGTCATAAAACGGGGCGGACGTCCCGTTTTCCAACTGTGCCAGTCCTCACTGCTCAATTACGGCGGCCCGCTTGTCTCCGGCGGATTGGCCGCGGGTGAAGCAGGAGAAACGGTTCAATAGAGTACGCAGTTCGATCGTCCAATGTTCGTGATTGACCGAAGGTGGTTTTGGGGTAGCCTTCGCCGAGCACCAAATCCAACGAGAAAAACTTATGGAAGCGACGACCAAATCAAGCAAGAACGGCTGCGAATCGCGCCGGGATTTTTTTAAGAAGGCGGCTACCGCGGCAGCAGCGGTGGCTTCCACCGGACTACTGAAAACACCGGTCTACGGACAGAGTCAGGCGCCGTCCGCAGGCCGGGTCATAGGCGCGAACGACCGTATCACGGTCGGATTTGTGGGCGTGGGCGGCCAGGGATTGAACGCGCATGTCAATTACGCCAAGAAACTGTTGTCGGAGAACAACCTGGCGCTGGCGGCTGTGTGCGATGTTTCGAAGTATCGCGTTGCCCAGGCCAAGGAGACGATTGGCGGCGATTGCGCCGGGTACGAAGACTACCGCAAGTTGCTTGAGCGAAAGGACATCGACGCCATCTTCTGTTCTACGGTCGACCATTGGCACACGAAGATCACCGTCGAGGCGCTCAACCTCGGAAAACATGTCTACGTCGAGAAGCCGATCAGCCGTTATTTGGTCGAGGCCTTCGAGATCCATGACGCCGTCAAAAAGACGGGCAAGATCCTGCAGGTCGGTTCCCAAGGCTGTTCGGACATGAAATGGCACAAGGCCGCGGAATGGATCAAGGAGGGGATGATCGGGCAGGTCGTGATGTGCCAGGGGTCGTATATGCGCAACAACCCCAAGGGCGAATGGAACTACGCGCTGCAACAATGGTGCACCCCCGAAGACACCAATTGGGCGATGTGGCAGGGCGATCAAATCAAGAAAAAGACCGCATTCAACGCGGACGCCTATTTCCGCTGGCGGAAGTATTATCCATACGCGAACGGTCTGCTGGGCGATCTGATCCCGCATAAGCTGCACCCCTACATGCTGGCGACCGGCAACCCGGAATTCCCGGTGCGTGTCGCCTGTGTGGGCAGCCGCACCGTGAAAACGGACCGGCTCACCCCGGGGACCCCGGAACGCGATGTGCCGGAGATCGTGCAAGTCGTGGCTGAATTCCCGAGCGGGATGGTCATGCACGTCACCAGCAGTTCGATCAACGAGATGGGCACCCAGGAAATGATCCGCGGTCACAAGGGCAATCTCATCATGGCCGGCAACCGGGTGGAGCTTCGTCCGGAAAGACCGTTTACGGACGAGATGGATCCGGAAACGAGCGAGTCGTTCGCGCCGGAAGACATTGGCGAGCACCACAAGAACTTCTTCGCTTGCATCCGGGCCAACAAACAGCCCAACGCCGGAATCGACCTGGGCATCCGCGTGCAGACGGTGATTTCGCTGGCCGAGATGTCCGAGCGCATGAGCATGACCTGCGTGTTCGACGAGAAGACGCGCAAGATCACAACCGCCGACGGCAAGCCCGTCGAGCACATGACCTACGGCAGCATGCCAATCTCCTGAGTCTGGTTGACATGCGCTGAAGAAGGGTTCGCAAGCCTGGCTTGCGAACCCTTCTGGCTTCCAGCCGGCGAGGATTTCATGGCGGATGCGAGTGCCAATCGAGGCGTGGCCGTGGCGCGGGAAGCCATGGCAACCCGGTTCGAGTTGGTGTTGCCCGGCCGCGATGAGGTCCGATTGCGAGCGGCGGGCGAAGCCGCACTCGACGAGATCGAGCGGCTCGAGGTACAACTGAGCTTCTACCGCGCGGATAGTGAGCTCACGCGGTTAAACCGCCGCGCGGCCCTGGAACCGGTGCAGGTCGAACCGCAGTTCTTCGAGCTGCTCGAGCGTGCCCAGCGGATACACGAATTGACCGAGGGAGCCTTCGATCCAACCATCGCGCCGTTGATGCGCGCCTGGGGCTTTGTGGGCGCCGCCGGACGTTTGCCCGATCCCGAACGGCTCGAAACCGCCCGGGCCGTGACCGGCATGCAGCTGGTGCGCTTGAACCGGAGTGATCGCAACGTGCGCTTCGAACGCCCCGGCGTTATGCTTGACCTCGGAGCCATCGGAAAGGGCTACGCCATCGAGCGTGCCGCGGAACTGCTCCTGGACCTAGGAATCGTGAGCGCGCTCATCCACGGTGGCACCAGCACCGTCTACGCCCTCGGCACTCCGCCGGATGGCGGAGACTGGAAGGTGGCAATCCCGAGGCCGGCTGCGCCTTGTGGGCACCCTTTGAAATCAGGGGCTCCGGGTGAACCCGGGTCGCCGCTGGCGGTCGTGGCTCTGCGCGATCAAGCGATGTCGATCTCGGCCGTCTGGGGCAAGGCCTTCGAATCCGATGGCCGCGTCTTTGGTCATGTGCTGGATCCCCGGTTGGGACGACCCGTGGCCGGCGCCGTGATGGCAGCCGCGGTGACAACCTCCGCGACGGACGCCGACGCGTACTCGACCGCGCTGCTGGTGCTCGGCACGAGCGGATTCGAACTGTTGTCCCGTGCCGAAGCCGTTGCCGGCTTGCTCGTGGTGGAACCCGGGGTTGCCCCCGATCCTCTCCGGGTCAGCGCCCGCGGTGTTGCCTTCGAGCAGGGTGAACGATCCGGAGGCGTCCGGCCAGCCTCGGAGAACTCTTGAGGATAACGATGAACAAACAATCCAAATGGGTGAAGGGTGGTCGGCTGTTCCTGTCGGGCATGCTAACGCTGATGGCGACTCTCGTCGGGGGAGGCACTTTGGGGGCGGAGTTTCCCAGCCATGGCATTTTGCCGAAGACAGAGATCGGCGCCGCCCGGTTTCTGGAGACACATCCCGGCTTCGATGGACGCGGGGTGGTGGTGGCGGTGTTCGATACCGGGGTGGACCCCGGCGCGCCGGGATTGCAGCGGACTTCTGACGGTCGGCCCAAGATCATCGATGTCATTGACGCCACCGGCAGCGGCGACGTGGACACTTCCACGGTCGTGACTGCCACCAACGGAGGCTTTGTCGGCTTGACCGGGCGTCGGTTGCGGACCGGAGATGGCTGGCGGAACCCTACGGGCCGCTACCACCTGGGACTCAAACGCGGTTATGAACTTTTCCCGGGGCCCTTGGTTGACCGAGTCAAAGAGAAACGCCGCGAGCGTTGGGACGCCGCACAGCGCCAACTCGAAGCCGAAATGCGCCGTCAAATCGCCACTCACGGTGAAACCGAGCCCGATCCTTCCGCACCCCGGGCTCCTGAGCGGAAAGACCTTGAAACGCGCCTGGAACAGTTGCTCGCCCTGCAGCAGGCTTACGAGGATCCCGGTCCGGTGTACGACTGCGTGGTTTTCCACGACGGCAACGTCTGGCGCGTCGTGCTCGACGCGGACGAGGACGGTGACCTCGGGGAGGAGAAGGCGCTGACTCACTACCGGCTCGAACGCGGTTATGCGACCTTCGACGACGAAACCCTCCTCAACTTCGCGGTGAATATCTATGACGATGGCCGGTTGCTCTCCATCGTCGTCGATAGCGGCATGCATGGCACGCATGTCGCCGGAATCGTCGCCGCCTGCTTTCCGGATGAACCCGAGCACAGCGGCATCGCGCCGGGCGCGCAGATCGTCTCGGTCAAGATCGGCGACAGCCGACTGGGAGGCATGGAAACGGCCTCGGCCCTGGTTCGGGGCCTCGCGGCGGTGAGGGAACATCCCTGCGACGTCATCAACCTGAGCTACGGCGAACCGACCCCCAGGCCCAATCAAGGTCGGTTGATCCGCCTGCTGTCGGAGATCGTCAACGACGACGGCGTGATCTTCGTAGCCTCGGCCGGCAATGACGGTCCGGCCTTGTCGACCGTCGGCGCCCCCGGCGGAACCACTTCGGCCTTGATCGGCGTGGGAGCCTACTTATCCCCGGCAATGATGGAAGCGGGGTACTCAATGCGTTCCGGTTTGCCGGAGACCCAGTACACTTTTTCGGGGCGCGGTCCCACTTTCGACGGCGACCTCGGGGTGAACATCAGCGCGCCCGGCGGGGCAGTTTCACCGGTTCCGAACTGGACACTCCAACGGCATCAGCTGGCCAACGGCACCTCGATGGCTTCGCCCAATGCCGCCGGAGCCATTGCCCTGATCCTTTCCGGTCTCAAGGCTGAAGGGCTTGGTTACAGTCCCTCCATGATTCGTCGCGCCGTCGAGAACTCCGCCAGACCGATCCCCGGCGTCGAGGTCTTTGCCCAAGGCCGCGGGCTGATCCAGGTGGACCATGCCTTCGAGCAATGCCTGGCCCTGGGCCGGGAGTCGGCGGCCGCACCGCGGCTGGAAGTCACGCTGCCGCGACAACGCAACGCGCGCGGCGTTTATCTGCGGGAGCCGGAGGAAACCTCGCGCCCTTTGGACGTGACCGTGCGCGTCAGTCCGCACTTCTCAAAATCAACGGACAACCGGGTCAAGGTCGATTATCAGCGGCGGTTCCGACTCGAATCATCCGCCGCGTGGATCGAGGCCCCGGGGCACTTGATGCTCGCGCATGCGGGCCGGAGCTTCGAGCTGCGGATTGATCCAACCCAGCTCGATCCCGGAGTGCATTACGCGGAAGTGACCGGTTTCGACCTCGGCGACGCCACGGCCGGACCAGCCTTCCGTCTCCCCGTCACGGTCATACGCCCCGTCCCGGTCTCCGACTCAAATCCGGCCATCTGGACGGAGACCATTCCACTCACCGCTGCCCAGCTCGAACGCCGGTTCCTGGTGGTTCCCGCGGGAGCAACCCGGGCGGAGTTGACCGTGCGCGCCGGCGACCTTGATTCGCCGCGGCGTTTGATTGTGCATGCCTTGCAAGTGCTGCCATTGCATGCCTACACCGACACGCAAATGCAGCGGTATTTGACTCTGGATAGCCAGGACGACCAAAAGATCCTCTTTCCCGTGACCGGGGGACGCACGCTCGAGCTCTGCCTCGGCCAGTCCTGGTCGAGTCTGGGCGAAGGCAGCTATGATTTCACCGTCTCGTTCCATGGCGTCGTGCCGGCTCAGGAAACGGTTTTCCTGGATGCCAATGCCCGGGTCAAAGCCGTGGATGTGACTGCCAGCCTGGGGGAGGCCCGGCTGGCACCCGCCGCTCGATTGCGAACCTGGCGCCGGTCGATCACCCCGGCCAAAGCCGAACTCCAGCCCTTGAGCACCGAACGTGACCGGCTGACCGGAGGGAAACGGATTCACGAGCTCATCCTGTCCTATTCCTTCGAACAGGATCAACCGGGTTCAATCACCCCGCGGTTCCCGGCTTTGAACGGGCGTCTCTATGACGGCGAGTTCGAGTCCCAACTCTGGATGCTATTTGACGACGCCAACCAACTCCTGGCGGTCGACGACGGTTGGGATCCGGGGGCGGTCCGGCTGGGGCGCGGCCGGCATCTCCTGCGATTTCATTTGCGGCACGACCAGTCGGCCTGGCTCGATCAGCTCAAGGAGCTTCCGCTCCTGCTCGATCAAGATTTGGATTCCGCTTT
Source organism: Verrucomicrobiota bacterium (assembly GCA_023383055.1). Classification (GTDB taxonomy): domain Bacteria; phylum Verrucomicrobiota; class Verrucomicrobiia; order Limisphaerales; family JAHDYP01; genus JAHDYP01. The sequence continues at coordinate 34,776 of JAHDYP010000032.1, read as the reverse complement.
GGAGGTCTCCTGCTTCGCCGATCCTGACGAGGCCCTCGTGGGTGGAACGAAATTCTCGGGACGCTCGTTGGCCCACGGCGAGCGTGCCCGGTTCTTCCTCGCCGCTCCTCCGCTGTTTGAATTGACCCGGCATGCCAAACCGGGCGATCTCCTGATCGGTACCATCCGGTACGATGCCGCCGAGGGCGGCCTCGAGCATCCCCTGATTTGTCCGGCACCCCGGCCCGTCCCAGCCAAGCCGGCGACCGACGCGAGCAACGACGAGGCCAGCCTCGAAACCCGACTCGCCCATGCCCGGCGTGAGTTCGAAGTGTCCCAGCTCGACCCATTGATGCGTGAACCGGACTCCGCCGCTTTCGAAAGCCTCGCCGCCGACCTCGAGTCGCGGTACCCGGACGATCTCTCGGTTCCTGTCAAGCGCCTGCACCGGCTCGATGACGCCGACCGCGGTCGCCACCTGCGCTCGGTCGTTACCGCCGCCGATGAGATCCTGAACCGTGTCAACACCGACCGCCTTGCGGCATCCCTGGGCACCCGGCCAGGGGATGATCCACAGGAAAAACGAGACCGCCGGGAACTGGAACGTCAGCGCGACGCGCTGGTCGACGCCCTGTATCGCAAAGGCCGGGCGCTGGCATGGATGGAGTTGCCCGAAGAGCGATCGGCGGATGACGATGTTGCGGAGGATACCGGCGAACCCCCGTTCGAGCCGGAGACCATCGACGCGCTGTTCGAGGCGAACTACCGCGAGCTCTCCCGATGGGTCGATCCCGCTTCAGATGACCATGTCCTGCTCGCCATCCGCCGGGAATGGCGCCAGGGACGCCTGGGCGAGGCGCTCCGGCTGCTGCAGGGCAAACTGATATCATCACCCGTCGATGCGACACTCCAACGCAAACGGATTCAACTGTTCGAAGCGCTGGGCTGGGAAGCCTGGGCCGAGCACGAGCGCCAATGGCAGCTCGTCCGGTTTCCTTGCGGATATCCGCGCTTCTGACCGGGCGTCGGGCTGTCGAAGTCCGACACTCGGTCAGAACTCGACGATAAACCCCACCGTCAGGGCATGCACGAAGATGTCGTCGGCTTTGAGATTGGCGATGCTGTCGCCGGTGTCCTCCGCTTTGAGGCTCCAATTGGGGCTGCTGCAGCCCATGAACCGGTAGGTGATCTCCAGCACCCCCTGGTCGCCCATGCGCAAACGCCCCCCCGCGAAGGCCTGGTAAGCGAAGTTGACCTCGGTGGATGAGCCGTCCACCGAGACCACGACCGAGTCGCCGGCGGCAATCTGGTCATCGATGTCGAGCCAGTTGATCATCGCTCCCGCGCCCACCCCGGCGTACGGCGTGAACCGCGATCTCAAAGGCAGTTCGAAGACGAAATTGAAGAAAACCGGGACCTGCATGAGACTCGCGTCCAGGGACCGAAACGAACCGTCGGCGGCGTTGACTTCGTCGACGTTGTGGTAAAGGAAACCGCCCTGAATCTCGACCGCCAGCCAATCGCTGAGTCGTTCGCCAAGGCCACCGTTCACGGAGAAGCCGGGACTGAGCTCGAGTTCCAAATCGGAGTGGACCGTGCTGGTGCCGCCGGTCACTCCGAGCCGCGCATCGAGATCCGGAATGACGGCCCCGCCGAACTCGACCCAGCCATACTCGCGCGACCAGGGAATGTCCTCGGTCGACCCGGTGAGTGGCAGAACCAGTAATCCGGCGAGGGCAATGGATGGCAGTGGTTTCATAAATCGCGGAGAGATTGTTCTAAACCGGGTCGCAAACCCGCGTGCATGGTGTCGGGAATCGCCTCGGCGGGCACCCGCTTCTTCCGTTGGAGCTCGCGACGAAGTTCTTATTTGAGGGACCCCATCCGACCATGGTTGTTTGAGTTCAAAGATCCAGGAAATCAGGTTGCCCATTGCGATTGACGTCGGCACTCCCTTCACGCAGGTCCGGCACGCCATCACCATCGCCATCCAACGCCGCCAGATCGGCGAACACATAGGGCCGTTGATAGGCTTCCTGGCCGTCGCCCGCGTAAGACACCCAGACGCGCAACGCCGTGGCATCGAAAACCGCGTTGAGCACGTTGCCGCCTTTGATGGGAATCTGGTTGCAGACCCCCATCAACTTCTCGGCGTCGAGCCGGCCATGCTCGGCTTTGAGCGTGGGGAACGCACCCCGGCCTTCATCCTGATAAACCAGGTCGGGCAACACCTGCGGGGCCAACTCGTCGCCGGGATCGTTGTCCCGCCAGATGCGGAGCCGATCGCCCGGCGCCTCCGGATGATGCGCGCGGATCTTGACGGCGCGCCGTTCGACCCGGCCATCGCCAAACACAAAGTGATAGCGCTTGGTGTGAGGGAATGCCTGGAACAGCTCCAACGCGTCGGGCAGCGAGTTCGCGTCATACAGCAGCGTGCGAAACCAGGTGGTGAAATGCGGGGCGCGCAGATGGTAGGGCATCTCCCGCCGCGGGGAATCTCCCATCTCGGACAAAGCCAGACCGGCGGCGTTCAGTCCGCAATTGGCCCCAATCACCCCCGTGAACGTCGGCAGGGCATGTGCCTGACCCCGCGTCGGCAGATAGACCACAATCACCGGGAATTCATGCGCTCCCGCGGCCAGGTCCCAGTCGAGATTCCGCGTCTGATACAGATGACCGTCCGTCGTGGCTGCGCCCCACGCCGCAATGCTGCTGCACGAGTAAGGCATCAGCAGTGGCAAACAATGAACTTGTTGAAGGATTTCGATCGCCACCCCCGAACCCTCCGCCAGCCCGAGCAATTCCTCCTCAAATCGATCGTCCGTATAGGCGGCCGTGGCTGACCAGACCTCGCGCAGCCGGTCATCACTCAGTTGCAGCCGCTGCTTAAAGGCTGCCGCGGCGGCCGGGACGAACCGGTTGATCTCAGGCCGCAGCAGTTGCCCCAAGTGGTAACCCATTTCATATGGCGTGCCCCCCACGACTACCAGCGGCACCCGGGCAACGCCATGCTCAAGCAGGATTCGATAACCCGCGCCACCCACCTGGTTCGACGCCATTGACTTGGCGAGGCTGGCGGTCTGCTGGACCGCGGCGCCTTGAAAGTGATCCTCCTTCTCTGCGGCTCCAGCCGGCCATAGATGGCCGGTCACCAGCGCCAGTCCGATGAATAAACCTTGGTTCAGGGTTCGCATGAAACGCAAAACTAGATGCGGCGACTCAGCAAATAAAGAAAGTACGCAAACACGCTCGAAACCACGACGCCCACCACGATCGCCCATAGGAGAAACTCCCGGTGCCGGCGGCGGTTCGATCGACCCATGCCGGGAAGCAGGTAATAGCGATGCTCTTCTTTGTTACGCTTGCTCCGAAACATATCCGCACTCAACTCGAGCGGAGTCTTAACCGATGGCTGGCACGAATGGCAAAGTAAAAGCAGCCGCAGTCTTCGGGGTGGCATTTGGCAGTCGCGAGTTTATGGTCTGCACAATGATGGTTCGCAACACCTATGTGTGCTTCGCCGCGGCGCTGTGGCTTGGGTTCTGGGCACCGGTGGCTTTGGGGGAATCCGGCGGATGGTCGGTAGGCGATCCGCCGCAACCGCCTACACCCGATTGGGTTCTGTCTCCCAAGCGTTCCGGCTTGAGTCGGCTGAGCCAGACCGGGCCCTTTGTGGTCGATACCGCGAGCCGCGAGCAGGTCCGCCTCTTTCACCAGGCCGTGTATGTCGCTTCCGACGGAACGGAGTTGGCCTGGACCGGCGATACCGCCGCGTGTCAGGCCGGCACGACATCCTTCGAGTACCAAGACGCGGTGCTCCGCCGGATCAATTATTTCCGCGCGCTGGCCGGCGTGCCGGCGGGTGTGGACCTCGATACGACCTACAATGCCAAAGCTCAGGAGGCCGCCCTGATGATGAGTGCCAACAACGCCCTGAACCACCTTCCCCCGGCTTCCTGGTCGTGTTACACCGCCAACGGCGCCGACGCCGCCCGCAATTCCAACCTGGCCATCGGCCGGGTCGGCCCTGCGGCGATCGACGGCTATATCGAGGATTTCGGCGCGGGCAATGGCGCGGTCGGCCATCGACGCTGGTTGCTCTATCCTCAGACCCAAACGATGGGGACCGGCGATGTGCCGCCCACGGGTCCGTTGCGGGCCGCGAACGCGGTCTGGGTGTTTGATGCCAATTACGGCGGGGTGCGACCTGCCACACGCACACCTTATGTGAGTTGGCCGCCGGAAGGTTATGTCCCGTATCGAACCGTTTATCCCCGGTGGTCGTTCTCCTATGCCGACGCCAGTTTTGGCACAGCCACGGTGACACTCTCCAGCGATGGAGTCTCGGTGCCGGTCACGGTCGAGCCGATCTCGGGTAACACCGGCGAGAACACGCTGGTCTGGTATCCAAGCCATCTGAATCCAAACTCGCCCTACACCTGGCCCCGCCCGGAGTCCGACACGCGCTATGAGGTGACGATTCGAAACGTGCTCGTGGCCGGTGTCGCCCGCGATTTCAACTACCAGGTCGTGGTCTTCGACCCGAGCACGCCCGGTGCGGAGACGGTTCTGCCCGAAATCGACGGCCCCGCCCGCCCCGCCGCCGAACAGCCCAATGCTTACTATCTCTCCGGTGTTCCCAGCGCGGACACGCACCAGTATCGCGTCTCACGCCGGGTTCCCTTTCTCACGGTGGACGGCGCGGAGGACGGTCTCGTCCGATTTGCCGCCAGCGTATCGCCCGGATACGAGGTGACGGTAGCCAACCCAAAAGCGTCCGGGAGTTGGGCGTTTCACCTCGCCCATCCAGTGTTGACACCGCAGTACCTGACCTACCTTCCGGTTCTCCTGCCGAACCAGAATGCCAGATTGGAATTCCGAAGCCGCCTCGGCTGGGCGACCGCCAATCAGCTGGCCCGCGTCCAAGTGCTCGTCGGTGGCGTCGGCGTCTGGCAGGACCTCTATGCTCAGCCCGGCTCGGGCGGGTTTGGCGAGGAATCGTTCACTCTCCGTTCGATCCCGCTGGCTTCGCTCGCCGGCCGGTCGCTCCAAATCCGGTTTGCCTACGACGGATCCACCGGAAGCTATTACCCCGGTGCCGACCCCGGCGTCGGCTGGTATCTCGATGATATTGTCGTTCACGAGGCCGAGGAACTCCTGGACAGCGCGCCCTCCGCGCCGTTCCCCGGCGATACCTTCACCTGGAATCCTCCCGGCGCGGGCGATTACGCTCTTGAGGCCCGCGCCCAGGTGTTCGGCGAATACCATGCCGAATGGGGCTTCGCATATCCCGTCACCGCCGTCGTTGCCGCCTTGCCGCCGGTGCTGCGGTTTGTTGGACCGCCCATGATCGCCGCGGGCCAGATCGCGCTCGAGTTTGAAGTCGATCATTATCGCTCCGGGCTTTCCTTCGAGTTGCTCCGCGCTGACAGTCTCGATCTGGACTGGACCGTCGATGGCTCCGCGGCTTTCGAGACGGTTACCCCCAATAGCCAATTCCGAGTGCGCTCACCGCTGGGAGGCTCCAACCCAGGTGGGTACTTCCGGTTGAGAGCGAACTGAACGCCGCCCCCAAGGACCTCCCGCCAAGCTCGCAAAGCTCGCAAAGGGGGAGGACCGATCTTTGACTTGGCGCGCTTGGCGCCTGCGTGAGGCCCCTCTTTGGCATTGAATCAAGAACCGTAACCCGGAATAAACAGTCGCATGCGATGCTTCGTCACTGGCGCTTCCGGGTTCGTTGGCGCCAACCTCGTCCACGCCCTGGTCGAACGGGGACACGAAGTCCGCGTGCTGTTGCGGCCCGGCAGCGGCCGGCGTGGGCTCGAGGAAGTCGCCTGCGAGGTGGTGCCAGGCGATCTGCTCGAGCGCGGCGCGCTCGATCGCGGTTTGAGCAAATGTGATTGGTGCTTTCATGTCGCCGCCAGCTATCATCTTTGGCTCCGCGATTACCGACCGATGTACGCCAGCAACGTGGACGGCACCCGCGCCGTGATCGAAGCCGCCGCCCGCGCGGGTTGTTCGAGAATCGTCTATACCAGCACCGTCGGGTGCATCGGACTGCCCAGGGAAGAGAACGGTAAGCTCGTGCCGACCGACGAAACAGCACCAGTGTTACCCGGGCAAATCAGCAACCATTACAAACGCTCCAAATGGCAGGCCGAACAGGTCGCCCTCGAATTGGCGGCCCGTGGACTCCCCGTGGTCATCGTCAATCCCAGCGCGCCGGTCGGCCCCCGAGACGTCAAACCGACTCCGACCGGTCAGGTCATTGTCGATTTCCTCAACCGCCGCATCCCGGCCTATCTCGACACCGGACTGAACTGGGTCCATGTCCGCGACGTCGCCATCGGCCACATCCTCGCCGCCGAGAAAGGCAAGGTCGGCGAGCGTTACATCCTCGGCCATGCCGACGGGAATTGGACCATGAAACAGACGCTCGAGGTCCTCGCTCAACTCACCGGTCTGCCCGCCCCCACCCGGCAAGTGCCTTACCGTCTCGCGTGGAGCTTCGCCTGCTTCAGCGAGACCTGGGCGAACCTCACCGGCCATCCCCCGCGCGCCCCGCTCGCCGGTGTGCGCATGGCCAAATACAAGATGTTCTTCAACCCCGCCAAGGCCATCCGCGTGTTGGGACTCCCCCAAACCCCGCCCCAACAGGCCTTCGCCGACGCCATCCAGTGGTTCCAGGCGCACGGTTTCACCCGCCCGAATGCAAGGGGCAATCGGGGGTAAAAACTTGACTTGAACGTGGGGGCGATCTAACCGTCAAGCGCGATACGGTTGGTGCCCACTGTTTCCGATGACCTCGAACAACGTGAACCGCTTCGTCAGATTCAAGAGAGTCTCGGTCTTGATTCCGGCGTATAACGAGGAATTAACATTGCGTAAATGCGTGGAGCGCGTGCTTGCCGCTCCACTGCCGGATGGTTTGGTCAAAGAGGTAATTCTGGTGGATGACGCTTCCACAGACTCCACGGCAGCTGCCGCCACGGCATTAGCGGCCCAACATGAGAACCTTCGTTTTTTTCAGCAGGAAAGGAATCAAGGCAAAGGCGCCGCGTTGCGCCGAGCCATTGGCGAAATGAGCGGAGATCTGGCCGTAATCCAGGATGCGGACCTGGAATACGACCCGCGCGACTACTCCCGGCTCTTGAGACCGATCCTCGACGGCCGGGCCGACGTGGTCTACGGTTCCCGGTTCACCGGGGAGGAGCGCAAGATACTCTATTTCTGGCACACCGCTGGCAATCGCCTGCTCACCTTGGTTTCCAACATGATGAACGATACGAATTTGACCGACATGGAAACCTGCTACAAAGCCTTCACCGCGCAGGCTCTGCAATCGATGCCCCTGGTTTCTAATCGTTTCGGAATCGAGCCGGAGATTACCGCAAAGGTGGCGCGCAATCGCTTCCGTCTTTACGAAGTGCCCATATCATACAACGGCCGCACGTACGAAGAGGGAAAGAAGATCACCTGGCGCGACGGTTTGGCCGCGATGTGGTTTATCGTTCGGTTCCGGTTCAGTTCCAATTACGCCGACTCCGACAAGGTAGCCTTGGACTCCCTCGAGCAGGCGCCCAAGTTCAATCAATGGATGTACGACTCGATCGAACCCTTCCTCGGAATTCGGCTGGCGGAGTTGGGTTCGGGGAGTGGTAATCTGAGCCGTTGCCTGAGGCGAAAAGGGCAGTTGCTGGTCACCGACCACCGTGAGGATTACCTGCAAGGTCTGAGAGATCGATTCGATTATTGGAGCAACGTCCAGGTGGGGAAGCTCGATCTTACGGTTCAGGAAGATTTCCGCATCCTTATGGATTATCGGCCGGACACGGTCGTGTGTCTGAATGTGCTTGAACACATTGAGACGGATGAACAGGTGTTGGATAACCTTCACCAGTGCCTCCCGGAAGGTTGTCGATTGGTGTTCCTGGTGCCCTTCAACCCCAGGCTTTACAGCGAGTTCGACCGCCGCATCGGCCATTTCCGGCGCTATCGGAATGGCGAACTTGAGCACAAAATGGTAAAAGCCGGTTTCGAAATCGAGCGTCAGTATTACTTCAACAAAATCGGTGTTTTCGCATGGTGGATCGGCAATAAGCTCTCGGGTCAAAAGCGAATCACACCCTGGCAGTTGAAGATCTACAATTGTCTCACTCCGGCATTTCGATGGCTGGACCGCATTCTGCCAACCTCGGGGCTTTCAACCGTGGTGGTGTCGCGAAAGGCAGGTCAGGATAAGCCCGAGAAACCATCAGGGCGCGTCGAAGCGGCCATATCGACTCGTGCTGAGTTATGACCAGCACGAACCTGAAAAGCACCCCGGCCTCTCCTGCAGTGCCCCATCTGGTTTCGACGGCGTCCGCCATTATTGGCACCCTCGTCTGGATTGTGGTGTTAGGCTTCCACAACATCGCCGATGGCGATCTCTGGGCCAAACTCGTTTTGGGTGGCCATTTCTGGGAACAAGGCGAAATCCTGCGCCACGACCTGTTTGCGTTTACGCCGGTACTGCCCCAGTACATCGACCATGAATGGGGTGCCGGCGCGGTTTTCTACATTCTCTTGAAGTGGTGCGGGCCCGCCTCGCTGCAAGTCCTTAAGATCACCCTCGCGTGTGGCGCGCTCGGGATTGCCGTGGCGATTGCGCGGCGCCAACACTGCGGATGGGAGGTTCTCCTGCTCCTGGCGCCGTTCTCCGCGGCCGCCATGCTGAGCGGCTATGTCCCCGTGGTTCGCAGCCACGCCTTCACCTTCTTCTTCTTCGCCGTGACCTTGCTCACCCTCGAGGAAATCTGGCGAGGCAACAAGAAATGGATCCTGGTTCAGGTTCCCATCATGGGTCTTTGGGCAAACATGCACGGCGGATTTGTGGCCGGCTTGGGCGCTACGCTCATCTACACCGCGTTTGCCCTCGCCACCTCGAGGGAATGGAAACCGTTTGTCGCACTGCTGGCGGCATCCACAGCCGCATCGTCGTTGAATCCTTACGGCCTGCAATTCTGGAAATATCTCCTGCCCGCACTGGCTCACCCGCGTCCGGAGATCCCAGAATGGCTGCCGCCGCCGCTGTGGGGCATGGATGCGTTCATCGGCTTTCGCGTCCTGTTCCTCATGGTTCTCCTCGTTGTTGTCGGCGGGTGGCGGTGCACTGCCTCGAAACCCTCGCTCCCGGCCTTGGCCATGCTGGCGCTGACGGCGCTTTTGGGATGGCAGAGTCGGCGACACGGACCATTCTTTGCGATCACTGCCATGGCTTTCGCCGCGCCTTTCCTCCAGGGGATACTGACTCGGATCTGGCGGTACCTGAATGCGTGGTTACCGGGTCTGCGTCTGCAACCCGCGATGATCGTTTTGGCCTTCCACTTTGCGTTGGCTTGTTGGGCTGCAGTTCAGGTATTGCCGGGCGCGTCGCTGCAGGTGTTGGCGCCCGTAGGCGCATATCCCGTGCGGGAAGCCGACATACTTCAACGATCCGGAGTGAGCGGTAATCTGGTCACGCCATTCGAGTGGGGAAGCTATTGCACCTGGCGCCTGTTTCCCAGGGTCAAGGTCTCGATGGACGGACGGTATGAGGCGGCGTACCCCGAATCCACTTTCCGCATGAACCAGGATTTCCACTTCAAACGGGGGGCAGACTGGAATCGCCTGCTCCGCGAGTACCGCATCGATTTCGTCATTCTCGATCTCAGCCGGGCAAGGCTTGATCCAGCCGAGCTTGAAGCCCGCGGATTCGTCGTCATCTGGACGCAACCAGGCTGCTCGGCGCTCCTGGCCTCGTATGCGCACGCCGCCCAATTGCGCGAAGCGGCGGCTTCGCTGCCGCCGACCACGATCGATCCACTGGATACTTCCATTCTCACATCCTGGTGGAATGTCGAATAGCGAATACCTCAGATCCAGCAATGCTCAATCCGACGAGCTTCATCCAAACCTGGCGATGCGCCTTGGCGATTGTGCCCGTCCTGTTGTCGCCTGGCCTAAGTGTTCATGGCGACTCCTTGGATCTGCCGACAAAGGACCCACCCGGCGTGATCATCGTGTCGGCCGAGGCGTCGCCGCTCGAGCGGTTGGCGGGTCGCGAGCTCCGCCGCTATCTCTACCTGGCCACGGGACGGTTATTGCCGGTGCTCAAAGCCGATGTCATTCCGGAAAAGCCTCTTCACCGAATTCTGCTGGCCCGGAAGAACACGGCTCTGGTTCGATCCGCGCTGGGTGGAGATACACTTGCTGCCGCTGTCGATTCGCTGGGAAGCCAGCAATTCTTGCTGACGACCCGCAGTCATGGACTAGGAGAACTCCTCTGGGTTGTGGGGGGCGATGACATCGGCACGCTGTATGGAGCCTATCGCCTGGCAGAGCACTTTGGCGTCCGATACTATTTGCACGGAGATGTGGTGCCATCGCAGCAAAGCGAGTTTGCACTGCCAAGTCTGGACGAACGAAACCAGCCGCTTTTCAAACTGAGAGGCATCCTGCCCTTCCACGACTTTCCGGAGGGTCCCGACTGGTGGAATACCGACGATTATTTGGCGGTGATCGCCCAACTGCCAAAGTTGCGTATGAACTTCTTCGGTCTCCACACCTACCCTGAGGGCAAACCCAACGCGGAACCCACGGTTTGGATAGGCCTGAAGGAGCATGTTCATGCCGACGGGACGGTGAAATCCAGCTACCCGGCCAGTTACCACAGTACCGCTCGTACGAGTTGGGGGTATCGACCACGGAAGACGAGCGAATTCCTGTTCGGTGCCAGTCAACTGTTCGAGCGCGATGATTTTAGCGCTGCCATCATGATGGGACAATGTCCGGAACCGGAGGATGAGCGGGGGAGCAATGAGATCTTCAACCGGACGGGAGCGTTACTACGGGAGGCTTTTGGTTTCGCCCGTGAATTGGGTGTCAAGACCTGCATTGGCACCGAGGTGCCACTTACAGTCCCCCGATGGGTTCGTGACCGAATGGACTCGGCTGGGTGGCAGGGGAGTGAGGCGGAACGAACCCGGGCGCTTTACGAGGGAATGTTCACGCGGATTCTCCGCACGCATCCGCTGGACTACTACTGGTTTTGGACTCCGGAGACGTGGCTGACTCAGGGGGCTGCCCGACAGGAGATCATTGACGCCACGGGGGACATTCTCTCATCGCTGAGGATCGCTCCGGAACTCGAATTGCCGTTCCAGTTTGCAGTGTCGGGTTGGACAGTCGGACCGAAACAAGCACCGCTCCTTTTTCACCGGCGCATGCCACAGCGTGTAATCCTGAGCGCGTTGAATCCCAATGTAGGGCTGACGCCGGTGGATCCGCGCTTCGGTGAAATGACCGGTCGCGAGAGGTGGGCCATTCCGTGGCTGGAGGATGATCCCGCCTTGACGATTCCTCAATTATGGGTCGGTCGGCTCCGCCGAGATGCTGCCGACGCCTTTGAGTTCGGCTGCGAAGGATTGATCGGCATTCACTGGCGGACTTTTCCCAACGCACCTAATGTCTCCGCTCTTGCCCAGGCGGCATGGCGGCAGGAGGGCTGGCATCGTCAACTGGCGGAAGCCCGGAAGTGCCCGCCAGGCTCGTGGAGCGTGGGAGGGCGGGCACGCGAGTTCACCGGCCGCGCGATTGCTGGAACGGATAGCCCATCGATTTTCGAAAGCCTGCGGGACAACCCGGTTTTCTACCAACTCGCGCTTTCCAACGGAACCTACCGGGTTGAATTGTGGTTCGGCGAACGTGAGCACCTTCTCGCTGGAGAGCGCGTCTTCGATGTCAAGTTGCAGGGGCAATACGGGGTCCGCGGCCTGGATATTCACCAGCGCGTGGGCCGGGATCACGCGTTAGTCTTGTCTTTCGATGGAGTCACGGTGACCAATGGTCACCTCCGAATCGATTTTGAGCCCCTGATCGGGAATCCATGCCTTTCTGCAATCGTGGTTGACGGCGAGGGGATGGTGCGGAGGTACAATTGTGGTGGCCAGGCACGCTTAGACTGGCTGGCCGACCTCGAGACACTGCCCAACCCAAGAGATCTGCCTGCCCCAACCGTTGATCTCTACGAAGATTGGGGTGTGAGTAACTTCGGACGGGACGCGGGTGCGAAAATTGGCCGGATCTTCGCCCGGATCGACGGCGACCACACGCCACGCCCCGTCATCTGGCGAGGCGGCCCGGGAGGGATCATTCCCGATCGCCGGCCTTGGTTTGAGTTGCGCAAAGAGTACGATTTCCTTGACCAACTTGGAAGCCTGACCACGAGCGTGAAGCACGTGGACGATCAGGCTCGGTTCGAGACTTGGCTCAGTGCTTTCAGATACACGCGCGCCATTGCCCAGCTGAGCAGCACGTGGTTCGAATACAACCAGGCATTCGAAAACGCCAAGGGAAAGGCCAGCCGAGCCGCTCGCCGCCAAAGTGCCAGAACCGAGGTTCTTCCATTGCGGATTCAGCTCATCCAAAGACTGGAGGAGGTCTATACCCATTTGCTATCCATGATCGTCAGTCCTGGAGAGCTCGGAACCATCGCCAATTGGGAACAGCACATTATTCCGGATCTGTTGGACCAGTCAGGTGCGGAATTGGCCGGGATTCTGGGACACGCTCTGCCCGCGGCAGCCATACCGCGAAGGGAATACACCGGCCCGACACGCATCATTGTGCCGACCACCAGAACTATCCTGCGTCCAGGAGAGGGGCTTCGTTTGAAAGTGATCATCTTGAGTCCCCAGCCTCCCAGAGAGGCTTTCTTTTTCGCTCGCCAGTTGGGCGAGGGCCGCTACCGGAAACTGCCACTGACGAGCGTGGCTCAAGGGGTGTATACAGTCAGTTGCTTCGACTTCACCAAGCCCGACTTGGATTTCGAGTACTACATCCAGGTTGTCGCAAATGACGGCGTGATACGCCACTTCCCCCCATCGGCCCCGCAAATTAACCAGACGGTGGTTTTCTCGGAATACCCCACCGTGGAACCATCAGCCGAGACGGCACGCTAGAAGGAGAGAAAATGGCCTTCGATCGAACAAGTGGCATTGGTGCCGATCGGGTTGATTGAATACTCTCCACTGGCTGGGCAGATTGGCATCGACTTTATATAGCGATCCGGTCCGCACAGATCGTCTTCGTCGGGTGTTTCACCCGCAGCTTTCCCGAACTCGAGTGCCCACAATTGTTTCGCCGTTTCAAGTTGGCTGAGGTTCTCAATACAAATGTCGGTCTGGGCTCGAGTTCGGGTCTTGACCCAGTTCGGGATGGCGATGGCCAGGATCAAACCGATGATGGCAACCACGACCATCACCTCCACCAGGGTGAAAGCGGCAGCGTGCCGTTTGCCGTTCAATACTCTAGTTCTGCAGCCCATGCCGGCGCCACTCTAACAAACACGCGGGCTCGAGGCAACTGCCTCGAGCCCAACAATTCTTTGATGAACAACTGGATGCTAACTACGGCAGCACGTGAGTCGCGTCACCAGAACCGCAAGTGGGGTTATTGGTGATGGCTCCAGGGGTATACGCAGCCCCGCCCAAAGGACAGGTCGGCATCACATTGCCTTTCAGGTACGGTCTCACAGCATCGGCGTCGGCGCTAGCGCCTGCAGCCTGCCGAGTTTCAAGTGCCCACTGCTGTTTGGCGCCGTCGATCTGGCGCAGATTGTTGATGCACGCGTTGCGCTGCGCCGTTTCGCGCGCCCGGACGAAGTTCGGGATGGCGATGGCGGCGAGGAGGCCGATGATGGCCACGACGATCATGATTTCCACGAGCGTGAAGCCGGCTTTCAGGTTTTTGTTGATCTGCATACTGTTTGTCCTTTTGGTTACTGTCAGGTTCCTAACGCGCGGCGTGAACACTGCGGAGGGCGGTTTAGTTATTACTGCTTACTTTGTCCACTGATTGCCCTCTGCAAACCGCGATGCTCACCATAGCACACTGGGTGCCAGCACGGAACGCATTTCTGATCCAACCTGCCTGACTCAGGTTGGGATATCGTGTAAACACTTCGACTATAACACATTGCACGTAGGCGCGGCGTTTGGTGGCGCCTCACGACACTTCCGGGCGTCCACTCTTGGGTGGCACTCATAATCCATTCACCTTCTGCCTCTTCTGAGTTCCCCGGACAGCTAACCACAGGATCGCGAAACCACTTGGCGCGCTCCTAAGCCATCCATTGCCGCTGTCTTGGTCGCAGATGTTCCTGTCCGCATTCCACGCATAGTCGCCTGGTTCCACGAATTTGCCGGCCGCAATGCCCTGACATCCGGTGGCGGCAGACCGTTAACACAGCGCAGTAACTTAAACAATGCGCCAGGGCAAAGGTTGCGGTTGGAAAGGCTGCGGCGCGGCCAAGGAACGGTGCTCGGACTCGGTCATCGCGACAATCAAGGATCGGAAGTCTGTCTGAGGTTTCCAACCCAGCAAATCCCTGGCTTTCGCGGAATCGCCGATCAATCGGTTCGGCTCCGCCGGCCGAACGAGCCGTTCATCGCGTTTCACGCAGGCTTTCCAATCCAAGTCCATGGCGGCAAAGGCAATTTCCACAACGTCCTGCACCGAATGGGTTTGCCCGGTCGCAAACACGAAATCTTCGGCGGCGCTGTGCTGCAAACTGTGCCACATTCCCCGGACATAATCCCGGGCATCGCCCCAATCGCGCTGCGCGCTGAGGTCACCCAGCCGAAGTTCACGTTCCAGTCCGAGCCGGATGGCGGCGGCGGCTCTGCATATCTTGCGCGTGACAAAACCCGCGCCACGCCTGGGCGATTCGTGGTTGAATAAGATCCCATTCGATGCGTAGACACGATAGGACTCACGATAAACCCGTACGATTTGAGTGGCAAAGGCTTTGGCACAGCCATAGGGATTGACCGGTGCGATCGGCGTCATCTCATTCTGCGGCATCACTTCCGGTCGGCCGAATATCTCACTTGAACTGGCGTGGAAGAAACGCGTTGGCTCGGGCAAATCCCGGAGGATCTCGAGCAGTCGAAGCGTGCCCATGGCGGTCAGTTGGCAGGTGGCTTCCGGGATTTCGAAACTCAGTCCAACGTGGCTTTGTCCGGCCAGATGATAAAGTTCGGTCGGCCGTATTCTTAACAAGGTTCGGCGCAGCGTCGTCGCGTCGTCGAGATCCGCGTAGTGCACAAACAGCCGCCGTTCCTGCAGCTTGGGGTCGCGGTAAAGATGGCTGATCCACGAGCGGCTCAGGTCGCAGGTCCGACGAAGCAGACCATGCACGTCATACCCTTTCTCGAGCAGGAGTTCGGTCAGATACGATCCATCCTGACCGGTAATACCGGTGATGGCCGCGCGCGGTGCCATGCTAGAATCCTGGAAACTCAAGACGTGGTGTCATCAGGCCAAGTCTCGAAGAAAACCCGAAATCCGAATCTCGAAATACGAAGGAAACTCGAATGGACCGAAATTCGAACTGGGAAAACCAGGCCCCTGGCAGGTCGTAGCGTTTGGCGCTTTTGGGGCTCGAGATTTGCACTTTGTTTTGAATTTCGAGATTCGGATTTCGGGTTTAATGCCTTGGCCGCGAGATGACGGGGTCGAGCCTCGCAGGCGCGGCGGGCCTTCAAATGCAATTAACTGGTGACTCGGGTCCTTCCTTCGCGGCAGTCCTTCAGGAGTTGAAGGTCGGAATCGACCATGAGCTTGACCAGCTCGGTGAATTTGACCTTCGGCTCCCAACCCAGTTGGCGTTTCGCTTTAGTGGCGTCACCAACCAGCAGGTCCACTTCCGCTGGCCGGTAATAGCGCTCGTCAATCTCCACGTGCTTTGTCCAGTCCAGCCCCACGTGGCCGAACGCCGTGTCCAGAAACTCCCGGATCGAATGGGTTTCGCCGGTGGCGATGACATAATCCTCCGGCTTCTCTTGCTGGAGCATGAGCCACATGGCCTCGACATATTCCCTGGCGTAGCCCCAATCACGCTTGGCTTCCAGGTTGCCCAGATTCAGCTTGGTCTGCAGTCCGGCCAGGATATGCGCGACCGCTCGGGTGATTTTGCGCGTTACGAACTCCTCGCCTCGCCGGGGAGATTCGTGGTTGAACAGGATCCCGTTGCAGGCATGCAACCCGTAGGACTCGCGGTAATTGACGGTGATCCAGTAGGCAAAGACTTTCGCACAGCCGTAGGGGCTGCGCGGATGGAACGGCGTCCTCTCCGTCTGGGGCACCTCCTGCGCTTGACCAAACATCTCGCTGGAGGATGCCTGGTAAAAGCGGGTCTTGATTCCGGTTTCACGGATCGCCTCAAGCAAACGAACCGCCCCGGTTGCGGTGATGTCGGTCGTGTACTCCGGACTGTCGAAACTGACCCGGACATGGCTTTGCGCGGCAAGATTGTAGACCTCGTCAGGCTGGATTGCTCCCATCAGCCGGGCCAGGACGCTGGCGTCGCTCAAATCCCCGTAGTGGAGCGTAAGTCTGTCCTGCCCGGAATGAGGGTCCGAGTAGATGGAATCGAGTCGACCGGTGTTGAAGGTGCTGGCCCGGCGGATAAGCCCATGGACTTCGTAGCCCTTGGCCAGCAGAAACTCGGTCAAATAGGACCCATCCTGACCTGTTATCCCTGTGATGAGCGCTTTCCTGGTCATGAGTGGCAATGTTTCGACCCCGCCCGCGGCATTGGCAAGCTCCAACGGTTTGGAGCCAGTTGTCGGACTCGAACCGACGACCGACGGTTTACAAAACCGTTGCTCTACCACTGAGCTAAACTGGCGGGCCTCACGCGACTGGCTTTTAGACGACTTTCGGAGCGTTGGCAAGCGCGTTGGCACTCCGTTCGCTCTCCGAGGGTCATCGGGCAGCTTACAGGCGGGTGAAGCTGAGGGCTGCATTTGGCGTATGTGCATCGTACTTGCCAAGATAGAACGAACACTTTAAAAGCACTTTATGGCACTGCCATTCCTGGGCACCAGGACTAGATCTCGGGATCAGATTACCGCCGTCGATCTGGGTACGCACACGTTCAAGGCAGTGCATATCCAGCAAAAGGGCGGTAAGTTCTCCCTGACCAACTATGCGATTCAGGATTCTCCGGGACTGAACGGACCGCTCACCCCTCAATCTTTAGGCGATGCCCTTGCTAAAGTCTTGCAGCCCATGGGCGCGCGTTCGAAACAGGTCGCCCTCGCGTTGGGCTCCTCCGAGGCGATTCTGCGCCACGCCGAGTTGCCGTTGGTTGCCCCGAGCGACATGCGAACCATGCTGAAGTACAACGCCAAGAATTACCTTCAGCAGGATCTCTCAGATCATGTATTCGATTGTCACATCCTGCCACCGCGCCCGGGGGCAAAACTCGAGTTAAAGCCCGGCCAGAAGTGTCGGGTGTTGGTCGGCGGGGTGCCGACAAGGTTGATCGACGATATCTTGGCTGGCGCCAAGCTCGCCGGTGTGATTCCCGAGGTCGTGGTTCCGGGTTTGGTGGGGCCAGTCAACGCCTTCGAGTCGGCGCAACCGGAGAGATTCGCTGAGTCCACAGTGGCACTGGTGGATATCGGTTTTCGGAATTCGTCCATTACCATTCTCAACAAAGGGGAGTTGATGTTGACCCGGGTCGTTGGGATTGGGGGAGACCGCCTGACCAGCGGCGTGGCCGAGACCTTGGGGATCGGTTATGCCGAGGCCGAGGGGATCAAGCTCGGATTGCCGCAGGAAGTCGAATCCACCATTGTTTCGCTGCTGTCACCGCTTGCCCGGGAGTTGCGGGCCTCGATCGACTATTTTGAGCATCAGCAGGACTGCCCCGTCAATGAGGTGTTTGTCTCCGGTGGTTCTTCCAACTCGGAGTACATAGTGCAGTTTGTCCAGACGGAATTGGTGGTGCCGTGCGTCACCTGGAATCCCGCCGCATTTTTGACTCTGAATTTGCCGGCGCAAAAACTCAGCGAGCTCGAGCAGACGGCACCGCGGTTGACGACCGCCATCGGTGCCGCACTGGCAGCCCTCTAGCCCTATGCCGATAAGGATCAATTTTCTGGCTGAACATCATGCCTCGGAAGAGCAGAAACGGCGTGATCCGGTCAAGCGGGCGCAGTTGGTCGGCGTCGGCGTGGTGCTCCTGTTCGTTCTCTGGGGCGCCTATCTCCAGGTGCGGCTGATGGCCGCCAACTCTGAAGTGAGCGATGTTGAAGCGCGTTTCAAGCAGATCGAGGCGCAGTATCGGCTGGTCCGAACGAATTACGCGGTCGCGACGGATGCGATCGGCAAGCTGACCGCTCTGGAGCAACTTACCACCAACCGGTTTCTATGGGCGCCGCCACTCAATGCCTTGCAGTATGTGGTTGTCGAGGATGTCGAACTCAACGTCCTGAGGGGGCGGCAAACCTACAACCTCGCGGCCGCCACGCCGGCCGTCACGAATTCTACTGGAGTTATCCGTGCCAAGCCGGCCTCATCAACCGAGAAGGTTGTGCTTAGCATCGAAGCCCGGGACTACTCGTCAAATCCGGGAGATCATATTCGCTTGTTCATGGACGCAATCGCAAACAGCCCCTATTTCAAGGCGAACCTGCAGAAGGCGGAGATGACGGGACGCTCCCCGGTCCAGACATTGCCTGCGGCTGAGGGAAATTCCCGGCCTTTTGTCACCTTCATGATCGAATGTCAGTATCCCGAACAGGTGCGATAGCCGGAGTTGAACGAATGACAACGAAATGCGACCCAAATGCCCCCTTGAATAGCCGGTCGCTCAATTGCGGCTGACCTCCGTAGAACCATGAAGCTGTCCAAAGACAAACGCGATCGGATGATTCTGGTGGTCATGCTGACCCTGGGATTCAGCTGGGGCCTCTGGCAGTTTGTGATTAACACGCGTTCCTCGCGCCTCAAGGCGCAGCAAACCGAGTTGTCCAAACAGGAAGACCAACTTGTCCAGGCCGGGGATTGGATCGAACGCGCCCAAAAGGTCGAGCAGGAGATGACCGAGGCGCTCGCCGCGCTGTCGCGGATCGAGGATGGACTGGCGGGACGGGCGGATCCTTACGCGTGGAGTTACCTGCTGCTCGACAGGATTCGGCAAATGAGTCCGGAGTTAAGCAATCTGGACGTCGCCGGCAAACCGGGCATCGGACCGGTTCGATTGTTGCCGGAATTCCCTTACGAATCCACCACCTTCACAGTGGTCGGCCGGGGGCACTATCATGATTTTGGCCGTTTCCTGGCTGAATTCGAGAATGAGTACCCCTATTTCCGGGTGGAAAACATCGAGTTGACAGCTCGATCCTCAATGTCGGACTCTGCGGGCACGCTGGATGAACGCGAGATGCTGAGTCTGAAGTTCGACATTGTCGCGTTGCTCGAGCCTCCCGCCAAGTGATCCTTATGCGTATGAAACAGACAGTGGTTGTCTCGAGGTGGACCGCATACGGCCTGATGGCTCTGTTGGTTTGTGGCGGTTTGACCGCCAGAGCCTCTGATGCCACGCCGGTCAAGGAGACGGTCATGCTTGGCACCAATGCGATTCCCAAGTCCGTGTTCGTTGACGACGAACGGGGCAAGGACCCTTTCTTTCCCAACTCCACCCGCCGGCAGCACAAAGCGGTCGTTCCTGACGTGGCTCCAGCGGTAGGACCGACTTCGCTCGTCCTGCTCGGAATCATCGGGCCGCCGGAACGGCGCGTTGCCTTGATCAACAATCAAACCTTTGCTGCCGGGGAGGAAAACCGGGTTCGAGTGCCTGGCGGCAGCTCGCTGGTCAAATGTGTTGCGATTCGTGAACGCTCAGTGATCGTGACGATTCAAGGAGGAACCGAACAGTTCGAGATCCAGCTCGTGGAGCGGACGTTGCCCATTGCTCCGGAGGGCGAGGGAATCCAGTAGCAGAGAGTAGCGTAGTGCAAACGGGGTTGAAGGCGTAATCCGCGTCCTGGGAGGAGGCCGCGGCACAAAAGATGCAGCCCAGTTGAAACAGTTGGTCCGCGTGAGTCAGTCAACCAATAGACAAATGAAAACACAACTAGCCACCCTAATGCTGATCGGCTTGAATGCGCTGTTCCCAGCGGTTCATGCCCAAAACCAACCCGTTGCCACCGAGCCTGGCTCCGGTCAAGGCACGTCCGCCGTCGCTGAAGCGGCCTCTGATGAGGTCCTTCCCTTGGTCCAATTCGAGGAAGCCCCGTTGGTCGATGTCATCAGGACCCTGTCGCGTCAGGCGGGATTGAACGTGATCTTCGATCCGCAAGTCCTCGCGGCGGCCGAAGCTCCCGAGGGCAAAGCAACCTATCCGCCGGTGTCGATCCGGCTGGAGAATGTCACCGCCCAAAACGTGCTCGAGGCGGTGCTCAACAACAATAACTTGAGACTCGAGCGTGATCCAAAAACGAAGATATCGCGAGTGACCATCAAGGACCCCGCGGCGGCTGAACCACTGACCCTCAAGGTTTATCAGCTGAAGTATAGCAACCCTTCCAACCTGGTCTCGGTCATCAGACCCACGATGACATCGCGCAGCCAGGCCATTCCCGACGCTCGCACCAGCCAGTTGATCGTCCTCGCCACCGAAAAGGAGATGATCGAGATCGACGGATTGATCGAGAAACTCGACACCGTCACCAAACAGGTGTTGATCGAAGCCCGCATCCTCGAGACCTCCAAGAATCCGAGTACTATCAAGGGGGTAAACTGGGCCGGAACATTCCAGGCGCAGAACATCGTGATGGGCAACAACGCGTTTGAATCGGAAGGCGGCAGTAGTGGTGGGAGCAGCAGCGCGACCAGTCAAAACAACACGCTGACCTCCGGTGGCACACCCTCGTTCATGGGGTTCCTGCGCTCCGGTTACGTGCATCCCGTCGCTCACCTGAACGCCGATGGCGCCCGGGCAGTCTTCTCGTTCTTCAACCAGGACAGCGAGAGCGAAGTGATTGCGACGCCCCGCGCGGTGACGACCGACAACAGCCCCGCCACGCTGCAAGTGACCCGGGCGGTGCCGATCTATCAGGTGACCCAGGGTGGCACACAAACCGGCCCCACCGTCAACATCACCTACACCAACCTGGGCACGATCCTCGAGGTGACTCCGCGGATTTCCGCCAACAGCAACATCTTCCTCAAGGTGGTGCCCGAGGTTTCCAACATCGACTCCGTCGACCGGCAAGTGATCGTCGGCGAAGTAACGACGGCGAATATCTTCGCGGTGCGCAAGGTCACGACCCAAGTATTGATCCCCAGCGGGAATACCCTGGTGCTCGGCGGCCTCATGAGCGACAACGTCAAGAAAGACCGCACCAAGGTGCCCATCCTCGGTGATCTGCCCGGAATGAAGTACGTCTTTGGCAGCAGTTCCAAGAACCGCACCAAATCGAACCTCCTCATCTTCGTCACGCCGACCATCGTCGAGGATGGAGATTTCCAACCCACCCAGTCCGACTTCCTGCAGCGGAAGCCGCCCGTGGATCAGGCGGATGGCGAAATCGCTCCGTTCGACAAGCCGTGGGATGGGGTTGAACCCTACGACTGGACCAAGCCGGTCTATTAAGAGTCACGGCTGATTCCAGGACCAACACTCGAGAGCACCCGCGAAAGCGGGTGCTTTTTTGTCAACTGATCTGGAGTTCCTGTCGAATCCGGTATTTCTCGACCCGTTTGCGCAGGGTCGCCCGGGTGATCCCAAGCAGCTTGGCGGCGCGCACCTGATTGCCCCTGGTTTCGGTCAGCGCCTGAATGATCAGCTCCCGTTCCACGGTTGGAATCACCTTGCGGGATGAGTCCGTCCGAGCCCAGCGAAAGAGGGCGTTGGCGAGCGCCTCGGGTTGGGTCGAGGGCATGGAAGATTCGACCGCCTCGGCCGCGAATGCGCGCGGAACCGCCGATTCCCTACGTTCCATGCCCTGCAATTCGGGCGGCAAATCGGCCAGCAGCAACACCTCCCCTTTGGCCATCACACCTGCTCTTCGGATGACGTTCTCCAGCTCTCGGACGTTCCCTGGCCAGGAGTGCCGCGCAAGCGCTTCAAGCGCCTCGGGGGAGACCGATTGGGGCATCTTGGCCTCGTCCCGGGCATGCTTGCGCAGAAAGTAACTGACCAGCAGCGGAATGTCTCCCACGCGCTCGCGCAAGGCCGGCAGCTCGATACGGACGACGTTGAGGCGATAGAACAGATCTTCCCGGAATTCCCGGGCCGCCACCGCCCGCTCCAACACCTTGTTGGTTGCGGCGATGATCCGCACATTCACCGACACCGAGTGGTTTCCGCCCACGCGCTCGAATGCGCCGGACTGCAGGACCCGCAGGATTTTGGTCTGCGTGGCCGGGGACATATCACCGATCTCGTCGAGAAAAAGGGTCCCGCCGTCGCACTGCTCGAACTTGCCCACCCGCTGTCCCGCCGCCCCTGTGAACGCTCCTTTTTCGTGCCCGAACAGCTCGCTTTCGAGCAGGCTTTCGGGAATGGCGGCGCAGTTGATGGCCAGGAATGGGTTCTGGCTGCGGCGACTGTGGTGATAAATCGCGCGCGCCACGAGTTCCTTGCCAGTGCCGCTCTCTCCGGTGATCAGAACGGTGGCATCCGAGTTGGCGAGCTGCCCGATGGTTTTGAAGACGCCCTGCATGCCTTCGGTGCGGCCGATGATACCGAGGTCATAGTCTTCCGTTTCGAGCAGGGGTTGGTAGGAGACCACCTGGCGCATGTCGCGGGCGGCTTTGATCGCTCGCCCCACGATCTCCTTGAGCTTGGGGACCTCGAATGGCTTGAGCAGGTAGTCGAAGGCCCCGAGCTTCATGGCCTCGATCGCGGTTTGCGTCGTGCCGTAGGCGGTCATCATGATGACCGGCAGTTTGGCGTCGAGACGGCGAAGCCGGCGCAGCGTTTCGAGGCCGTTCATTCCCCCCATTCTGATGTCCATGATCACCAGATCCGGCCTGACCTTTGGGATCAGTTTGAGTCCCTCCTCGCCACTGGTGGCGGTGAACAGCTCGATTGAGGAACCGTCGAATATGCGGCGAAACGAATATTGAACATCCACCTCGTCGTCAACCAGAAGCAACTTGTCGGTGATGGCCATCGTGTCGTGTGGCGAGCATAGCGGCTGGCGATTTCTTTGCACGCGTTTTGGCTGACTGCGTTCGATGCCCGCCGGAAGCATGGATCAGACGCCTGGCTCGCTGGTCGTCGCAGCCAGTTGGTGCCGTTCGCGAAAAGTCAGGTACACCAGTCCTCCCACAAGACTCCACGCCAGACTTCCAGCGAAGGCCAGCAGGGAAAGCGACAAGGCGGCCGTGGCGGGCACACCGATCAGTGGATGGGCGAGCAGCACCACGAACAGGTTTTCACGCAGTCCCAAACCGCTTGGAGTGATCGGCAGCGCGGCAATGCAGATCACTACCGGAACCACCAGGAACCATCGCCAAAGCGATACTTCCAAACCCAACCCCCGCGCCAGGGCCGCGAACTGGAGCACACATACCACATTCAGCACCATCGATAGCCCCAGGGCGGAGCCCAATACGCGATGGTTGCGGCCAAATACCCGGCAGGCATTCAGGGTCCGGTCGAGCAGTTCGCCCTTGGGCAGACTCCGCAGCCAGGTGCGCGCCCGAGGCCACGCGTTGGACAGCCCTCCCCAAAACGCGAGTCCGATGAGCCCTCCGCACGCCAGCAGCATCCCCGCGATCAACAGACTGGCCCCAGCCAAAGGACGGTGATGCATCACCAGGTGAAGGTGTCCCAGAATCAGTGTGATCGCGAACAACAGCATGGAGAACAAGCCGATCAGCCGGTCGGCGAAAACCGTGACGACCGCTTCGGTCTTTTGGTGGTGGGTTTCGCGCGCGGCATAGTATGCCTTGAGCAGGTCGCCTCCGGTTGAGCCCAGGAGGAACGAGTTGAAGAAGTGCGCCACCAGTGAAATCTCGAGCGCGCGCATGAAGGGCAGGTGTAATCCGGCTGCCGACAACACCTTGCGCCAGCGAAGAACGCCGATAAGGACCGTGGCACCCACGCAGACAAACGACAACCCAAGCCAACCCGGTTTGACCAAAGTCAGGGTGTTCCAGAGCTCCGCCGGGCCCACTTCCCAGGCAGCGTGGCGCTTCCCGGCAGCCGAAAGCTGCGACCAATCCTCACCCCGTCGCTGCCATGCGGATTGTGCTTCGTTCAGGAATATGGAGTGGAAGATCCAAAGCAACAGGAGGGCACAGACCACGAACCGCCACGCCACCCGCCAGATGCGCCTAACCCGGTTCACCGGTCGCCCCACAACGCCTTCAAGTACGCGACCCCTTCACACAGTTGCTCCACGCTCACGCTGGGACTCAGCTCGAACACCTTGATGTGCTCAGGCTTCACGTACGATCGGAGGGCGGAGAAATCAACCGTGCCGGTCCCGGGCGGGCGATGATCCCGGGCGGGAAACTCGACATCGTGAAGGTGAAAACCGGCGAGCCGATCGGCGACGGCTCCGAGATGCATAGTGTGCAGGATGAATCCGAGGTTCTCCTTGATCTGGGCGTGGCCGGTGTCGTGCCAATAACGGATGCAGGGCTGCTGGAATTCTCGGAAAAACAGGGTGAAATCACTCTCGAAAGGGATCTCTTCCAGCGCCTCTCGATTCTCAATGCCAAGCCAGAGTCCACGCCTTTCAGCCTCCTCCGCGAGCTGTCGCAGGAGATCATGGGCGAACGCCGTGTGCTGCTCTTTGCGCTGCTCCCGCTTCTCGATGACCTCCGCGCAGATTCTCTCGTACTTGGGGGTGCCCTTCAGCTCACGTCCGGCCATTTCGATCAGTTTCTCGGTGTAGTCTTTCATATCCAGACAACCGAGGTGAAGCACAACCAGCCGGGCATTGACCCGCTCGGCCATCTCCAGCGTCTTGATGGTGTAACGCCAGGCATTCTCCCGCTCGCGCCGCTCCAAAGCGGAAAACTTGAACAGGTTGGGGCTGGCGTGATTCACCCCCACCGGCAGCGGACAGAAATTGTGCACGGTGGAGATCTTCATCTCGCCGGCATCCACGGCGTCCAGTATGCCAGGGAGCAGGCTGAGCCGAATCCCATGGCTGAGTTCGGCATGATCGAAGCCTAACTCGCGCATTTC
>JAHDYP010000032.1:0-9763 GCA_023383055.1 Verrucomicrobiota bacterium | reverse complement strand
AGCAACATGGCCCGCCCGTCCGTATGTCGGTGGGAGTTCCAGCACGTTGAAAGCGAATACATAAGAAAAAGGCCGAGTGCCTTCGGGAGAAAGCACCCGGCCGAGCAGTAAATCTAACCGGGGTCAGAGTTCGGCGTAGCGAGCGCTGAGCATCGCGGAAAAACGGGCAATCTTCATCTTCCGCCGACGTTTCTCGCTGGGCTTTTCAAAATGCCGGTGATTGCGCACTTCCTTGAGAATCCCCTCGCGGTCAATCTTCTTTTTCAAGCGCCGCAAAGCTTTCTCTACAGATTCGCCTTTTTTAAGTCGGATTTCTGTCAAGACCTTATCACTTCCTCTCTATACCTGTTAATATGCGAACCGGACCAGTCCGCCTCGACCTCTAAAACAGGGGGCTAAAGTAATTGCCGGAATAAAGGGTGTCAACCGGCAAATCCCGACTTCAGAAGTGTCTTGCTTTCAGCAGGTAACAGGGTCAAAGTGTCGCGCATGGGCCTCCCAACCCAGACGGTATCGCTCCATCCCGACCAGGTCGTCGAGTTGGAACGGCATCTTTCCGATGCCCGCCACGGCATCAACAATCACCTCACCCTGATATCGACCGCGATCGAGCTGATCCGACGCGATCCGAGCGCGGCGGAGCGCCTGGCTCACACCATGGTCGATCGGCCTCAGTTGATTCGCGAAGAGTTGATGCGTTTCAACCGGGCTTTTGACGAAGCCTTTGGCATCACGCGCCAATGACGCGCACGTATTGACGTGCCACTGAATCTCGCATTAGCTGTCGCTGGCCTCCGACCCAAGATCGATGTGAATGCCAGCGGCCAGACCCCGTCCCAGCCCGAAGCGGAATCCTCGGATGCGGAGCTGATCGAGGCGGTGCGGAGCGGTAGCGTCAGCAGCTTCGAGCCGTTGATTCGCAAGTACCAACCTCGCGTCTTTGCCACCGCCCGCCGATACGCCCGCCGCGAGGGCGAAGTCGAGGATATTGTCCAGGAGGTCTTCCTCAAGGCTTTCCAGAAGCTCCATACGTTTCGTGGTCAGGCCCCGTTCGAGCATTGGCTGATGCGTCTCACGGTTCGCACCTGCTTCGATTTCTTGCGCGCCCATCGTCGTCGCCCCGAAATCAGCTTTTCCGATTACTCCGAACCCGAAACGGATTGGCTGCAACAGCTGGCCAGCCGGGACGACCCCTTTCCCGACGACGCCGCCATGGCCAGGGAGGTCGTTCAGCGCGTATTCGAGAAGCTCTCGCCCAGGTCCCGCCTGGTACTCACCCTGCTCGAACTCGAGGACCGGACCGTCAAGGAAGTTGCCGAACTCACGGGATGGTCGGTTTCCCTGGTTAAAGTCCAGGCTTTCCGGGCGCGGGCGGAGATGCGAAAGTGCCTGGAGCAAATGTTGCGGCGAAGGGAACTGTAACCTAATCCCCAAGCTAAGCCGTCTAAACGTGAAAGAGCGGATGAAACTCGACGAGCTCCAATCAAAGCTGCTGGCAGCCGCCCGGGAGGCCCCCCCGAGCGACGCCGTGCCTTACGCGTTCGAGAAGCGAATCATGGCCAGATTGACGGCCCGCGCTCGTGTCGATCCGGTTTCCTTTTGGAACCGCATGCTCTGGCGGGCCGCGGTGCCCTGCCTCCTCGTCATGCTGAGTGTCAGCCTCTGGTCCTTCCTGGCTCAGAACGGCAAGGGTGGGGCCAGCCTCGGGACCGAGCTTGAAGACGCCGTCTTTGCCCCCGCCTATGCGGCGATTGAGGATACCTGGTGAGCAATTGGAAACCCATCCTCGCGGCGATGGTCATCTTCGCCGCCGGCTTTGTAACGGGTGGCCTGATTCTCGGCGCGCATTCCTCCAGGTCGGCCGATGCTGGGCCAATCCCCGGCGAGGGTCCGCCGGGGCGGAAACCCGAGCGCTCCAAGGACCGCCACCTTCGCGACCTGTGCGGACGGCTCCAGGATGAGCTCCGCCTGACCCCCGTTCAGCGCGAACGCATTGAGGAGATCGTCCGCTTGGCTCACGAACGGGTAAAGGCGGTCGCTGACAGGATGGGGCCCCTGATGCACGCCGAGTTCAAGCAGATGGAGCAGGAGATCCTCAAGGAACTCACGCCCGACCAGGCCGAGAAGTTCGAGGCGATCATCCGCGAACGGGAATCCAAGTTCAGCCGGGGCAATCCTCCGCCTCCGGGACCCACGCCGGACCAGGGACCGCTCGAAGAGGGGGGGCGACCCCCCGTGTTTCCGCCGCCACCGGAATAGGGTTTCGCGGCGTTACGAGGGCGAAGGGAGCCTCCGGTCAGTCGATCACTTCCACGATCGCTTCGCTGGCGCTATGCCCGATGATCCGCACTTTGCGACCGCGATCCACGAGATCGCCCTGCGAAATCACATCCAGGATCTGCTCGCCGAACCGCGCCTTGCCGCCGGGGCGCAGGGGTGAAACCGTCACGCCCACCTGGCCCAGCCGGGCAGTTTGCTCGCGTGCCAGCTCCCCCACGTGGCGGTCGCCGCTGGTGGTGCTGGAGACCAGGCGGTCATAGAAACTCGTCTTGGGAAGTATCAGGCCAAGAGCCCAGACGGCGCCCGCCGCCCCCAGCATCGCGATCAGAATCTGGCTTATCGGCAGTCGCAATTGGCCAAAGCTCGGCATGGTGGGTCCACCCGGATAAACGTCCACCATCGCCATCACCAGCGATAGCAGCATCAGCGCAGCCCCGGTCAAACCCACGAAGATGGTGCCCGGGAAAAGGAAAAACTCCAGCGCCACCAGCACCAGGCCCAGTATGAAAACCAGCAACCATTCCATTCCCGAGAAACCGGCCACGTAGCTCCCCAGAAAGTAGAGCGCAAACGCTATCAATCCCACAATTCCCGGCAGGCCAAAGCCGGGAGTCTTGATCTCGAGGTAGATCCCGACAATTCCAATCAGCAGCAGGATCGGGCTCAGCATGTTCAACCACGAGGCTAGCCGTTCGGCCCCGGTCGCCTCCACGCGCACCACGTCCTCGTCGCCGTACCCCAGTTCTTCCACCAGGGCCTCGAGGCTGCGGATCGTGCCCAGGGAGAGCAGCGGTCTGGGCGGATCTCCATACTCGCGGGCGGCTTCCACGTCCGTCAGGGTGAGGATTTGGCCCTCCTCGTTCAAAACCTGCCCGTCAATCTCCAGTCGTTTGTTCTTGTTGATCATCGCCTCCACGACCTGGGGATTGTGCCCGTTCTTCTCCGCGCTCGCCCGCACCCGCGCCGCCACCGCCGAAGTCATTTTGGCTTCCATGGTCGCCGGCATCTGATCCACCCCGCCCCCGCCGGGAGCCATCAGGATTGGCGCCGCCGCCCCAATGACGCTCTGCGGTGCCATGTAAATCCGCTGCGTCGCCACCGCAATAAAAGCCCCGGCCGAATAGGCGTCCCGATTCACGTAGGTCACGGTCTGGCCTTCGAACTGGTCCAGGATCTGGATGATCTCCTTCGTCGAATCGAACCGCCCGCCATTCGTTTCCATGTCCAGGACCAGCACCTCCGCCCCCGCTTCCATCGCCTCCTTCACGCCTCGACGCAACAGATACACAATCGGCGGAGCGATGTCGTCCCGGACAGGCAGGATGTAGACGCGCCGAACCCGGTCCGACCCGATCTCGTTCGTGCCTGCCCCGAGATCCACCGTGGTCAAAACTGCCATCAAGGCAAACAGGCGCATCAGGTTCACGTCGCCACCCTAGCCGAATTGCCGGAGGGTAGCAAGTGGCCGACTGCGCGGTCAACCGCCCCCCGGCAGGGCCGGTTCGCGTCTTCAGCGGAGCGCCTCGCCCCAGGAACATTATCAGGCCTAAGAAAACATATTAATAGGAATTCACGGCCGTCGGTTGGTTTGCCCGGAATCGATCCCGTTTGGACCGGCCGTTTAACCGTCCCTGTGGCGTATGCCTGACCCAGAACCAGAAATGACCGCCCCTCAGCTGCCGGCAAAGCGGCGCAAGTATCTGCGCGTGGTCGGTCCGCGCCTTCGGATGCTTCTGTTAGGAGTGTTTGCGTTGACGGCGTTGCTGGCGGCGAACTCCGCTTATCTGGCGAGCATCACCGCCCTCGAATGGCTCCGGGAGGAAACGTACCAGAATTACTTCTACCAGTACATGTTCCTGGGGCATCTCGTACTGGGGTTCCTGTTCATCCTGCCCTTCGGCATATTTGTGGCCGTACATCTCCGCAACTCATGGGGCCGGCCCAACCGGCGCGCGGTGCGGGCGGGTTACGCGCTCCTGGCGATTTCCGTGGTGCTGGTGGTTTCCGGCATCGCCCTGGTGCGCTTGGAGGGTTTCGAATTGCGGGATCCGCGCCTGCGATCCGTGGCGTATTGGGCGCATGTGCTGACGCCAGTGCTGGCGGTCTGGCTGTATCTGTTGCATCGGTTGGCGGGTCCGCGGATCAAATGGCGCGGGGGTTTGGTCGGAGCCGCGGCGGTGGCGGTGATCGTGGGTGCTATGGTCCTGATGCATACGCAGGATCCTCGACGTTGGAACGTGGCCGGGCCGAAGGAGGGCGCGCGGTATTTCGAACCGTCGCTGGCGCGCACCGCCACGGGCAATTTCATCCCGGCCCGAACGCTGATGATGGACAGTTACTGCCAGGAATGCCATCAGGACAGCTATACCGGCTGGTTCCACAGCGCCCATCGCTTCAGTTCGTTCAACAATCCTCCCTACTTGTTCAGCGTGCGGGAAACGCGCGAGATGGCGCTCGAGCGCGATGGGAATGTGAAGGCGGCGCGCTGGTGTGCCGGTTGCCATGATCCGGTGCCGTTCTTCAGCGGCGCATTCGACGATCCCGGGTTCGACCTGGAGCGGCATCCGACAGCGCATGCGGGGATCACCTGCACGGCATGTCACGCCATCACCCACGTGAACAGCACCCAAGGGAATGCCGATTACACGATTGAAGAGCCGCTTCATTATCCGTTCGCCTACAGCACCAATGCCCTCCTGCGCTTCGTGAACCGACAACTGGTGAAGGCCAAACCGGATTTCCACAAGCGCACCTTCCTCAAACCGCTTCACACCACGGCGGAATTCTGTTCCACCTGCCACAAGGTCAGCCTGCCTCACGAATTGAACCACTATAAGGATTTCCTGCGCGGCCAGAATCACTACGACACCTATCTGCTCAGCGGTGTTTCCGGCCATGGCGCCCGTAGTTTCTATTACCCGGAGCAGGCCCAATCGAACTGTGCGGGCTGCCACATGCCGCTCCAGGCCTCCGCCGATTTTGGCGCCAATTACTTCGACCCCACGAATCCCCGCACCCGGTTCATCCACGATCATCTCTTTCCCGCGGCCAACACCGGCATTGCGCACCTGCGCGACGAACCGGACATCGTCCGACGTCACCAGGAGTTCCTGAAGGATTCATTGCGGATCGATATCTTCGGGGTCAAGGAAGGTGGAGCGGTCGATGGCAGGTTGGTGGCGCCCATTCGCCCCAACCTGCCGTCGCTCAAACGCGGGCAAACCTACCTGCTCGAAGTCGTCTTGCGGACGTTAACCCTCGGCCATCCCTTCACCGAGGGCACGGCCGATTCCAACGAAGTCTGGGTGGACGCCCGGCTGACCGATGGCGAGCGTGTGGTCGGGCGCAGCGGCGGGCTTGGTCCTCACGGAGAGGTGGATCCGTGGTCCCACTTCGTCAACGTTTACATGCTGGACCGCGACGGCAACCGGATCGACCGTCGCAATCCCCAGGACATCTTCACCCCGCTCTATAACCACCAGATCCCCCCCGGGGCGGGCCAGGTGGTTCACTTCCAGTTTACGGTTCCCGACGACCAGGCCGGTCCGCTCGACGTCGAGGTCGCGCTGCAGTATCGGAAGTTCGATACCATCTATCTCAACCACGTCTATGGCACGAACTACACGACCAGTGCGCCCTTTCAGGTTACGAATGAGCTGCCCGTTACGATCATCGCCGCCGACCGCGTCAGGTTCCCCGTCGAAGGCATGGCCGGCGCGCCCGATGGGGAGCCACAGCTCTCCAGCGTGCCGGAGTGGCAGCGCTGGAACGACTATGGCATTGGCCTCCTGCTCGAAGGCGACAAAGGCAGCGAGAAAGGCGAGTTGATCCAGGCCGCCGAAGCGTTCAGCCGCGTCGAGCATTTGGGGCGACCGGACGGTCCGTTGAACCTTGCCCGGGTTTATCTCAAGGAGGGACGGTTGGACGAGGCCACGGCCGCGTTGCAGCGCGCGACCAGGTTCGAACCGGCGGCCCCACGCTGGACCCTGGCCTGGCTCAATGGCCTGGTGAACAAGCAGAACGGCTACCTCGATCGCGCGATCGCCGATTTTCGCAGCGTGCTCGAGGACCGTTACCCCGAGCTGGATCGGCGCGGGTTCGATTTCAGCAAGGATTACGAAGTGATCAACGAGCTGGGTCAAACTTACTTCGAGCGCGCCAAAATGGACCGTCGCCAGCCGGATCGCCAGAGGGACTGGCTCCGGTTGGCCTCCGCGGAGTTTGAGAAAACGCTGGCGCTCGACTCCGAAAACGTCACCGCCCATTACAATCTCGCGCTCATCCATGCCCAACTGGGGGACGAAACGAGGGCCGCCGAGCATCGTCGATTGCACGAGCGTTACCGGCGTGACGACAACGCGCGCGACCGCGCCATCGCCATTGCCCGCCGGCGGCATCCGGCGGCCGACCATGCCGCCCAAGCCATCGTCATTTATCCGCTCCAACGCGTCGGTGCTCACGGGTTGGCCTCCGAGATCCATGCCCGGAGCGACATGCCATGATCGCGAAGCAAACCTGTGCCTGACCCTTTGACTCCATCCCAGCCGCCGGACGATGATTCCGGCGAAGTGGCCCATTACGACGACGCCACGATCGGTCGCGCGTTTCGCTGGTCGCTCGCCCTTTTCGGACTGGTGGCCGCCGCCGGTTTGGTCGGTTGGGTCGCCTTGCGTCCCCGCGTCGCGCCGCCGCCGCCGCCGCCAGCTCCGCTCGCGGCGCCAGCCGCCCGCCCGGTTGCGCCGATCGAGGTGCCCACCGCCCGTTTTACGGACATCACGGCCGAGGCCGGCATTGACTTCGAGCACGCGAACGGCGCGGTTGGTGAGAAACTGTTGCCGGAGACCATGGGTGGCGGGGTTGCCTTTTGGGATTTCGACAATGACGGGGATCCCGATCTCCTGTTCGTCAACGGCTCTCTCTGGCCATGGGCCCCGGCGACGAACCCCTCGCCGCCCACCGCGGCGCTCTACCTCAACCAGGGTGACGGCAAGTTCCGCAACGTCACCGCGGGTTCGGGGTTGGACGTCCCCATCTATGGCATGGGAGCGGTCGTGGGCGATTACGACAACGACGGTTGGGTGGACGTGCTGATCACCTCGGTGGGCGGCAACCGGCTCTTCCGCAACCTGGGGGACGGGCGCTTCCTGGAAGTCACCCAATCCGCCGGGGTGGGTGGGGATCCCGATGACTGGAGCACCTGTGCCGCGTGGTTGGATTATGACAACGACGGCGATCTCGACCTGTTCGTCGGCAATTACATTCGCTGGTCCCGGGAGATCGACGCGGAAGTCGGCTACAAACTCGTGGGGATTGGTCGCGCCTACGGTCAGCCTACAAACTTCGAAGGCGCATTCCCGCGGCTTTATCGCAATGACGGAACCGGTGCCTTCACCGACGTCTCGGCCCAGGCCGGCGTCCAGGTCCGCAATCCCGCCACCGGCGTTCCGCTGGCCAAACCACTGGGCGTTGCCCCGGTAGACCTCGATCACGACGGGTGGATCGACCTGGTGGTCGCGAATGATACGGTGCAGAACCTGGTCTTTCTCAACCGGCGCGACGGCACTTTCCAGGAGATCGGCGCCGCCGCCGGCGTGGCCTTCGACAACTACGGCAACACCCGGGGTGCGATGGGGATCGATGCCGCCCGCTTCCGCAACGACGATCATCTCGGACTTGCGATCGGCAATTTCGCCAACGAAATGACCGCGCTCTACGTCGCCCAGCATTCCCCCACCAATTTCGCCGACGAAGCCATCACTGAGGGAATCGGTCCCGCCAGCCGTCTCCTCCTCAAGTTCGGCATATTCTTTTTCGATTACGACCTCGACGGTTGGCTGGACCTGCTGACGGCGAACGGCCATCTCGAGGAGGAGATCTCCAAGATTCAGGCCAGCCAGCGTTACGTTCAGCCCGCGCAACTATTCTGGAATGCCGCCGCCGCCGGCCAGGTCGGGTTCCTGGTTGTTCCCCCCGAGAAAGCCGGCAACGATCTGTTCCAGCCAATCGTCGGCCGCGGCTCGGCTTATGCCGACATTGACGGCGATGGTGACCTCGACGTGGTGCTGACCCAGGTGGGAGGCGCCCCTCTGCTGCTGCGCAACGACCAACAATTGGGGCACAATTGGCTCCGACTCAAGTTGATCGGTTCACAGGCCAACCGCGACGCTATCGGCGCGACCGTGCGCCTCAGGGCCAACGGCATCACCCAGACCCGGCACGTCATGCCCACCCGCAGCTATCTCTCCCAGTCCGAGTTGCCAGTCACCTTCGGCTTGGGAACCGCCGACCGGATCGAGGATTTGACTGTGACCTGGCCCGGAGGTGACACCGTGTCCGTCGCCGCACCCCCGGTCAACACTGTGGTCACGGTGCGCGAGGGAACCCCGGCATTTACAGTTGCCCGGCATCCTCAATTCTGACGCAAACGATTGACAGCGCGAGGCGCGCGACTAACATGCCCGCGAATCGCTTGGGCGGCGCGTTCGTCTATCGGTTAGGACGTGGCCCTCTCAAGGCCGAAAGACGGGTTCGATTCCCGTACGCGCTACCAACCCAAGAAACCCCTAAAATAAAGGGCTTTTCGCAAACTCCCTCCCCTCGCAGAGCCAAAATGCATAACAAATGCATAACAGGCTCCCGGGTAGTCAGTATGGTTTTCATGGTCAAAATGGATTGGTGAATTGTTCTTTCGGCATCTCATTCGAGAGAAATTGAGAAGGACAGCCCTGCCCGATGCGAAGCTGGGACAGCGCGACAAGGTGACGTTCCACGTGGCTGAGAATGTGGCGCGGCGGGAAGAACAGGCTTTGAACTACATATCCACCGAGGGTAGAAGCGGAAAGCTGGAGCCTGTGGAATTGCCAGGGGAAGGCGTCGAAATCCATCCCATCGCCGAGAAGCACCGGCAGGCGCTGGAAAAGGCCAAAGTCGGAGAACTGGGCTTCGTTTCGATTCGCAGCAGAAACGTGTTCGCAAGCGAGCTGACAATCGGAATGATCCCGCTCTACGCTCGTGCGCTGCATGCGGTCCTCTGTGAACTCAAGATCGCGACTTCGAATTTGCAGCAGGCTCCGTTTTGTCGGGTGAGGGCGGCATGGACACAAGCTGCCATGTGGAGGTCCGGAAGGAAAGAGAACACGGCGCAGTGCGTTTCGTTGCGTGCCATTTCCATCAACTTGTCGTATCCTCGCGGTCACCCCGCCGGTGCGCCGGCGACACGACATCATGAATACACGCGCCGTCTGCGAAACTTTCCGTATGCTGCCCGCCGATTCTGTTGCCTATCGCTGCAACCCGCCGCTCTTTGGACGTAAGCCAAAGAACTCCCCGATGGCGGCGCACACCCGTTGGGCGGAGGCGATGAATGATCGACAGTGGGGCTGGCGCGTGGCCATGACCCATCACGCCTCTGTGGAACCGCTCCCGCCCTCGTTGCGGGATTCCAGCATCCGTCGGGCTTACCGTTATCTGGAAGGCAACCGCG
>JAHDYP010000031.1 GCA_023383055.1 Verrucomicrobiota bacterium | reverse complement strand
GGTCGTCCAGTAGAAATTGCCCTCCGACAACGCGGGAGATGCAGTGATAAACGGCGGTCTCCTCCATGACCTTGATCCGTGCCTGGCGCATACTTCCTTCCTCCTTGGTTGAAAGCCTGGGCAATTGCTTAGACTCCAGCGCCTCCTCGGTCAAGCACTTTGAACCTGTCACCCTGTTTTGGAGTTTTCTCGTGTCCGGCGGCTAACCTCGCAGAGCGTTGTCTCTGCCGCCTCCGGTTGAACCCTACGGTTCCGTGATCGTCACCAACCGGTTGAGCGCCGGCGGATCGACCCGCTGACTTGTGCCGTCAGGCCATTGCACCGTGAGTTCATCCACCCGCGTCGCCTTGCCTAACCCGAAGGTCAATGGCAACTCGGATTGTGAGAGATAACCGCGCGTGGGCATCACCTGGCGCCACAAGGTCCGCCCTCCGGCGCGCAGTTTCACCCAGGCGCCGATGGCATCGCGGTTGGATCTGGTGCCCGCCAATTTGACCCGCAGCCAGTTCGGCTGGGGCGCCAAATCGTTTCTCAAGAGCATGGGCGGTCCGTTGATCTGGGCGATGACCACGTCCAGATCGCCGTCCCCATCGATGTCCGCGAAGGCAGAACCGCGTCCCACGATGGGCTGGAACAAATCCTGACCGCTTTTCTCGACCGGTACCGGCACAAACCCGGCTCGAGGATCCCGGCCGCGGG
The DNA here is from genome assembly GCA_023383055.1 of Verrucomicrobiota bacterium. Taxonomy (GTDB): domain Bacteria; phylum Verrucomicrobiota; class Verrucomicrobiia; order Limisphaerales; family JAHDYP01; genus JAHDYP01. The sequence continues at coordinate 52,886 of JAHDYP010000031.1, read as the reverse complement.
CATTCCAGAAGAGCTGGGCGGGTTGACGGTAACGCTGGTTGGGCTGGACCTTCTCGATCTCGTCCTCGATGTGCCCGTTGGCGGTGAGGAGATCCAACCATCCATCGAGGTCATAATCGAAGAAGAACACGCCAAAGGTGAGCGAAAAGCGGGTCGCCTGTCCGATTCCCTGGGTTATGGCCTCATCGGCGAACACCAACGGTTCGTCGCGCGAGACATAGAACGCGGTCATTTCATTTGCGAAATTGCCGATCGATATCCCGAGGCTCCGGTCGTCCTGGAACCGGGCTGCGTCTACCCCCATGGCCCCGCGAGTCGCCCCGAAGTTGTCAAAGGCCAGACCTGAAGCCGCCCCGATTTCCTTAAAAGTCCCGTTGCGTTCGTTGTGGAAAACCAGATTGGGCAGGGTGTCGTTGGCAACCACCAGATCCAGCCAGCCATCGTTGTCGAGATCGAGCGGCGCCACGCCCAATGACTTTGCCAGCGGCACGTCTGTGGCCCGGTTGCGCACCTGGACGCCGCTCTCCGCCGAGACATCGCGGAACTTGCCGCCGCCATTATTGCGGTAAAGTGCGGGAAACGTGCTCGGGAAATTCCAGGGCTGACCGTAGGCACGGCCGATGCCGGGCAGTTGATAATTCGCCTCGAAGTCGATCTCCCGCGACCACCGCAGGTAACGGCACACGAACAAATCCAGATCGCCATCGTTATCGAAGTCGAACCAGGCACAACTGGTGCCCCAATCCTGCGGCGAGCAGTGAACGCCGGCATCGCGGGTCACCTCCTGAAACCGGCCACCGCCCAGATTGCGAAACAGCGCGTTCGTTCCCACTCCGCTGACGAAGAGATCCACCCACCCGTCGTTGTCATAATCGCCGGCGGCCAATCCCATGCCGTAACCGAAGAATTCCAGACCCGACGACGCCGGCACCGCGGTGAATCGCCCCTCGCCGTCGTTGGCATACAGCGCCAGCATGTTCTCATTTCCCCGTGCGGAATCATGCCACGGCCAATGACCGCTGTTCAGGAGGACCAGGTCCTGGTCGCCATCGTTGTCGTAGTCCCAAAATGCCACGCCTCCCCCCATGGTCTCCGGCAGCAACTTGTCCCCATACGCTCCGTTCGTGTGCACAAATCCGATCCCCGCCGCCGCACCGCAGTCATGGAAGATCACCTTCGGAATCCAATGGGCGGGGACTGTCAGACCGCGCGCGCCCGGTTCCGTAGCTCCGGAGCCTGGAACCATCGGCGGCGATTCGAACAGGAAGGAAATCAGAGCCACCAGTAAGACTACCAGCAAGACCACCACCAGGGTCCTTTTGATGGCCCGGCCGATGACCGCATCGCCGGTGACGTCCGGATCGGGTTCAGGCCGGCGGTTCCTGGGATCCATCATCGAAAGTCTCCCGGCGGCACGCCCGCCCCCAGCGCCCGCTCCAACACTTCCGCCATCCGCACCGGCTGTCCACCCAGGCGCTTGCTTTCGTCCGCCGCCTCCATGAATCCGAATAGCTCGATGGTTTCGCGCGGAGTCACCGGCGCCACCCCCGTACGGAAGAATCGAATGATCTCCCGCACCAACGGCGCGTAATCGCCGCTGCCCTCCTGCTGCGCCACCGCCTGGCTGCCAAACACGATCACGCGGTGCGGCGTTGGCCCGGCCCGCAGACCGACGAGGGTCCCCACGCGGCCTCCCGACCATACCCCGGATACGACATCCGTATCCGCACTGGTCGTTCGAACCACGGACTCACACCCGGTCCCCAGGATCGCAAACAACGCCTCGGTCGGATGAACGCCATACCAGAAAAGGTCCGGATGATGCCGTTCCAGATGCGCCGGACCATATGAAATCACGGCACGGACAGCTCCGACATCGGTCTGCCTCACTTTCTGCAGGCTCTCGTAGAACCGATAGGAGGAGGAGCTAAACACCGGGACCTGCTGCCTGGCCGCCAGTCGAAAGATCTCGACCACGTCGGCCAGCGACGCCGCCATCGGCTTGTCGATGAACAACGGTTTCCGCGCCTGGATCACCGGCCGGGCCTGCTCGAGATGCGGCCGGCCATCCACACTTTCGAGCATCACCGCATCCACCCGCCGGCACAGTTCCTCGATGCTATCCACGATCCGCACCGAGAACTTCTCCTCGAGCTCGCGTGTATATCCGTCCACCCGCGACCAGCTCGACTCGAGGTCCGGGCTTCCCCCTTTGAACGCCGCCACCACCCGGCCCCCGGGAACGTGGTTACTCTGGTTCGTGTCGTTCAGCAACCGGGTGAAGGCGATCACGTGCGACGTGTCGAGGCCGATCATGCCGATCCGCAACGGTTCCTCGCCCCAGGCAAATGCGGCGACTAACAGCCCGACCGTGCCCATAGCTGTTCGTATTTTCATCAGGTCCGAACATCTCCGTTTTGAGGCACGATGTCGAGCCCGCCCCGGGTTCACTCCGCGGGGAAGGCGACAGTCACGACGGTTCCGATGCCCTCCCCGCTTTCGATCCGCAGGCGACCCCCGTGTAATTCGACAAGGCGGCGGGCGATCGAAAGCCCCAATCCGGCCCCCTGCTGCTCATGCACTTTCCGGCTGAACTGCAGGAAGGCACCGATCGCCTTGGCCTCTTCCGCGTGGAAGCCGCAGCCCCGATCCCGGATGACCAGGTGGATCTCCTCGCCCGTGCGACTCGACCGCACCAGGACGGGGGTGCCGGGCCGCGAAAACTTGAGTGCGTTGTCAACCAGTTCGTCGATCACCCGGACGGCATGATCGGCCGACATTCGCCACCGCACCTCGTCCACCACAACCTCCAGGTCGCCCTGCCGCTGCACGGCTGTCGCCCGGGCAACTGCCTGCTTCTCGATGGCGGGGCCATGTTCGATCATGGGCAGTTTTTCGCGGGCACGGGCAGCCTGCGTGTCCAATTGCAGCAGTTCCAGCTGTGAGAAGAGCAGAAAACGCTCGGTGAGCCGCAGCAACCGGTCGCCAGACTTCCGCAACATGCCGGCATACAGTGCCATGTCCGCGGGCCCCGCTGTGGCCCCGTAGGTCTCGAGCAGGTCGGCCACACCCAGGATCCCGACCAGGGGCGTGCGAAACTCATGCGGCAACATCTGGGCGATGCTCTTGCGCAAAACCTCCATCCCCGCTTCGGCCTCCCGCCGCAGCAAGTCCCGTCGTTCGAAACGCATCCGCACCGCGGCCAGCAACTCCTCCATCGTGAACGGCTTCGGCAAATAGTCGTCCGCCCCCCGACTCATCCCCTGTCGTAACCCCCGGAGGTCGGCCTCGCCTGTCACCAGGATGACCGGTATCGACGCCAAATCCGACTCGCGTCGGAGCCCGGCGACCAATTCATAGCCGTCGGAGCCCGGCATGATCACGTCGCTCAGGATGAGGTCGGGCCGATACGTTCGCGCCAAGCGCAGGGCCTCCACACCGTCGACGGCCACTTCGACGTCGTAGTTATGCCGCCGCAGCGCGCGGGCGGTGGCCTCGCGTTGCGTAGTCTCGTCGTCCACCACCAGGATTTTCTGTCGTTTTGCTGTCATTCACATTCCTCCACATTATCGCTTTGGAGTCGTCTGGGCTTCCGGCCTGCCCGGCACCGTCAGGGCGGCCCGCAGGGCGGTGAGACATTGGATTGCCGAGTATGGTTTGGTGAGGAAACAGGTCACCCCCAACTCCCGGAGTCGCTCGACTCTCGCCTCGTGCTCCCGCGTCTCCTCCAAACCGCTCGAAACGAGCACCGGAAGGTCCGGGGCCATGTGCTTGAGCACCTGGACCAGGCGGAATCCGTCCATTTCCGGCATCAACAGGTCGGTGATCACCGCTTTGATCTCTATCGGGTGCTGGGCGAGGCACGCCACCGCCTCGGTGCCATCGGCTGCCGTCAAAGTGCGGTAACCATGCCGCCGCAACATCTCCTGGGTGATTTGGATGATGGAATCCTCGTCGTCCACCACCAGGATCAGCTCCCCCTGCCCCACGGGACCGAGCGTCAAGAGCTGCGCTTCCACGATCGCCACCTCCGCCGGCCGCGCGGGCAGATAGAGCTGAAACGACGTCCCCTGGCCCAACTGACTCCGCACCTTCACCACCCCGCCGTGGTCGGTAACCACGCGCTGGACAGTGGCCAGCCCCAACCCGCTTCCCGCCCCCGGTTCCTTCGTGCTAAAGAACAGGTCAAAAATGCGCTCTTGGTCTTCAGGGGCGATTCCCTGACCGTTGTCGCTGACCTCAATCTGCAGATAGGGGCCTGACTCGAGCCCCGGGAGAAGTCCGGCATACTGTTCGTCCACCATGAGATTGCTGGCGGTGAGCCGCAGCACCCCGCCCTCCGGCATGGCGTCGCGTGCATTGATGCAAAGATTCAGCAACACCTGGTGCAGTTGAGTGGGATCCACAAACAACGGCCACAAGTCCGGCGCCAGCGAGGGTTCGAACCGAATGCTCCGGGGAAAAGTCTCCCGGATGATCAACCCCAGATCGCGCACCAGATGCTTCAGGTGCATCACGATCCGTTCCCCCTCGCGCCCCCGGCTGAAGGTCAGTAACTGCCGCACTACTCCGGCGCCTCTCAACGCGCTGGATTCGATGAGGTCGAGACTCTGATTGAAATCACCCGCCGTGGGAGAATCGCGCAACAGCGGCGCAGCCATCATGATGGGAGCCAGGATGTTGTTTAGATCGTGCGCCACCCCGGCCGCCAGTTTCCCCACCGCCTCCAGCCGCTGTGCCCGCAGGAATTGATTCTCCAGCCCTTTCCGTTCGCTGATGTCCTGCTTGATTCCCACGAAGTGCGTGATTTCGCCGTCCGCGTCCCGCACGGGCGTGATGGTTTCCTCCTCGAAATACCGGCTGCCGTCTTTCCGCTGGTTGACCAACTACCCGCGCCAAACCCGCCCCCCCAGGATCGTCTCCCATAGATTCCGGTAAAAGGCGGCGTCCTGCACGCCCGACTTCAGGATGCGCGGGTTCCGTCCCAGCGCCTCTTCGGCCGCGTACCCCGTCATCGCGGTCCAGGCCGGGTTCACGGCCAGAATCGTTCCGTCCCGGTCCGTGATCACGATGCCGTTGGCGGCGGCATTCAAGGCGGCGGATTCGAGCCGCAACTGATCCTCCACCTGCCGTCGCTCCCGGCGCGACTGGACATCCTTCAACTCCCGCGCGATGGCCGGCCCCAAGCGGGTGAGGCGGTCCTTCAGGAGATAGTCGTGCGCACCGGCTCTCATCGCTTCGACCGCCAGGTCCTCGCCGATCGTGCCGGAAATCAATATAAACGGCAGATCCAGGCCGGTTCCCTGCGCCAGCGCCAGCGCCTCCAACCCACCGAATCCAGGCATCATGTAGTCCGAGATGACCAAATCCCACCGTTCCTGCTTCAGCGCGGCTGCCATGTCCGGTGCCGTGGCCACGCGCTGCCACGACGGCTGGTAGTCGGCACGTTCCAGCTCGCGTATCACCAGTCCCGCGTCGAGCTCCGAATCCTCGACCAACAACACGCGCAAGGGCCGGCAAGTGGCGGGGGAACGTGGATTAACCTGAGAGATCGAGGGGTTTTTCATAATCGTCCTCCTGGGGTTGGCGCGCGGGGGCACTCTGGTTGAGTGTCAACCAGTAATGCCCCAGATCACGCACCACATCGTCGAACTGGTCGAAGTCGACCGGCTTCACAGTGTAGCTGTTGGCACCGCTCTGGTAAGCCCGCCACAGGTCCGCCTCCTCGCGCGACGAGGTCAGCACCACCACCGGGATGCCCTTGGTGCGCGGATCGGATTTCAACCGGCACAACACCTCGTGTCCGTCCACTTTCGGCAGCTTCAAGTCGAGCAGAATCAGCTTCGGCATCGTCGCCAGGCGCCCCGGCATCCCCGCGGTTGGCCCGAAGAACAGGTCGAGCACCTCCGCCCCATCCTTGGCCCACAACAGGCGCCCGGACAGCCCGAGGCGATCCAGGGCGCGGATGGCGAGCTCGGCGTCGCGATGGCTATCCTCGACGAGCAGGATATCGACCGCGGGCCCGGGTGAAAACGGAGGCGCGGGGTTAGGCATTGTTGGCGTCATACGGCAAAGTTGATTGGCCGACGTTGGTATCTCCCGATAGCGGTTTGCCGGCCACCGGCAGCGCAAAAAAGAAAGTGGCCCCGTCGTCCACCGTCGCCTCGGCCCAGACCCTGCCTCCATGGCGATGGACAATGCGCCGGACGAGCGCCAACCCCACCCCCGTGCCCTCAAAATCGTCGGTCCCGTGCAACCGCCGAAACACCCGGAACAGCTGGTGCAGATACTTCATGTCGAAGCCAGCACCGTTGTCTCGCACCCGGTAGATCGCCTCGCCCCCCTGAACCACGCCGCTCACGGCAATCTCGGTTCGCGCACGGCGACGGGTGTACTTCAGCGCATTGTCCAACAGGTTGTACCAGACCTGCCGCAGGAGTGTCTGATCCGTCAAAACGGCCGGCAACTCGGACAGCCGAAATACCACCTCGCGATCGGGCACCCCGCCCTTGAGCTTCTCAAACACCTCCCGGGCAAGGGTCGTCATGTCGGTCGGCGCCAACTGCAAAGCTTGCCGACCCAGGCGGGAGAAATGCAGCAAATCGTCGATCAGTTGCCCCATGCGCACCGCCTCGTCGCGGACGACCCCCGAGACCCGCAGGCCCTCGGGCCCGAGTCGTTCGCCGTGATCTTCGATCAGGATCCGGGCATAACCATTGATGGCCCGCAGCGGAGCCCGGAGATCGTGCGACACCGAATAGGAAAACGCCTCGAGATCCCGATTGGCCGCTTCGAGCTGCGCGGTCCGTTCGCGCACCCGACCCTCCAGCGCCTCATTGAGCCGCCGCACCTCGGCCTCCGCCTCGCGCTGATCCTCGACCACGCTGAGCAACGCCTGGCGGGAGGCCTCCAGTGCCCGCCGGGCCTCTTCGCGCGCGGTCACGTCGTGCACCAGCACCAGCCGCGCCGACCGCCCCTCCCAAGTCAACGCGTGCGACGCGATGTCCACCAGCATGATCTCGCCGCTCTTCTTTCGGTGTCGCCACACACCCGACTCCTGCAACACGCCGGAACATGCGGCCACGTTCTCCAGCAGGCGCGGCACCTCCTCCGCCGGTCGAATATCCTTCAGCGTCATGCCCAGAAACTCCTCCCGCGAATACCCATATCGCTCCGCCGCCGTGTCGTTCACGGCCAAAAAACGCAGGGTCGCCAGATCGTACACCCACATGCAGTGCGGGTTGGCCTCAAACAACGTCCGGTATCGCTGCTCCGATTCGCGGAGCGTCGCCTCGCCCAGTCTCAGCTGCGAAATATCCTGAATCGCCCCGTGCACACGGACAATCCGCCCCGCCGCGTCCCGCTCCGCCTCTCCGAGAACGCGCACCCATAAGCGTCGGCCACGGGCCGTGACGGCCACCATCTCCTCGTCGAAGGCCTTGCCTTCCTGTGCGCAAGCATCGTAAACCTCGGCGATCCGCTGCTGCCACTCGGGAGCATAAAGGGCGATGACTTCCTCCAGCGTCGGCGAGAAACCCGGCGGCAACTCGAGAATCGAGGCGATTTCCTCGGACCACACCACCCGCTCTTCCGCCGGATCGATGCTCCAGCCGCCGAAGCGCGCGACTCGACTCGCGATGCCCAGCAGCGAAGAGACCTGACGCAACGAACACTCCGCCTGCGTTCGTTCCGTCACGTCATGAACGATCGAGTAAAGAAGATCCCTCCCCCCCATGGCAATGGGGCCGCTGAAAACCTCGACGTTCCGGAGCGTGGCGTCGCTCAATCGATGGGTGAACCGGAAGTGATAGTTCTTCGCCGCCCGGGCGCGTTCCATCTCGTGCCGCAACTGTTCAGGCGGTAGGACGTTGATCTGGCCAATCCGCATCCGGCGGAGTTGATCGCGCGTCCAACCATAGAACCGGCTCGCCGCCGGATTCGCGTCCACAATCTGGCCCGCTTCGGGGTCGATCAGCAGCATCGACGCATGGTTGTTCTCAAAGATGCTGCGGTACCGCGCCTCGCTATCCGCCAGGTCGGCAAGCGCTCGGTCGTGGCGCAGGCGGTTGACCAGCAATATGCCCAGAGCCATCGTGGCCACCGGAAAAAGGAGTATCACCGGCAAACCGATCGCCACCAGCACCCGGCGCGCGTTATCCCAGGGCAACGTCATCATCAACGCCAGCATCCCCCCGTGCACCAACAAGCCGAACGCGTAAAGTTCGCCCGGACCGAAATCCTCCAGCGGCTTCCGACGGAGCTTCCGCCAGGCAATGCCCAGGCCGCCACTGACCAGAATCACCGCCACCCCGGTCCACGCCGCCACCCCGCCCTGCATAAGCCGGAAGACTGCCGAGATCCCCATCGCCACCAGAGTGGGCACTGTGCCGAGGAAAAGCCCGGAAATCCCCAACAATACCGAACGCGCGTCAAATACAATGCCCGGCTCGAGTTCGAATGCTCCCAGAATCAAGCCGACGGCGAGCACGCCAAGAAACGCACCCACCAACGCCTGACGCAGGGTCCGGCCCTCAAGCTGCCGCCGGCGGGTGATGAGATCGAAGAGGGCGACCGCGGCCAGCAACGCCGCCACGTTTTGCAGCAGGGCGATGAATGCCGGGCCAATCATCGGGTATGCCTCACCGGCGATCGCAAACGAACGCCAAAACAGGCGCGCCGTCCGCGGGGATCCAACACCGCGGAGATCTGGCCGCAACTCGCCGCATGTCACGCCAATCCGACCGCTCGCGGGCGGGCCTGGCCACCCGCCGCGGGCGCGTCATCGCCGGCCCGCCGGGGCAACCCGAAGTCTGAATGAAACCGCGCTCGGTCATGCCCTAAAGCTAGCGGCCTGACGCGAATTGTCGATGCGCGCGATGGCTGATAATCATATCAGGTTTTGGCCTACACGCCTCCTCACCCGTCAGTCGTCGCCCTCGACGCTCGGATATCGGGGAGGCTCGCCCGCTTTCACCAGCAATTCGTTCACCTGCCTTTTCAATTCGAGGATGCGTCCTTCCCGGCCCAGTGTGGCGTCGTGCCACCGCTGGAGTTCCCGGAGTTGCTCAGCCAGCTTGACCTCGGTCCGCTTGCGCTCGGTCACGTCCTGCACGAATCCGTGCCAGAGGACGCCACCGTCAGTCTGCTTCCGCGGCACCGAATGGCCTTCCACCCAGAGTTCCCCCTTCCGCGGGTGCCGCACGCGAAAGACCTCCCTCCACGGGGTGAGATTCCGGGCCGATTCCGCAATCGTCCGTTGCACGCGCTCCAGATCATCGGGATGCAAGCGTGCAAACGCCGGCCCGAAATCGGCCCGCACGTCCTCGGGACTCAGACCATAGATCTCCTCGATCGCGGGGGTGGCAAACGGCATACAAGTCGAACCGTCCGAACGCAATTGAAAGGAACAGATCATCCCCGGCACTGTGGCGGCGATCTTCCCCACCTGATCCTGCAACTCCACCCGCTGGCGTAGGGTCGTTTCCACCCGTTTGCGGTCGGTGATGTCCTGTGACGTGCCGAGGATCGCGGGCTGACCGTCAAAGACCGAGACTCCGCCCAGCACCTCCAACTCCCGCCTCTCTCCGTCCTTGCGCAGGGCGGTGAACTCGTAGCGCACCATCCGCGCTTCCCCGGTCGGCGGCCGCAAGTTCTCGAGCACCCGCGTCCGATCCTCCTCCGCCACGGTCTCGACAATCGACGGCAGAGCGAGCAACTCTTCGGTCGTGTATCCGAGCATCGCGGCCTGGGTGGCATTGGCATAGCGGAAGCGCCCATCCTGGATCAAATACACTCCCACCAACGATTCCTCCGCCAGAGCGCGAAACTTCGCCTCGCTATCACGCAGCGCCGCCGCCGCCGCCTCAAGCTCCGCCGTTCGGACCGCCACCCGGGTCTCCAACTCGGCCTCGAGTTGCCGCCGGCGCGCCCCCTCCTCCTCGAGCCGCCGATAGGCCGCCTCCAATTCCCGCTGGACCTCCCCCAGGGTTCGTTCGCGGCCCTGGTGCGGCCCGGATCCATTGGCTTCCGTCGAGCTCATCATGCCGCCAGGCTTCTGACCACGAAGACCGGCTTAACACCGGCCGGACGCAGCAGGGAAAACCTCCGCTTCCATCCCACACGGGCCATCCGCGCTTCGAATTCGATGCGACCTCCCGGTATGAATAACACCAGTATGCTGCGTGCGCGCGTTTTCACGAACGCGCCAGAGCATACCAAACCCGGACCCGAACTCAACCCTGGATGTCGGCCGCCGGCATGTGCTCACGGTCCCGGCCACTTGAGACTTGTCAGCCCGGCGTGACCTCGTAGCATCCCACCTTGATGAACGCCATGGCCACCCGCCCGGAAACCGACGGCTCCCGGCCTGTCCGCATTCTGGTGGTTGACGATCATCCTCTTTTCCGCGATGCCGTAAAGGCGACCCTCCAGCGCGGCTTGCCCGGCGCCGTCTGCGCCGAGGCCCAAAGCGCCGAGGAAGCCCTGCCGCTGATCCAGCGTGAAGCCTGGGATCTGGTGCTCATGGATGTGTCCATGCCCGGCCGGAGCGGACTCGATATCCTGCAGGATGTCCGGGCTGCCCGCCCCAGGATGCCGGTTCTGATCGTAAGCGGAAACTGTCACAGCGAACTTGCCTTGCGCGTGCTCCGGCATGGCGCCGCCGGCTTCCTCACCAAGACCAGCGCCGCCCAGGAACTGCTGACCGCCGTCGCCAAAGTTCTCCAGGGCGGCCGTTACGTCAGCCCCGACCTCGCCGGGGAAATCGCCCTCGCGCTGGGCACCGGGACCGACACCGGTCCTCTCGAATCGCTCTCGAATCGTGAGCGCGAGGTGCTCCGGCTCATCGCCGCCGCCAAAGCCCCCAAGGAAATCGCCGCCACCCTGCATCTCAGCGCCAAGACCGTCAGCACCTACCGCACGCGCATCCTGCAGAAACTGAATCTGCAAACCACCGCGCAACTCATGCGCTTCGCCATCCTGCACGGCTTGGTCGACTGACCTCGCCTCTTGCGCTTCCCCGGCCCCTGAAGCACCCGGCGTAGGCCAAACGCCGACAGACAATGCCGTCTCTCACCGACTAGCACAAACCCGGCAGCGGCCCGATGTTGGCTGCGTTATGATTACTATGAAGAAGGTCATGGTTATCGACGACGACGCGAGCATCAGCCGCCTGCTCAAGTGGACCCTGGAACAGACTGGTCGCTACACCGTTCGCGAGGAGAACGATGCCTGCTGCGCGCTGGTTTGTGCCCGCGAGTTTCAACCCGATCTCATCCTCACTGATGTCATGATGCCACGGTTGTCCGGCGGCGACCTCGCTCACCAACTGCGACAGGACTCGGACTTTCGCGATACGCCGATTCTGTTTCTCACCGCCGCGGTGCGTAAGGAGGAACTCGGAGGAGCCTGGGGTCGAGTCGGCGGACGCCTCTTCATCGCCAAACCCGTCAACAGCCGGGAAGTCATGTCCCTCATCGATGACATTCTCGAACCCGGCAATAACCGAGCCCGGCACCCATGAAAATTGCCGGTCTCGTCCCGCTTCCCCGCTCCGCGGCGGCGTGGTTCGCTAGCCGGATCGCCCTGCTCTGGCTTGCGGCCCCGGCCGGCCTGCCGACCGATGCGTTCGCCGCCGATCGCATCTTCGAAACCCTCACCGTCGGCAGCCAGACCCTGACCAACGCCGTCGTGTTCGGCCGCACCGAATCACTGGTCATGTTCAGCCATCGAGGAGGCCTGATCAGCTTCCCAACCGCCGAACTCGAACCGGCGGTCCGCCGGGCCCTCGGCTTTGATTCGCCCGCCCTGGAAAGCCTCGATGCGGCATCCCTCGCCGGGGGGCCGCTCGAGCGCTTGCGGGCCTGGATCAAATCCGCCCTCGAACCCGGATCCACCCGCTGGTACAGTCTCGCCGGCGCCGCCCTCTTCATCTGCCTTGTCGCTGGCCTCTACCTTTACACCAGCTACCTCTTCTGGGTCATCTGCGTCCGCACCGGCACCGAGCCCGGCATCAGCGTGTGGCTTCCCTTCTTCCAGATTCTGCCGCTGCTCCGCGCCGCCCGATTGTCTCCCGCCTGGGCCCTCCTCTGGCTGATCATTTCCGCCGGCGCTGCGTATGCCCGTTTCCAATCGAATCAACTCGCCCTGCTCTGCGACGCCGCCGCCGGTCTCGCCTGTGCCACCCTCTGGATCGCCTGGTCTGTGCGCATCAGCATGGCGCGCGGCAAAAGCCCTTGGCTGGCCCTGATCCTCCTGATCCCCGGATTCAACTACGTCGCTCTCCTCTACCTGGCCGCGTCCGACTAACCGGCTAACCCGCCTCGCCCACCACCATGTTCACTTCCAACCTCGACATCGCCCTCGATGCGGAACCACACCGGCCGTGGTCAAAGCGCGAACTCGGCCTCTTCCTCGCCCTTCTGGTCCAGGGCTACCGCACCGACGCCATCGCGGGACTCCTGGACCGAGACGCCGCCGACATCGCCGAAACCGCAAGACGCTTCTCCGTGAAGCTCCCCGCCGCCCCTCGACCTGACGCACCCGAAACGCAATCCTCTCCTTCCGCTCCTGGCGCCGCCCACTGATCGGCGCCCCCGCCGCTTCGCCGCCAATTTGCCCTCGCTTCCCCGTTCCGGCCCAGCTAGAGTCCGTTCATGGCGTTTTCCAAATTCGGTCTTTCCCGCCCGCTCATGGATGGCATTCGGGCGATGGGCTATGTCGAACCCACCCCCATCCAACTCCGAGCCATCCCGCTGATGCTCGAGGGCAAAGACCTGATCGGGAGCGCCCAGACCGGCACGGGCAAGACCGCCGCCTTCGCCCTCCCGATTCTGCATCGGCTCGACCAACCCGCCGGGCACGCCCGGGCGTTGATTCTCGAGCCAACGCGCGAATTGGCCGCCCAGGTGGAGACGGCGTTTCGCGATCTCGCCCGCTTCGCGACGCTGGACATTGCCGTTCTCTACGGCGGGGTGGGCTATGGCAAACAGCTCGAACAGCTCAAGAAAGGGGTCGACATCATCGTGGCCACCCCGGGGCGGCTGCTCGATCATATCCAGCGGGGCACCTGCAAGCTCGACCGGATCGAGTTTCTGGTGTTGGACGAGGCCGACCGCATGTTGGACATGGGTTTCCTGCCCGATGTGCGGCGCATCATCGAACGCTGCCCCCGCAATCGCCAGACCTCGCTCTTTTCAGCCACCATCCCGCCCGAGATCGAGACGCTGGTGCGCTGGGCGATGAAGACCCCGGAAACCATCGAGATCGGCATCCGACGCTCGCCGGCCGAGACCGTCCGTCACGCGGTCTATCCGGTTTCGGACCAGCAGAAATCCGATCTGCTCCTCGCCCTGCTCGAGGCGGTGAACTACGATTCCGCGATCATCTTCTGCCGGACCAAACATCGCGCCGATCGCATTGCCAATGTGCTCCGCCGTAACAACCACGCCGTCGCCGTCCTCCACTCGAACCGCACCCAGCGCGAACGGGAGCAGGCCCTGCGCGGTTTCCGCGACGGCAAGTTCGAGGCGCTGGTGGCCACGGACATCGCGGCCCGCGGGCTCGACATTGCCGACGTCAGCCACGTCATCAACTACGACGTCCCGCAACATCCCGAGGATTACGTCCATCGCATCGGCCGCACGGGCCGCGCCCAGGCCACCGGCGACGCCTTCACCCTCATGGTCGCCGAGGATGGCCCGCACATGGACGCCATCGAACGGTTCATCTGCCGCAAAATCGAGCGCCTGAAACTGCCCAACTTCAACTACACCTACACCACCCTGTTCGACGATAGCCTCGAAAAACGCGGCGTCGTCGCCGGCCGCGCCCGCGGCGCCCGCATCCGCGGCGGTTACTTCTACGCCCCGTCCAAAAAACGCCGGTAAAGGCGAACTGCGGATTTCTTCGACCACGGGAACAACCGGGAGCGAGCGGCTGATTCGGCCCTTAAACCGGCCACCCGGGTCCCCGCTCAGGCGGTGGTAGCCGGCGGGGCGGCGGAGCTCCGACATTCCAGCAGCGCCATGGCCACGGCGTAAACCTGGGTATGGCTAAGGGTCAGATGCACGTGGTCGGCGCCCCGTTCCTTGAGCAGGAGCAGGCCCTGGTCATGCAGGATGACGAAGGGTTCGCCGGTTGATTTCCGGCCCACTTCCATGTCCTGCCAGCCCAACTGGCCGCCGATGCCGGTGCCGAAGGCTTTTGAGATCGCCTCTTTCGCGGCGAACCGCGCGGCCAGGAACGGCGCCGGATCGCGGTGAGCCAGGCAATAACCGAGCTCGCTGTCGCTGAGAATCCGGCGGACAAACCGCTCCCCAAACCGCTCGTAGGAACCCCGAATGCGGTCGACCTCGATGATATCCACGCCGGTGCCCAGGATCATGTCTTGGTCGGGTTGGTTCCGGGGGTTGGCCCGGCCGATGGACCGGGGCTGCCGCCGGTGTAACCGGCCATGGCGGCGAGCATCTCGCGCACGGCGGCGGCGAGTCCCACGGTGATGGCGCGACTCACCAGGCTGTGCCCGATATTCAGCTCGACCAGGTACGGCACCCGCAGCAGCGCCGGCACATTCTCGTAGTTTAGGCCGTGCCCGGCGTTCACCCGCAATCCCAAGGCGTGGGCCGCTTCCGCGGCGGCGGCCAGTCGATTCAGTTCACGTTCACCCGCAACGGGATCGTGGTAGTGCTCCGCAAAGGCGCCGGTGTGCAATTCGATGAAACCGGCTCCCGTGGCCGCCGCAGCCTTCACCTGGTTAAGGTCCGGGTCGATGAACAGGCTGATCTCGATGTTCCCCTGGCGGAACCGGCGGCAGGATGCCTGCACGGCCGCCACTTGCGCCTGCACGTCCAAACCACCTTCCGTGGTCAATTCCTCGCGACGCTCGGGAACCAGGCAGACAATGTCCGGCTCGAGCCGCAGCGCGATGTCGACGATCGATGGCACATTGGCCATCTCGAGGTTCAACCGGGTGCCGATTTTCTCGCGCAAGGCCCAGACGTCGCGGTCCTGAATGTGGCGGCGGTCCTCACGCAGATGCGCGGTGATACCGTGAGCACCCGCCTCCTCGCACAGCAGGGCGGCGGCGACGGGATCCGGTTCACCCACGGGTCGGCCGCGGTAGCGGGCTTCCCGGACCGTGGCCACGTGATCGATGTTGACACCCAGCTTGAGCATGACTCGCCTTCGTCACCGCTTTCGGGGGGCTTTCGGACTGGGTCTGGGCGCCGACCGATCCGGCAATCTCAGGGTGAGCTTGGGAAAATCGAGGCTATCGAACCAGCAGAGCGCGGCCGCTATTTCGGTTGCGGTCAAACCGATGGGCGCCCGCCGGGTGAGCGACCATTGCCTGGGCGAGACCGCGACCACTTCGGTGGCGGAGTTGCCGAGGCGTTGTTCCAGCTCGATGAGCCACGGCAGCGCGGGGCTGTTGGTCAGGAGCACGGCTTTCCCGCTGACCATGCCCGCCAACTGGAATTGCAGCCGCAACTGCATCAGCCTGCGGGCGGTGATTTCCCAGTTGTAATAAACGAGGTCGGGCTTGCCGATAAACTGGTTGAGCAATTCCTGCGGCGGCGCGTTGGTCGTCTGCAGGGCCGGAAACAACCCGCCGGTGATGAACCCTCGCCCACCGTCCTTGGCGGGTCGAAGATGGGGAAACAATAGGGGCAGGGATCTCCAGACCAACTGGTGGGCTTCCTCCTGCCATTCGATCTGACCCAACCCCCGCTCCCGCCAACCAGCCGGAACCATTTCGAGGGCGGGTGCCAGCATTGCCTTCACCCGGTTGGTGGGGTCCTCTGCCGGAAAGGCCACCAACGACTGCGGCACGCTCAGGGACTGAGCCCAGAAATAGACTTCATTCGGCGCGGGCGCCAATCCCAAACGCGCCAGCACGTCCAACCGGCTCAGCCAGGGCCGGGCTCCGCGCCAGGCCGTGAAGCTGATCAGCGGTTCTTGAATGATGTTGGTCGGGACCTGCCACGGATCGAGCGGGCCGGTCATATCCTCGGCAAAGACCAGGCTCGAAGTGAGCCGAACATCCGCCTCGCGACCGGCGGCGCTCAGCTTCACCTGAGGCCAGACCGTCCAGTTCGGCAACCCCGCGGGAGTCGCCCAACGGGCCAGGTTGAACTCGGCTTTGAGCCATTCGCCGGCAAGCGTCGGACGGGGCCGCTGCGATTGCCGGACGGTGGTCAGCATATGATCCCAGGCCTCGAACCGCTCCCCGCCCACGCCCAATAGCAGCCATTCCCCGCTTCGCGTCCAACGCACCACCGTTGCGCCCTGCCCCGCTTTGACCGTGGCTACCTTCAATCCGGCCTGTTCCCCGATATCGGGCGTGCCCAGTTTCCAGAGGGCCATCAACTCCGAGAGGTTCGCCTGCCACAAAGCGGCGCGTTCGTCCGACAGCGCGATCCCAAAGATCCACCCGGGGGCGGTGCCCGCCCGGCCGCGAACGTCGAGGAATGACTCGCGCGGAAAGAGGTCATCGAGCATCTCGCGGAGCAAGGCTTTGCCCTTGGCGGCTTGGGTGGTGTCGACCGCGTCTGGAAACAGCGTCCGCGGTGCCTGGGCCAAACGGTCCAGGACGTACCTGGCCAGGGCGTGCGTCTGGGGGAGACCCATGATCTCTCGCAGCGTGGTGCTGTCGGACCGGCTGGACAACTGGGCGCCGCCAACAAAGTGGTAGCTGGCCAGCAGGTCCGACGTCGGAGCCTGGCCGTGCAACCGGCCGGAACACCCCCAGCAGACAACCATGGCGGCGACAGCCGCGCGGAACATCATTGATCTCATAGCGGTCGAGACTGCATGCCAGACCTCCGCGGGTTTGGCAAATCCAATTAAGCGCGGCACGGGACGAATTTCAACGGCTCTCGTTCGACCCCGGGGAATCCGGTAATTGTCCGAATGACTCGTACAGCCGCGCCAACCGCACCAGCAACCGCTCGAGCTGATCGAAATAGACCTCAAGGCTCAGTTCATTCTTCCGGGTCCGCAAAGTCTCCAGCTCCCACTCGAGTTGATCGCGACTCAACCGAAATTCCTCCGGCAACCGCCGCTCCCGTTCGCTCCGGATCAGATGAAACTGATGCGCCCGAAGACCATCCGGTCGGGCCCCGTCGGCGGCCCGCCTGACGGCGCGAACCCCCTCGAACCAATCCGCGGGCGTTCCCAACCGGTCTCCGTTGTCGTCGAGCAAAGCGTGCTCGGTGGCCAGGCGCCCTTCGGACTCATAGAACTCCGCCACCCGCTGCGACGCGACCAGGAAGGCCTCCAGCAACGAGGTCTGGCCGTCCTTGTCCACATCCGCCGTCGGATCGGCGATGGACTCCGCCATGTGCGCTCCGAACCGGGCGAAGTTCTGCTCTTCACCGCTCTGGGTGGCCGTGATCACCACCCGGTTGGTGTGCGACAACTGGGCAAGGAACGGACCGCTCGCCGAGGCGCACTGGATGATCGCCACGGGTCGGCGCCACGCCTGAAGCCAGGTGGCCAGGTCCATCGCCGACACGTCCGGACCACGCAGGTTGAATTTCGGGGTCTCCCCATCGAAGGTGCCGTGCCCGATGAACACCAGCCAGACCACCGCATTCGATCCCTCCGCCAGCCCCACCAGCTTGGTTTCGAGTATCTGACGGTCGGGCACCGCATTGGTTTCATCCAAACCGACCGCCACAAAATCAGCCTCCGCGGCCGACGCTGCCTCCCGCCATCGTTCCGTCCACTCGCCGAACTGGGGACGATAGGCCGCCTCGCCGGGAGCGCCAACGACCACGAACACCGTCTGACGCTCTTCCGCGGCCAGGAGGATGGCAAAAAAGGCCAGGCCCATTACGGCGGCGGCCAACCCGGCCCGCAACCCACCCCACACCGGACGCAACCGGCCCCCTCCGGCTCCGCATTCCACCTTGCACCTTCCGCCTTTCACCCTCATGCCAGCCCCTTTCTGCGGCGCAAACCCCATTCCAGGATAAAACACCCGAGGGCAAACAGGAACACCGCCGGCCGATGCCAGATCGGCTCGGAAACGGTCTCGGTGATCGGGGCGGATCGACGTGGTATATCGCGCACAAACGCGTCGAGATCCTCCGGACGCAGCACCCGCCCGCCGGTGGCCTGGGCCAACCGCGTCATCAACGCGCGGTCGGGTGTGAGCGATTTGAACTCGTCCGCCGAGAAATCCGAAGTCCATCCCGCTTCCGCGCTCCCCACCGTCACTCCTTCGGCGTCCACCACGGTGGCTTGCGCGACGTAAGCACCGTCGGCCCGGGGTGCAAACGTGGTCTCATAGAGGCCGGCCTCGCCGCCGGAGGGTTCGGCGGTCAAACGCAACACCACCGGGGCGCTCTCGATGGCATTGCCGGCAAGCGTGGTCGACGGCGCGTTGGTCATGTGCCGCACGGTCAGGGTCACCGTCGCATCTTCGAGCGGCCGATACTCCGCGTCGCGCACCCGCGTCTGCAACCTGATGGCACCGCTCTCGTCCGGGCCCTGGGACGGCTGCAATGCCACCCGGCCGGGGACATCCGCGACGAGCCAGCGCAGCCATTGCCGCCACCCTTTCTGGAGATCGGCCTGGGTCGCCTCGCTCCGCAACCCCACGCGCCAGACATCCCCCGCCAGCAAAACCGCCACCCGGCCCCAGCCAAACCGCTGCGCCGCCAAAGCCGGGTAAACCTCCCCTTGCGCGTCCTTCACCACCGCCAGCAGGCTGGCCCCGGGCTTCAAATCCCGGGCCCGGTTCAACACGCGCACCGGCACCAGTTCCTCGTAGCGCGCCTGCTCGCCGGCCTCCGAACTCCGCAGCCGCAACCAGGGCTCGAGCGCGCCTTCGCGCGTCAACTCGAGTCGGAACTCGCCGACCCCGGACGGCACCGGTTCATGGTCCAGATAAATGGGCAGCATCGACCCCACGGGCGTTCGCTCATAACCGCCTTCGCGGAACGATTCAGTGCCACCCAGCAAGAACAGCCCGCCGCCGCGTTCCGAGACAAACCGTTGGATCAGGTTCAGCTGGTCGTGGGTGAAAAAGCCCGCCTCGAGATCATCGAGCACAATCCCGTCGTACTCGAACAAGCTCCCGGCATCCTTGGGAAAACCGCCGGCGAGTTCCGCCGGGTCGCGCGGATTGAACCGAACCAATACCGGCTGATCGTAACGCTCCGTCTCCTCGGAGGTCCGATCAAAACCCCGAAACAAGGGATTGCTCGACTCGCCTTCGCGGCCACGAAACTCGAACCTCGGCTCGCGCCGCGCCACCCGAATCAGACCCACCACTTCAACCTGCTCGTCGTCCGCCAGCCCGCGATTCAGGTATTTGAACTCCCAATTGGGACGCCCCGCCACGTAGAGCACCCGGTACGGGCCCCCGGTGCGATCGACCACCACCCAGCGCTGGTTGTTCGCCAGCGTCGCCTCCGGCGAGTCCGCCTCGCTCGTCAGCCGGCTCTCCTCCGCCATCGCCCGCGCCTGGTAAAGCAATATCCCGCTCTGTTCCGGCCGCACTTGAAACCGGCAAGTCAACGATTCCTCGCCCGACGGCACCCTGAAGGTCTGTTCCTGAACCAGATGGCCTTCCGGCGCGCGCAACTCCACCGTCACCCGGCGCCCCGCGTAACCGGTCACCCCCACCCGCACGCTGACGGTCACCGGCGCGTCCTCGAATGCGGTCTGGCTCACGCTGACGCTGCGCACGCCCACATCGCGCATGGCCGCCTCGGCCCCGATCAACACCGGATAAACCGGCGGCAGCCCCGTTGCCGCCCCTTCCCCCTCCACCACATCGGTGGCGTTGCCGTCGGAAAACAACAACACCCCCGCGAGCGGTTGGCCGGAAAACCGTTCCCGAATCCCGCTCAGGGCTGCCCCGAGCGCCGACGCGCTACCCTCATAGTCCAGCTCCGCAAAATCCCGCGTCGCCTGCAACCGGCTGTCGAAGTAATACCGCCGCAACTGGAATCCATCCTCCAGCGCACCCAGCCAACTCCCCGCCCCCGCCCCAAGCAACTCGTGCAACTCCGCCCCGCGCGACTCGGTGGCGCCGGGATCTTTCAACTGCAAACCCCGGCTGTTGTCCACCAGCACGGCGAAGTAATTGGCGCCCCGCTTGGCGCGTTCCCCCACCCAGACCGGCTCCAGCAGACAGAGGATCAACGCCAGAATGCCAAGCAGCCTCAACCCCAGTCCAAGCGCTCGCTGCCGGCCCGCCGCCGGCGCCCGCCAATAACTCCCCGACGCCAGCACCCCCAACACCAGCACCAATAGCCCGGCCGGGAGCATCCAATCCCGATTGGAAATCAACACCGATGCAAAAGGGCCAGGCTCCATCCCAGGTCAGTCGGTTGCCCCAAGGTTTTCGTAATAACGCCGCACCAACTCACTGTATCGCGGCGGCACCAGATCGCGATCGATCGGCACCAAAGCCTCCGGCGACTGACGCCGGGCCAACTCCTGCAGCAACCGGTCCCGCACTCCGCTCAACGGCGCCGCCATCTCCAACTCCACCAACTCCCATCGCGGCGGTTCCCCATGCCGATTGTATTCCGCCCGGGCCGTCCGCACCCGATCCCGCACCCGCCCCACCTCGGATCTCAAATCGGGCGAATCCAACAATTCCTCAACTTCACCCAACCGCGACAGCCAATCGCGGTAACCCGTGCCGGTCACCGGTCCGCCGCCACCGCCCCCTGCTCCCCCGCGCGCCAGACCCGGATTCTCGAAGAACATCCTCGGCTCCCCACCGTCGGGCTGATCGCCGCCAGCGCGTTCTCCACCGGCACCGCCAGCCTGGCCGGTCCCTTCCCCGCCCTCCCCCGCACCGGGGCGAGCTGAGCTCGCCTGATTGGATCGTTCGACCCCGTAGCGCTCGGCCATTCGATCGGTCCCGACTTCCCCGCGCTCCGATCCTGCCTCATCGTCCGCCCCTCTTTCGCTCCGCTCATCCGCGCGGTTACCCCGGCCTCCCGCAACGACTCCCACCGCGTTCGTCTCTCCGGCGACACCACGGCCCTCGGTGATCTCACCCTCCAACTGCTCAATCAGTTCGTCCAATTCCGATCGCGCCAGCCGCAACGCCTCGGTGTCGTCGCCCAGGATCTTCTCCGCGGCGCGGTCTATGCCCCGCTGCAATTGTCCCAAACCGGCGCGCGCTTTCTCCTCGAGCAGTTGCGCCGCGGGCAGATGCCCCTCCCGCAGCAGCCGCTCGGTCGTTGCCAGTGATTGCCCCGGACCTTCACGCTCCGGAAACCGGAGCAGATCGTAAACCGGGCGGGTCAACGCGCCCTGGCGCAACAACTCCTCCGTAACCTCACGAAGACCCGCCGAATCGGCCTGGGCGGTCTGACGGAAAGTCTCGTAAAGCTCGCGCGATAACAGCGGCTCCGCCGACTCGGATTCCTCCGTCACCCGGCGGACGCGCTCGAGCAGGTTGGTCAAACCGGACGTCTGCTCCGCCGCCTGCCGCGCCAGATCGTCACGCGGCATGGCATCGCTCAACCTCGGACGCTGGCTCCCGGATAACTCGGCCATCCGCCGGGCCAACTCCTCCTGGCGCTCCACCAAATCCCGCGCCTGCCCCCGCATCTCCCGCATCGCCTCCGTAAACTGACTCGCGTTCCGGGTCCGGAAATCCTCCCGCAGTTCCTCGAGTTGACGCGAAGCCCGCGTGCCCGACGCCACCGCCTGCGAGACGGCCCCCTGCTCCATGGCCTCGGACGCGCGCTGAAGCTGCGACCGCGTCTCCTCCAACTGCCGCCGCGCCTCGGCCGTCTCGGACTGATTGCCGGGACGATCCATCCGCTGGCGCAGTTCATCCACATCCGACAACATCTGCTCCTGCTGCTCGCGCAACCGTCGAAGCTGCCGGCGGACTTCCTCGCGCTCCTCGTCGGTCCGGGCCTCCTGCAGCGCCAACTCCAGCTCCCGCAATCGTGCGTTGACGTCCTGCTGACGTTGAGCCAGTTCCTTGAGCCGGGCCAGAAACTGCAGTTGCTCCCGCTGCTGCTCGTCGACCTGCGGCGTCGCCTGGCGCTGGGTTTCGTAGCGGTCCTCCGAAGCCTTCAATTGCAGCTGGCTCAACTGCCGCTGCATCCGCCCGGAACGACTGCCGCTGCCCTGCCCCCGCTGACCGCGGGCGATCTGGTATTCCCGAGTCTGAAGCTGCAGCACGGCCTCATAGGCCAACTGTTCGGCCTCCAGCGCCGGAGCCAGTGGCCCGGCCAATCCCTCCGCCCCCGCCCGCTCCAGCTCCCGTACCGCCCGTTCCATTTCGGCCCGCGCCGTCTCCGCCCAGCGCCGCGCGTCCGGATCGTCCGCCTGCGCCCCCAGGTCCACGGCCTGTTCCAACGCATGTTCCTGCGACTGCCGAATCACGGCGGCATCGTCCGCAAAACCGGCCGGCGCCTTCGGTGTGCCCCGCCGCTGCAAAGACCAGGTCGCCGCGATGATCTCCTTCTGCAAATCCGCCAACCGCTCGGATGCCCCCCCTTGCGGTTGCTGCTCACCAGGAGGGCTCTCGCCCGTCCCGGATTGGTTCTCACGGAAGATCTCGTCAAACGGGCGCACTTCGAGGAAATAAATGTCCGAAAAAGTCCGCCGCACCGCTCCATCCGGCCCCACGTCATCCGCCCAGAAATAGTAGGTCAACAACTGGCCCGGACGCGCCGACAACGTCTCGAGCGGCAGCACCTGGTCGAACTCGCGCTGCTCATGGCGCCCGGAGGCGCCGCCCAACTCGATCGTCGACGTCTCACCCGCCCCAAACCGGTAGCCCATCCCATAGGCGCTCAGCCCGAAATCGTCGCTCGCCTGCGCCCGGAACCTCACTTCTTCCAGGGGCGAAACCCGGTCATCTCCCCGTGGCAACACCAGCTTCAGCTCCGGTGTCCGGTTGGTGAAAACCTCGAGCACGAATTGCTCCGGAGCCCGGTTGGTCCGGCCGGCCGCGTCGGTCAATCGCAGCGCATAACGCGCGTTCCGCTCGAGCGTGAACTCCAACTCCATCGCGTTCGAACGAGACTCCACCGACCGCAAGGCCAGGACACCCTGATCGCGGTCGACCCAGACCGCCGAGCTGACCGGCTTGTTCAGCTCCATCACATACCGAACCCGGGTCCCCTCGACCGCCGATACCCGCCGGGTGTTCTCGATCGTCTTTTCCCCCAACTCGGTATAAGCCGGATACTCCAGATGGGCATCCGCCCGCTCCAACCGCGGCAAATCATAGACCGTCACCGCATAGTCGCGCGTCACCTCCCCGTCATACTCCACCCGGTATGCCAAATCCCCCCGGATCTCCGGAATCCTCCCCCCATACACCGGATCGTCCAGGTTCCGCGCCAAAGGCAACCGCATGACCTCGCCCGTTGCCGGCACGACCACCAACACCACCGCCCCAGGCAGCGGACCGCCAAACCGCGCCAGCACGACCAGTCCTTCCCCACGCTCAACCGTGGTGTCCCCCGGCGTCACCTCAATCCCCGTCCCCACCACCAAAGCCGTTGAGCCGCCCCCGCCCACCGGCGCCAGCACCAACAACCCCCCTGCCACCACCAGAAAGAACATCAAAGCCGCAACCTGCGCCACGCGGGCAAAAAAAAGTCGCTCGTAAAACCGATGCGCCCAGGGATGCTGTCGGTCGAATTCTATCGCCTCCCGCACCACCCGCTCCTGCAAGTAGCCCAACCCGCCGGTCGCCGGGTCCTGCCGCTGCTCCACCGCCGTCAACAACAACGCATGCAGCCGCGGATGATCCCGCTCAATCTCGCGCGCAACCTCCCGGACATCGCTCGTCCGCCGCCGGAACCGCCACCGCACCGCCACCGCCACCGCGAAGCCACCCAGCAACAACACCGGCGCCACCCAACCCGCCCGCCACTCCCACGCGGTGAACAAGAACAGAAATACCAACCCCACCAGGCCCGCCACACCGTAGACCCGCGCCAGGCGCGTCGCCAACCGCCTTTGCCGATCGCGTTCGACAACGGGCTCAAGTCGGGTCTGAAGGAGTCGATCCAGCATGGCACCAGAGTTTATTTGTCAGAGTTATTTACACCAATGATCAGGAAATGCAATGCGCCTCACCCGGTCGCCGACGACACCCGACCGCGCGTCAATCGCCCCGCCAACCAGCTTTCCAACCCCAGAATCAGCAGCGCCCCCACAATCAACCAGCGCCATAACTTTTGCCGGCCCTCGACCTCCGCCTCGTGCCGATGGCGGGCAGGTTGTCCCGACGACGACGCCTCGGCGATCTCAGCCCGCAACGGCACGCCCAGCCGTTCCAGATCGTCCGGCGCCATCGGACTCGTCCGCGTCTCCGCCGGTTCGAGGTTCACGGCAAAACGCCATTCATCCGCCCCTTGGCTCACGCGGTAGATGCCGGGAAGGTCGGTCTGCCGGAAGGTCTGGTCGGTCGATTCCACCACCGTTCCGTCCGGCCGGGCGACGGTGACCGGCTCCAGGTCCGAAGCGGCCAACGCCACCAGATCCCCAACGTAATACTGACTGGGTTGTGCCGGTGCTCCGGCCGCATACTCAACCATCGCATGCAGCCACGGGACAAACTTCGACGACAACGCCAGCTGCCCATCGGCCGGATGCCAGCCCGCCGCAAGCACGAGCACCCTCCCCGATCCGAGCGGCAATTCGATCAATGCGGGATCGCCTCCGTCGAACCGCGCCAGCACGCTCGCCCCGGGCACACCCCCGAATTCAACCCGCCGATGGCGCCAGAAATGGATTTTCGTGAAATCGCTGTATCGCGGGTCCGCGAAGGGCGCGAACAGCGGATGCCGGAAATCGATCCGCTCGAGCAACGCGTAGTTGTCCACCCCGGCTTCCGTCACGGCGACCGAGTCGGATGCGATCAGCGCGCGCAACCCGTCCGCCCCGCCCGCCGCATCCGTCAGCACCCATAACAAGGTGCCACCGTCGGTCACCCATTTCCGCGCCGCCGCAATGTGCCCGGAAGATTGCGCCCCGGCCGCAATGACCAGCGCCCCACCCTTCCCCGTCTCCCGCCATTCCGCGCCGGCCACCAGCGTGCGCAATTCCGTCTTGCGGCGCGGCAGGGCGGGAAAGGCGCGCTCCAAATAATAGCCGAGCCGCTTCGGATCATCCGACCGGTCGTCGGTCCAAAACCAGACCCGGCGTTCCGTCACCTGCGGACCAAGGGTATGCACCGTGTTGTCGAACTCGTGGTCGTCGCCCGCCAACCGCAGGGTTGCCGGGTCACCCGCTCCGGAAGGCACGGGAAGTCCGAAGACCCGCGACTGCCCGGGCGGGACCTGGACCCGCATCGGTTCGCCCCGGTCCCCCTCTCCCCAGTGCACTTCGAATTGGTCCCGACGCGAATCCGTGGCGTTGGTCACCCGCACGCGGACAGCCGCCAGTTCACTCGCGCTCCCGCCCCAGTCCAACTCGGTGGCTGCCACCCATTGAATCCCGGCATTGCCGGGGGCGGACGACCGCAGGAGCTGGGGCACGATCTCGATTCCCGCCGGCCAGTTGTAACCCTGCAACGCGCTCAACTGCGCCCCCGCTTGCAGGTCCGTAATCACCCGGATCCGTTTCGACACCGCTTCGTTCGCCAGAGCTTCCTCTTCGTTCAAGAGCTCCGCGGCCGCCAGCAACCCCAGGTCAAGCCGTGTCCCCGCCCAGCCAGGCTTGGTTTGCCCGAACCGTTCCAACGCCAGCACCCGCCGATCTTCCACGCCCGCCCCGCGCCATTGCTCGAAGGAGAGCACTGTGCGGACCTGCCGGTCAAAGGTCATGACCGCCAGCTCGTCACCGGGAGCCAGCTCGTCCAAAACGCGTCGATACTCCGCCTCCGCCGCGGCCCAAAGTCCCTCCCGTTGCAGACTGGCGCTGGTGTCCAGCAGCAGCACCCAGCGCTGCGGCGGCGTCACCTCGGGCACGACCGAGGCGGATTCACGGAAGAACGGGCGGGCAAACGCAAAAGCCAGCAAACCGATCACCCCGCACCGCAACAACAACAGCAAAACGTGCTCAACGCGGTTTCGCCGCGTCAGCCGCGGCGGCGTCGGCTGCAAAAACATCAGCGTGCTGAACACTTGTCGCTGCCGGGTGCTCCGCCGGGTGAGATGAAACAGCAACGGCAGCCCGACCGCCAGGCCCCCCAACAGAAAGAGTGGCGCCAGGAAACTCATGACCGCCGCGCCCCCCATCCACCGCGCCGCACCCACCGGCCCCGCTGCATTCGTTCCCGCAGAAAATCGAACAGCACCAGCTCCAAGGGTTCGTCGGTTGCGAACCGGCGATAACTGACGCCCAGCTTGCGGCAAAGTGATTCAAGCACCTCGCAATGCCCCTGCATGCGCTCGAGATACTTCGCCCGCGCCGCCACCGGATCCAACAGCAGCTCCCGACCGGTCTCGACATCCTGCAGGACCACCGGCTCCCCAAAACTGAACGTCAGCTCCGCCGGATCCAAAACCTGGAACAGCATCACCTCGTGTCCGCTCGCCGCCAGCGCCGTCAGATCCCCTTCCAGCCGCTCCGTCGCCGCCAGCAGGTCCGATATCAGGATCATCAGCCCCCGCTTGCGCACCACCTCAACCACCCGCCGCAATGGCGACGATAAATCCGTGCCGCCCCCCGCCGACGGCCGCTCCAGCTGCAACATCAAATTGCGCAATTGCCCCGACCGATGACGCGCCGGCAGATAATCGCGGATCGCCTCGTCAAAACAGAGCAAACCCACCGCGTCCCCCTGCTGATACAAAAACGAAGCCAGCGTGGCCGCCAGTGTCGCGGCGTAATCCGCTTTCGTGTGGCCGATCGAGCCGTAGGCCATCGACCGGCTCTGGTCGACCAGCAGATGACAACGCAGATTGGTCTCGTCCTCGAACTTCTTCAGATAATAGCGATCCGACCGCGCATACAACCGCCAGTCCAGGTACCGCGGATCATCCCCCGGCGTATACTGGCGATACTCCGTGAACTCGACCGAGAAACCGTGATATGGACTCCGATGCAACCCGCTCCAAAAACCCTCAACCACCACCCGCGCCCGCAGTTCGAGATTGCGAATCGACATCAGCGCCGCCGGCGATATCAGCCCGCCCGGCCCCCGCAACGCTGCATCCTGTCCCATCATTCTCTAACAAGTGGCCCGGTTGCGCGGCGGATGCAACCCAAACCTCAATCCCCAATCCCCAATCCCATATCCCAAATCCCAAAATCCTCAGCAAACCTGAACCCGAACACACCCTGCCGCGCGGACCGCGCCAGCAACGCAACGGTCCACCCCAAACCCGCGGACGCGACACGACCATATTTTATGTCGCATATGCGACATAAAATATGGCCTTCGGAGTTTGGACATTCTGCGAACTGGACTTGATCCTGCACTTGATCTCACGCTTAGCCTGTCTGCAGGTCTGACCGAACTGAACGGGCAAAGGCTCTTCTCCCTCGAGAATCTCAAAGTTACCGGGATGAAGTGCGGGATAAAGCGCGGGACTTGAGTGGCTCGGAAAATGTCCTGACTCCGGACCAGACTTCGACGTCCCGATTTCATGTCGCATATTCGACATGAAATCGGGGCGGTGGGTTCTGGCGGCAGGCTGGCCCGCGGTCCGCGGCGGCGGGGCGGGGCGGGGCGCGAGCGCGACTTTGCCGGCGCAACTTGGGATCGCCAAAGGCAGGCTCGCGGCGTAGACTCGATCCGCTCATGGGCGAATCTGGGTTTTCGAAGCTTGCGGCACGGACCGGTGAACCCGCGGTGACCTGGCTGATGGGAACGGCGTTGGCTCGTCCGGAATTGATCTCGCTGGCGGCGGGTTTCACCGACAGCGCCACGCTGCCAGTCAACGAAACGCTGGCGCTCATGGACGAACTCCTCGGCGCCGGGGGACCAGGGCGGCGGGCGCTGCAGTATGGGACCACCGCCGGCGACCCGGAGTTGCGGCGCCTGACGGCCGCCCACGTGGCGGGGATGGATGGCGGCGAGGCGGGGCCGGACGGGCCTTACGATCCGGAACGCCTCTGCATCACGAGCGGATCGCAACAGTTGCTCTACATGCTGAGCGAGTGTCTCTGCGATCCCGGGGACATCGTGCTGGTGGAGGATCCCACCTATTTCGTCTATCTGGGCATCACGCAAAGTCATGGCCTGCGCTGCCGGGGTATTCGGCTCGAGACGGACGGGATTGACCTGGTGGCGTTGGACCGGGTGCTGGGAGAGCTGCGCGCGCGCGGGGAACTCGACCGGGTCAAGCTGCTCTACCTGGTGACTTATCATCAGAACCCGACCGGCCTGAGCACGGCCGGCGAGAAGAAGGCTGAGGTGTTGCGGATTCTGCGGCACTACGAGCGTGCCGCCGGGCATCCTATTTACCTGTTGGAAGACGCGGCCTACCGGGAGCTGCGGTTTCGGGGGGCGGATATTCCCTCGGCACTGACGGTCGCGGGGGCGCGGGAACGGGTGATCTACAGCGGCACGTACAGCAAACCGTTCGCCACGGGGGTCCGGGTCGGTTTTGGGATTCTGCCGCGGCGATTGCGCGGCGTGGTCATGCGGGTGAAGAGCAATCATGATTTCGGGACCTCCAATTTGCTGCAGCAACTGGTGCGGTCGGCCCTCGCATCGGGGGTGTACGGCCGGCATCTTGGGGTCTTGCGCGCCCGTTACGCCGCCAAGGCCGGCGTGATGTGCCGGGCCTTGCGCGCGCATTTCCCGCCGGAAGTCGAGTGGCGCGAGCCCACCGGCGGTCTCTACGTCTGGGCGCGGCTGCCGCGCCGGATCCGGACCGGGGTGGGCTCGAAGCTGTTCAAGTCGGCGCTGCGGCATGACGTGCTGTATGTCCCCGGAGATTTATGTTATGCGGAGGATCCGACGCGGCGGCGGCCGGATCACGAAATGCGGATCAGCTTCGGCGGCGAGCCGGCGTCGAAATTGCCGGAGGGAGTCGCGCGTTTGGGCAAGACCCTGAAGGAGATGATGAGTGCGTGAAACCGGTTCGCTACGCGCTACTGCAGGAGAGCCTCGAACCTCCGGGGATCGAGCAGTTGAAACGGGCGTTCACCGCCGTTCGTTGCCTGGTGGATGCCGACGCGCATGGTCTGGCCAACGATGCCTATGGGATCCTGGTGCGTGATCTTACGGCGGAGGACGCCGGGCGGCTACAAGGGGCGCTACGGGTCGAGGGGGTCGAAACCGAGTTGCTGCCGATGCCTTTGCTGCCGCAAATCCCGCCGACCAAATTCGTGCGCCGGATCGGGTTCGGCCCGGACGCGCTGTTGATCTACGATCCCATCGGCCGCCCCGTCCCGGTCGAGTGGCGGCATCTGAGGTTGATCGCCGCGGGCAGGATTCAGGCGACGCGATCGACCGGCCGGGCGGAATCGGAATCGGAATTGAAACTGGATCTGGTGCTGGCCAATGGGGTTGCCCGGTTCTCGCTGGCGCTGGATGGGGTGGCGCCGGTGTTGTTCCGATGCCTGGGAGAACGTCAGGGCGCGGAGCTGACCGCCAATTACCGCCTGTTGATCG
The DNA here is from genome assembly GCA_023383055.1 of Verrucomicrobiota bacterium. Taxonomy (GTDB): domain Bacteria; phylum Verrucomicrobiota; class Verrucomicrobiia; order Limisphaerales; family JAHDYP01; genus JAHDYP01. Next base: position 23,371 of record JAHDYP010000031.1, on the reverse strand, counting down.
ATGAACTCGCGGGGGCGGCCCCGAAGGCGATGCTCAACCGCGGAGCGTGGTTTCTGCGGCAGTCGCCGCCGACCCTGTTCGACTATCCGAGCAACAACGCCTTCTTCGAGGAGATCATCTGGATGCTGCATCGGGCGAGGAAGCTCGAGGGTTGATCGGCGGCCTGCGCGCGGCGGTTGAGGGTATCCACGGCGATCGATGTCGTGAGGCGCAAATCCGGCCAGCGCCCTTGACGCCTCGGGTCGGTTCGTTAGGGTAGCGAGGTTGGCTAAACGAATCACAAATCTATCGCCGCTCGATGGCCGGCGCCGTGTCATCATTGAAGGGGTCACTCCCGAGATCGACGGCGGCCGGCACGCCATTAAACGGGTGACCGGTGAGGCGGTCCGGGTCGAAGCGGACATTTTTGCCGACGGCCACGATGTGCTGACGGCGCGTTTGAAGTATCGGCCGGCCGGCCGCGGGTCCTGGCTCGAGACGGAGATGGAGCCGCTGGGCAACGACCGCTGGCGCGGCGAATTCACCGTGGGCGAACCCGGGTCGATGCTTTATACCATCGAAGCCTGGGTGGACCCCCTCCGGTCGTGGCGGTGCGATCTCGAGAAGAAGGTCAAAGCGGGCATGGAGGTATCGTCCGAGTTGCTGGCGGGTGCGTTGCTGATCCGGGAGGCCGCCGGACGGGCGCGCGGTCCGGATGCGCGACGGTTGCGCGTCTGGGCGGAAGGATTGGAATCGACCCGGCGCGGCCGTGTGTCGGCGCGGGTGGGCCGGGCGCTGGACGCGGGGCTGATGGAAGTGGCGGGACGCTATCCGGACCGGGCCCTGTCGACGGTGTATGGGCGGGAATTGCGGGTGGTGATTGACCCGGTGCTGGCCCGGTTTGGGGCTTGGTACGAGCTTTTCCCGCGGTCGTGCGCCTCCGAGCCCGGGCGGCATGGGACCTTCAAGGATTGCGAGGCGTTGCTGCCGGAGATTGCCGCCATGGGGTTCGATGTGCTGTATCTGCCGCCGATTCACCCGATTGGCCGGTCATTTCGCAAGGGCCCCAACAATCGGCCGCAGGCGGGGCCGGGCGATCCGGGGAGTCCGTGGGCGATCGGCGGGGTTGAGGGGGGGCACAAGGCGATCCATCCGGAGCTGGGCACGCTGGAGGATTTCCGCGGGTTGGTGCGGAAGGCGCGGGCGCTGGGCCTGCGGATTGCCTTGGACATCGCGTTTCAGTGTTCGCCGGATCATCCGTATGTGAAATCGCATCCGCAGTGGTTTCGGCATCGGCCGGACGGTTCGATTCAATATGCCGAGAACCCGCCCAAGAAGTACCAGGACATTTATCCGCTCGATTTCGAAACCCAAGACTGGCGCGGGCTGTGGCAAGAGCTGCGGAGCGTCTTCGAATACTGGATCCAGCAGGGAGTCACCCTCTTCCGGGTGGACAACCCCCACACCAAGGCTTTCCCGTTTTGGGAGTGGTGCCTGGGCGAACTCAAGGCGCAACATCCCGAGCTGATTTTTCTCTCGGAAGCCTTCACTCGTCCGCGACTGCTGGAGAGCCTGGCCAAGCTGGGATTCACCCAGTCCTACAACTACTTCCCGTGGCGGAACACGAAGGCGGAGCTGACGGCCTATTTCACGGAGCTGACCCGGGGGAAGTCCCGCGAATACCTGCGGGCGAATCTTTGGCCCAACACGCCGGACATCCTGACGCAATACCTGCAGCACGGGGGACGCGCGGCTTTCATGGTGCGGTTGATTCTGGCTTCGACCCTCGGCGCCTCTTACGGCATCTACGGACCCGCTTTCGAGCTCGGGGTCGATCAATCCCGCGAGCCGGGCAGCGAGGAGTACCTCGACTCGGAGAAGTATCAGATCCGGGTCTGGGACCGGAAGGCGCCGGAGAGCCTGCGCGAGCTGATCGGGCGGATCAACCGGATCCGGCGGGAGAACGTCGCGTTGCAGTCGGATGTTCCGCTGCGCTTCATCCCGGTGAACAACGAACAGTTGCTCGCCTATTGCAGGGGGAGCGAGACGCAGGGCAACCTCGTGGTCGTGGTGGTGAATCTGGATCCCCATCATACGCACCAGGGCTGGCTGACCCTGCCCCTCGAGGATTTCGGCCTGGACCCCGACCAGAATTACCAAATGCAGGAACTGCTCACGGGCGCCCATTTCCTCTGGCGCGGCGCCCGCAATTACGTCGAGCTCGACCCCCGCTTCGTGCCGGCGCATATTTTCCGCCTGCGACGGCATGTGCGGTCGGAGCGGGATTTCGATTATTTCCTCTGAACCCGGACCGTCGGACCGGCGGGATTGCCGGGACGTGGACGGGCGATGGAGGGCAAGCGATATGGCATCGAAGAAAACGAGCCCGGATCAGGACGGCCGGCAGCCGCTGTGGTACAAGAACGCGGTCATTTATGAGCTGCACGTGCGGGCGTTTCATGACAGCAACGCCGACGGCGCGGGCGACTTCAAGGGACTGACCGCCAAACTCGATTACCTGCGGGACCTGGGCGTCACGGCGCTCTGGTTGCTCCCGTTCTATCCCTCGCCGCTCAAGGACGACGGCTACGACACGGCCGACTATTGCGATGTCCATCCGATGTACGGAACGCTGGGGGATTTCAAGGTCTTCCTGCGCGAAGCGCATCGGCGCGGGCTGCGGGTGATCACCGAGCTGGTGCTCAACCACACCTCCGACCAGCATCCGTGGTTCCAGCGCGCCCGCCGGGCCCGACCCGGGAGTCGCTGGCGCGATTACTATGTCTGGAGCGACAACCCGGAGAAGTACAAGGGCACACGGATCATCTTCAAGGATACCGAGATTTCCAACTGGACGTGGGATTCGGTGGCGGGGGCCTATTTCTGGCACCGCTTTTATTCGCACCAGCCCGACCTGAACTTCGACCATCCGCAGGTCCATCGGGAGCTGTTTCGCGTGCTCGATTTCTGGTTCGGCCTGGGCGTGGACGGCCTGCGGCTGGACGCGGTGCCTTACCTGTATGAGCGGGAGGGGACGAGTTGCGAGAACCTGCCGGAGACGCACGCGTTTCTGAAGGCGCTGCGCCAGCATGTGGATGCTCATTTCGACCACCGCATGCTGCTGGCCGAAGCCAACCAGTGGCCGGAGGAGGCGATCACCTACTTCGGCGCCGGACACGGCGACGAATGTCACATGGCGTTTCATTTTCCCCTCATGCCCCGGCTTTTCATGGCCCTGCGCATGGAAGACCGCGTGCCCATCGTCGACATCCTCCAGCAGACGCCCCCCATCCCGGAGACGGCCCAGTGGGCGGTGTTCCTGCGCAATCATGACGAGCTCACCCTGGAAATGGTGACCGACGAGGAACGCGATTACATGTATCGCATGTACGCCCACCTTCACCAGGCCCGCCTCAACCTGGGCATCCGCCGCCGGTTGGCTCCCCTGCTGGGCAACGACCGCCGCCGGATCGAACTTCTGAACGCCCTCCTCTTTTCCCTCCCCGGGAGCCCGGTGCTCTATTACGGCGATGAAATCGGCATGGGCGAGAACATTTACCTGGGCGATCGCAACGGCGTGCGGACCCCGATGCAATGGAGCGCGGACCGCAACGCCGGATTCTCGCGCGCCAATCCCCAGAGCCTTTATCTGCCCATCAACTTCGACCCCGAAAACCACTATGAAGCGGTCAATGTGGACGTCCAGCAGCGCAACCCGCATTCCCTCCTCTGGTGGACCAAACGGCTGGTGGCGCTGCGCAAGCGCTGGCAGGCTTTCGGCCTCGGCTCACTCGAGTTCGTCAACTGCGAGAACCGGAAGATCCTCGCCTTCGTGCGCCGCCACGAGCAGCAGTGTCTGCTGGTGGTGGCCAATCTCTCGCGGTTCGTGCAACCGGTGGAACTGGACCTTTCGAGCTGGGAGAATCTCGTGCCCGTCGAACTGTTCGGCCGGCAGGAGTTCCCGCAGATCACCAACCACCCCTATTTTCTCACCCTCAGTCCCCACGCCTTCTTCTGGTTCTCGCTCGAGTCGAAGACCCCGGTGAACGCGCAGCCGGCCGCGACGCCTTCGGCGGAGGAGTTGCCGCTCATCCGGCTCGACGCGGGGTGGGAGGAGGTTTTCGACGAAACCCACGTCAACCAGTTGGAGGCGCGTCTCCAGGGCTACCTGCCGGGTCGCCGCTGGTTTGCGGGCAAGTCCAAAACCATCAAGTCGGTTCAGATCCAGGAGAAAATCCGGGTGCCCTCGAACGGGGATGGCGCGATGCTTGTGCTCTGCCAGGTGGATTATGTGCATAGCGAGCCGGAGCTTTATTTGATCCCGATGGCGTTCGCGCCGGATACGACGGGGGATCGGCTCCGCCGGGAATCCGCCGGCCTGCTCATCGCCCGGGTGCAGCCGGCCCCGGCGTCCGCCGAGGGCCTGCTGTACGATGCCACGGGGGATCGCTCGTTCTGCCGCGCCATGCTCGAGTGCATTGCCCGGCGTCGGACCTTGCACGGTGACCACGGCGAGATCGAACCGACCTCCACCGCGTTCCTGCGGCAGTTGCGGGAGACGGGTCAGCTGGAGCTGGAACCGGCGCCGGCGCGCGCCGAGCAGTCGAATTCATCGGTGATTCTCGGCGATCGCCTCATTCTCAAATTCATCCGGCGCCTCGAGGCGGGTGTGAATCCCGAGCTGGACCTCAGCCAGCAACTGGCCGGCGTCCGGTTCCCGCACACGCCGGCGTTTGGCGGGGCGTTGGAGTATCGCAACGCAAAGGACGATGTGTTCACCCTGGCGATCCTGAGCGAGTTTGTGCCCGGCTGCAAAGATGGCTGGAGGCACACTCTCGACACCCTGGGCCGCTACTTCGACCGCGTGCAGACCCTCCCGCCCGAAAGCCGCGCCGCGCCCCCGGCCTCGACTTCATTTCTCGCCCGGGCCAGCCAGGCAGTGCCCGCGGAGATTCTCCAGATGCTGGGCACCTACGCCGAGTCCGCCCGCCTGTTGGGCGAACGCACCGCGGGGCTGCATCTGGCCTTGACCGCGGCGACCGGCGATTTCGCGCCGGAACCCTTCACCCCGCATTACCAGCGCGGCCTGTATCAATCGATGCGCAATCTGACGCGCCAGAACCTGCAACTGCTCGCGCGTCGCGTCCGACAGCTGCCCGAGCCGCTGGCCGCGCAAGCCCAGCAATGTCTGGATCGCGAGGCGGAGATTTTGGCCCGGTTCCGGATGATTGTGGATCGCCGGATCAACACCGTGCGGATCCGGCATCACGGCGATTACCACCTGGGCCAGGTACTCTACACCGGCAAGGATTTCCTGATTATCGATTTCGAAGGGGAACCCGCGCGCACGCTGGGCGAACGCCGGCTGAAGCGCTCCCCGCTTCGCGATGTGGCGGGCATGATCCGCTCCTTCCACTACGCGGCCCACGCCGCGCTGCTCGAGCAAACCGAGCGCGGCACGCTGCCCACGCTCACTGCCGGTCTTGCGGGCCACTGGGCCGAATACTGGTACGATTGGGTGAGCGTTCTCTTCTACCAAAGCTACTGCCGCACGGCGGGCCAGGCGCCATTTCTGCCGCAGTCCGAGGAGGATCGCCAGGTGCTCATCGAGACTTACCTGCTGGAGAAAGCGCTCTATGAATTGGGCTACGAACTCAATCATCGTCCCCAGTGGCTCTCCATCCCGCTCCAGGGCATTCGCCGCCTGCTGCCCTGAAACCCGCCACCCTCATGTCTGAGCCCTCCGCCCTATTGCCGCTGCTCGCCAGGTACTTTGAAACCGATCTGCCCGGTGCGACGCGCCAGCTCGAGGCAATGTCCGAATCGGACGCGATCGAGGTGTTGCAGAGCCTGCCGCCGGCGACCGCGGCCCGGGCGATCCGCCAACTGCAAGTGGGCTTCGCCGCCGCCGTGCTCGGCGGCGCGGAGGCGCATCTCTTCGAAGCCGTCGCCGGGGAGCTGGACGCGCCGCTCGCGGCCGCCATCTTCATGCACCTTTCGGGCGAAGCGCGGGAGCGGCTGCTCGAACATCTGCCGGACCGGCTCAAGCGCGCCGTGCAGGAGCAGCTCACTTTTCCGGAGAACAGCGTCGGCCGGCTGATGTCGACCGAGTTTCTGGCGTTCCGCGAGAATTTGACGGTGGGCGAGACCATCGAGCGCATCCGGCGTCTGGCGCAGAAGCGTTATCCGGCCAGCTATGCGTACGTGGTTGATCCCCAGGAGCGCCTGGTCGGCGTGGTCAACATGCGCGATTTGATGCTCGCCCAACCCGACGCCCGGCTGGGCGCGGTCATGCGATCGGATGTGTTTGCGCTGTATTGCTTCCTCGACCGGGAGGATGCCGCCAACGAAATGTCGCGCCGGCGTTATTTTGCCGCTCCGGTGGTGGACCATGAGAACCGGATCCTCGGCATCATCAAAGGCGAGCAGCTCATGCAGGGCATCCAGGAGGAGGGCGCCGAGGACCTGCAGATCATGTTCGGCGCCGGCCGTGACGAACGCGCCTTTTCCTCGCTCGGTTACTCGCTGAAAATGCGGCTGCCCTGGTTGCACGTCAATCTGGCGACGGCCTTTCTGGCCGCCGGCGTCGTGGCCCTTTTCGAAGGGATGATCGCCAAACTGACGGTCCTGGCGGTTTTCCTGCCGGTCGTGGCCGGCCAGGGTGGGAACGCGGGGGCGCAATCCCTCGCGGTGGTGATGCGGGCGCTCGTGATGCGCGAGATTCCCTCCGGCAAAATCCTGAAGCTGATTGCCAAGGAGACCTGGCTGGCCACCATCTCCGGCGCGGTGTTCGGATCCCTCACCGCCCTCATCGCGTGGCTCTGGTCCGGAAATCCCTGGCTCGGCCTGGTGGCAGGTCTCGGCATGCTGGTCAACCTCGTTTGCGCCGGGCTGGCGGGAGCCTCGATCCCCGTCCTCATGCACCGCCTCGGCCTCGATCCCGCCCAGTGTTCGAGCATCATCCTGACCACGGTGACCGATGTCGTCGGCTTCTTCGCTTTCCTCGGGTTCGCGGTCGTCTTCCAACATTACCTGCTCTGACCATGGCGTCCCGTCCGGCTCCAGCCACCCGCACCGCCGCTTTCCCGCCCGCCCTCCGCGCGCTGGCCCGTCGACACGGTCTCGAATGCGCGTATGTCGACATGTCCGGCCGCGTGGTTCATGCCGCCCCGGAATCTTTGTTCGCCATCCTTCGCGCCCAGGGTGTGCCGTTGGATCGGTTTGCCGATTGCCGTGAAGCGCTTCGGGCGGCGGACGCCGCCGACGCGGCGCGACCGCTGCCGCCCCTGGCGATCGCCTGGAATGGCCGGTTGCCCCGGCTGTGCTTGCGCCGGCCGGCGAGCCGGCTGGGGAAGCACCTCCGACTGGAAATCGAGCTCGAGCAGGGTGAGATCCTGCGGCATGAACTGAACCCAGGCGCACGGCCGCGAGGCTCCGTCCACCGCCGTGGCCCGCGTCTGGTGGACGTCGAGATTGAGCTGCCGGAGCGTTTGCCGCTCGGTTACCATCGGATCGTGGTTCAGGACGGCTCCGCGACTTGTCACACCCTGGTCCTCTCCGCCCCCCGCCGCGTGTACACCGAACCCGGCCCAACCCGGAGCTGGGGGTTCTTTGCGCCACTCTACGCTTTGCGCTCGCAATCGGACTGGGGCACGGGCGACTTCACCGATCTGGCGCGGTTCGCCGACTGGATCGGCGGCCGGGGCGGTGAGGTGGCGGGCACCTTGCCGCTGCTGCCGCTTTTTCTCGGTGAACCATTCGAGCCGAGCCCGTATTCACCCATCTCGCGCCTCTTTTGGAATGAGTTCTATCTCGATCTCGAACGCATTCCGGAAATGGCCGGATGCCGGGCGGCGCGTCGGCTCGTGGCGGCCCCGGGATTCCGCCGACGTATCGCCGCCCTGCGCGCGGCCGACCAGGTGGACTATCGCGAAGCGATGGCACTGAAACGGTCCGTGCTCGAGATCCTGGCTCGTCATCATTTCCGCGCGGTCACCCCCCGTCATCGCGCCTTCCAAGGTTTCCTGGCCGATCACCCGGAGGTGGAGACCTATGCCGCTTTCAGGGCCGCCCAGGAAACGCACGGGGCGGATTGGTCGAAGTGGCCGGTGCGGGTGCGTCCGGGTCCGGCCGGTTCGGACGCCATCGATCCCGTGCGGCGTCGCTATCATCTCTACGCGCAGTGGCTGGCCCACGAGCAGATGGCCGACGCGACGGGCGTGGCGCGGCGTTCCGGTGTCCGGCTTTACCTTGATCTGCCGCTGGGGGTGCATCCCTGGGGTTACGATGCCTGGCGTTTCCGTCATCTGTTCGTCCGCGACGCCACGGGCGGTGCTCCGCCGGACCCGGTGTTCACCCGCGGCCAGGACTGGGGTTTCGCGCCACTGCATCCGGAGGCGATGCGTGAAGACGGTTACAGCTATCTCCGGTCCTGTCTGCGTCATCATCTGGGCTCGGCCGGTCTGTTGCGGTTCGACCATGTGATGTCGTTGCACCGGCTTTACTGGATTCCCGCCGGTCGGCCGGCGAGCGAAGGTGTCTATGTGCGTTACCCGGCGGAGGAATGGTATGCCGTGCTCGGGATCGAATCGCACCGCCATCGGGCGGTGATCGTCGGTGAAAATCTCGGCACGGTACCCCCGGCGGTGAATCGTTCCCTGGCTCGCCACGGCGTTCGCGGGATGCATGTCGCGCAATATGAACTCGGCGATCCGGCCCGGCAGCGGCTGCCCGTGCCGCCCGCCACCTGTGTGGCCAGCCTCAATACGCATGACATGCCGCCCTTCGCGGCCTTCTGGCGGGGGCTGGATATCCGGGATCGTTTTGCGCTTGGGCTGTTGGCCCGATCCGGGTTAGTCTCCGAGCATCGGCAAAGGAAAGAGGTTCGCGGGACCCTGGTGCGGCAGCTTCACCGGCGCATCGCCAGCGGCGCCCGAGGGTGCGGGGTGGGATCGATCCTCGGCGCTTTGTGGGCGCGACTGAGTGCCGGACCGGCCGAGGTGGTGTTGGCCAACCTGGAAGATGTATGGCTGGAGACCTTGTCGCAGAACATGCCGGGCACAAGCTCGGAACGGCGGAACTGGCGGCAGAAATGTCGATTCGCGCTCGAACAATGGGACCGCCTGCCGGCCATGCAACGGGCCTTGGCCACTTTACGCCGTCGGCCCGATAGAAAGACCAAGTCGTCATTATGAATCCGAAACACGCGAACAGCCCGCAGCCACCGGCCACCCCGGCCGAGCCCACCGTTTATCATGACTTCACGCTCCTGACCGACGACGACCTACACTGGTTCAACGAGGGCTCGCACCTGCATCTCTACGAGAAGTTGGGCGCGCACCAGGCGAACCATCGGGGAATGTCCGGGGTCTACTTCGCGGTCTGGGCGCCCAACGCCGCCAGCGTCCACGTCATCGGGAACTTCAACGACTGGAACAAGCACCGCCATCCGCTGCGCCCCCGCGGCGGTTCCGGCATTTGGGAAGGTTACATTTCGCGGATCACGCGCGGGACGAATTACAAATACCATATCGTCTCCCGGCACGCCGGCTACCAGGTCGACAAGGCGGATCCGGTCGGGTTCCATCATGAGATCGCCCCGGCGACGGGCTCGGTGGTGTGGGATCTGGATTACACCTGGCAGGATCAATCGTGGCTCAAGGCCCGAGGCGAACGCCAGCGGGTCAATGCGCCCGTCTCGATCTACGAGCTCCATCTCGGTTCCTGGATGCGGGCGCCGGAAGACAATTACCGGTCGCTGCACTATCGCGAGATCGCGCCGCGGCTGGCCGAATACGTCAAGCGGATGGGCTTCACCCACGTCGAGTTCCTGCCGGTGATGGAGCATCCCTTTTTTGGTTCATGGGGTTACCAGGTCACCGGTTTTTACGCCCCCTCGAGCCGGTACGGAACGCCGCAAGACCTGATGTTTCTCATCGATTACCTCCACCAGCACGAGATCGGCGTCATCCTCGACTGGGTCCCTTCGCATTTCCCGAACGATGCCCATGGCCTGGCCTACTTCGACGGCACCGCCCTGTTCGAACACGCGGATCCGCGTCAGGGTTATCACCCCGACTGGAGCAGCTACATCTTCAATTACGGACGACACGAGGTCCGCAGTTTTCTGCTCAGCAACGCCTTCTTCTGGCTCGACAAGTTCCACGCCGACGGGCTCCGCGTGGATGCCGTCGCCTCGATGCTCTATCTGGATTATTCGCGGCGCGAAGGCGAGTGGATTCCCAACATCTACGGCGGCCGTGAGAATCTCGAGGCCATCGAGTTTCTGCGCCGGTTCAACGCCGAAGTCTACAAACATCACCCCGACGTCCAGACCATCGCCGAGGAATCCACCGCCTGGCCCATGGTCTCCCGCCCCCTCTACGTCGGCGGCCTCGGGTTCGGCTACAAATGGGACATGGGCTGGATGCACGACACGCTCAAGTACATGAGCCTGGATCCGGTCTACCGCCGGCATCATCACCATCAACTCACCTTCCGCGGGCTGTACGCCTTCAGCGAGAACTTCGTGCTCCCGCTATCCCATGACGAAGTGGTTCACGGCAAAGGCTCGCTCCTCGGCCGCATGCCGGGCGACGAGTGGCAGAAATTTGCCAATCTCCGACTGCTCTTCGGGAATATGTACGCGCAACCGGCCAAGAAACTCATCTTCATGGGCGGAGAATTCGGCCAGGGACGCGAGTGGAACCACGACGGCAGTCTCGACTGGCACCTGGCCGATACGCCGATGCACGCCGGCGTCCAGCGTTGGGTCGCCGACCTCAATCACGCTTATCGTTCGGAACCGGCCCTGCACCAGGGCGACTGCAGTCATACCGGCTTCTCCTGGATCGACTGCGATAACGCCGACGAAAGCACCATCAGCTGGGAGCGCAGCAGCAGCGACGGGAGGCAGATCATTGTGGTCGTTTTCAACTATACCCCCGTCCCCCGCTTCAACCACCGCGTCGGCGTGCCCCGCGGCGGTTTCTGGCGCGAAATCCTGAACAGCGACGCCGAACACTACGGCGGCAGTGGCATGGGCAATTTCGGCGGCGTCGAAGCCCTCCCCTTCGGCTGGCATTGGCGCTCCCATTCCCTGACCGTCACCCTGCCCCCGCTCGCGGTCGTCTTCTTCAAGCTCGAAACCCAGGCATGACGGAACTCACCCTCGGAGCGCTTTACCAGGGTCAAAACCGGACCCATTTCCGGGTCTGGGCCCCCCGCTCGAAAAGAATCGACCTCCACCTCATTGCCGACCCGGGCGAGCGCATCGTCCGCCTCCGGCCCGATCGCCGCGGCTATCACGCCGCCGAGGTGCGGGGCGTCGCCCCGGGTGACCGCTATTGGTTCCGACTCGACGGCGGTCTCGAACGTCCCGATCCGGCCTCGCGCCTCCAACCGCTGGGCGTTCACGGCCCCTCGGAGGTGGTCGATCCCGCGTTCGAGTGGAGCGACCGTTCCTGGACCGGAAGACGGCTGCGCGATTATCGCTTCTACGAACTGCACGTCGGCACGTTCAGTTCGGCAGGCAACTTCGACGGAGTTCGCGCGCGTCTGACCGATCTCGTAAGACTCGGCATCACCGCCGTGGAACTGATGCCGGTTGCCCAGTTCCCCGGGGACCGCAACTGGGGCTACGACGGCGTCCAGCCCTTCGCGGTCCAGTCGAGCTACGGCGGTCCCAACGGATTGAAGCGACTGGTCGACGCCTGCCACGCCCTTGGCCTGGCGGTCGTGCTCGATGTGGTCTACAACCACCTCGGGCCCGAAGGCAATTATCTCGGCGATTTTGCCCCGTACTTCACCGACCGCTACCGCACCCCTTGGGGTCAGGCCCTCAATTTCGACGGCCCCGGCAGCGACGAGGTTCGCCGATATTTCATCGAAAACGCCCTGCGCTGGCAGACCGAATTCCATATCGACGCGCTCCGACTCGACGCCGTCCATGCCATCTGCGACACTTCCGCCCACCCGTTCCTGGCCGAACTCGCCGAGGCCACCCGCCAACAGGCGGCGCGCCTGGGCCGGCGTTTCCAGCTCATCGGTGAAAGCGATCTGAACGACGTCAGGCTGATCTTGCCGCCCGCGCTTTCCGGCTGCGGCCTCGACGCCCAATGGAGTGATGACTTCCACCACTCCCTGCATTTGATGCTCACGGTCGAGTCCAAAGGTTACTACGCCGACTTCGACGGTCTGGGCTCGCTCGGCCGGTGCTGGCGCGACGGATACTCCTACACCGGCCAGTACTCCGCCCATCGCCAGCGGCGCCACGGCAACGCCCCCCGCGCCGCCCAACCGCACCAGTTCGTGGTCTGCGCCCAAAACCACGACCAGATCGGCAACCGCCGACTGGGCGAACGCCTTGCCGCCCTCGTCGATTTCGAATCCCAAAAACTCGCCGCCGCGGCCACGATTCTCTCGCCATTCCTTCCCTTGCTCTTCATGGGCGAGGAGTATGGCGAAACGGCGCCGTTCCAATACTTCACGAGCCATTCCGACCCCGCCCTCGCCGAGGCCGTCCGCCGCGGTCGACAGGCTGAGTTCGCCTCATTCCGCTGGCAGACGAAGGTGCCCGACCCGCAGGATCCCGCCACCTGCCGGCGTTCCCGACTGCGACCCGGCCGGGAGAAACGCGAGCCCCACCGGACGCTCTTCCGCTTCTATCAGGACCTGCTTCAAATCCGGGGCGACTATGCCGCGCTCGCCGAGGCTGAACGGGACAGTTATGACGTGACGGCGCTGCCCGGCTCCCGGGTCCTCATGGTTCATTACCGGCACCCGGAGACCGAACTCCTGCTGCTGCTGGCCTTTGGCTCCCAACGCGTGCGCGCCAAGGTGCCCCTCCCGACCGGGATCTGGCGCAAGCGACACGATTCAGCCGACCGCAAATGGCGTGGACCCGGCCCCGCGGTGGCCGCCCGGTTGCACGCTGCCGGCGAGGTTCGCCTCACCCTCAACCGCCGCTCGGCGCTGTTGTTCGAGCGAACGCACTAACACCATCCAAGACATGGGCAAATTCATCTGCATTCACGGGCATTTCTATCAACCGCCACGCGAGAACGCCTGGCTCGAGGCGGTCGAACTCCAGGATTCCGCCCACCCCTATCACGATTGGAATGAGCGCATCACCGCGGAATGCTACGCCCCGAATGCCTTTGCCCGCATGCTGAATGGCGACGGCCAGATCACCGAGATCGTCAGCAATTACAGCCGCATCAGCTTCAATTTCGGCCCCACTCTCCTTGCCTGGATGAAGGAGAGAAGTCCGGATGTCTATGCCGCCATCCTCGAAGCCGACCGGCAGAGCCGCGAACGTTTCTCCGGTCACGGCTCCGCCCTGGCCCAGGTCTATAACCACATGATCCTGCCCCTGGCCAACCCGCGCGACCGATACACCCAGGTGTTGTGGGGTATCCGCGATTTCGAAGCCCGGTTCGGCCGCTCGCCGGAGGGCATGTGGCTCCCCGAAACCGCCGTGGATACTCCCTCCCTGGAGACCCTGGCGCGCCTCGGCATCCGGTTCACCCTCCTTTCGCCGTACCAGGCCAAACGCATCCGCCCGATCGGCGGCGGCGATTGGGAAGACGTATCCGGCGGCTTGATCGATCCCAAAACCCCGTATCTCGTTCAACTCCCCGAAGGCCGTCGGCTGGCCATCTTCTTCTACGACGCGCCGGTCTCGCAGGCGGTCGCCTTCGAGCACCTGCTCAGCACCGGAGAACGCCTTGCCCACCGGCTTTTGGACGCCTTCATCGATGACCGGCCCGAGGATCAACTGGTCCACATCGCCACCGACGGCGAATCCTATGGCCATCACCATCGCCACGGGGAGATGGCTCTCGCTTACGCCCTGCATTATCTGGAGGCGAGTCAACTCGCGCGCCTGACCAATTACGGCGAGTTCCTCGCTTCCCATCCGCCCACGATGGAGGTCGAACTGCACGCACCCAGCGCCTGGAGCTGTCCTCATGGCGTCGATCGCTGGCGCCGCCACTGCGGCTGCAACAGCGGCGGCCGACCCGGCTGGAACCAGCACTGGCGCCAGCCCCTGCGCGAAGCCCTCGACTGGCTCCGTGACCAGCTCGCCCCAGAATACGAGACCCAGGCCCGAACCTACTTCCGCGATCCCTGGGCCGCCCGCGACGCCTACATCAACGTGATCCTGGACCGTTCGGACGACACGCTGCAGGCCTTCTTCGCCCAGCACGCCTGCCGTCCGATCAGCCAGGATGCCTGGGTGCCCTGCCTCCGGCTGCTGGAACTCCAGCGCCATGCCCTGCTCATGTTCACCAGCTGCGGCTGGTTCTTCGACGAACTTTCCAGCATCGAAACCGTCCAGACCATCCAATACGCCGGCCGCGCCCTCCAACTCGCCCGCGATCTGCTCGGACTCGATCTCGAGGATCGATTCCTGAACATTCTCGCCCGCGCCCGCTGCAACGTGCCGGAACACGGCAACGGCCGCCGCGTCTACGAAAAATTTGTCCGCCCGGCCATTGTCGACCGGGAGAAGGTCGGCGCCCACTACGCCGTCAGTTCCCTCTTCGAAACGTACCCGGAGCAAGCCCGGATCTACTCGTTCACCTGCGTCCGGGAGGACCAACAGGTCTTTGAAGCCGGCCGGTATCGGCTGGTGATGGGCCGCGCGCTCATCCGGTTTGAGATCACCCGTAACTCCGATGTCTTGAGTTATGGAGTGCTCCACCTCGGCGACCACAACCTCAATTGCGGCGTCCGCATCTACCAGGGGCCCGAAGCCTACCAGCAGCTCGTCCAGGAGATGAGCGAAGCCTTTTCCCGGGCCGATTTCGCCCAGATCATCCGGCTTATGGACCGGCACTTCGGCGAGTCCAATTACTCCCTCAAGAGCCTCTTCCGCGACCAACAACGCAAGATCCTCAACCAGATCCTCGCCTCTTCCCAGGAGGACGTCGAAAGCCGCTTCCGCCAGATCACCGATGCCTACACGCCGCTCCTCAGATTCCTGGAAGACCTCGGCGCCCCCCTGCCCGCCGCCCTCCAGGCCGCCTCCCATTTCATCCTCAACGCCGACCTCCGCCGCCAGTTCGAATCCGAAAACCTCGATCCCGCCCGAGTGCTCCAGATTCTCGAGAACAGCCGCCGCACCAGTGTCGAACTCAACTGGCCCAGCATCGCCTACGCCGCCCAAGGCAACCTCGAACGCTGCATGCTCGGCCTCTCCGCCAATCCCGATGACCTCGCCCTGCTCGCGCGCGCCGCCGACGTCGCCGCCCTCGCTCGCGACCTCCCTTTCGAACTGAATCTCTGGAAATCCCAGAACGCCTACTTCGAAATGCTCCGCCAGCTCCGACCCGACCGCCAGACTGCCGCGGATACGGGCGACGCCACCGCGGCCGATTGGCTCCGACAGTTTCTGATTCTCGGCGATCGGCTCGGCTTTCAACCTTGACTCGATTCCAACGCAAATGAGCTCGTCCAACTCGTCCCCCACAGCCCCGCCCTCGCGATACCCGTCAGTCACCTCGATTCCGCGCGCCACCTATCGCATCCAGCTCCACTCCCAATTCACCTTCCGTCACACCCGGGCGCTGCTGCGCTACCTCGCCGATCTCGGCATCAGTGACCTCTACCTCTCCCCCATCTCCAGCGCCCGGTCTGGGAGCTCTCACGGTTATGACGTCTGCGATTTCAACCGCATCAACCCCGATCTGGGCGGCGAAACCGGCTTCCGCGAACTCGTTCGCGCCCTTCGGCAACGTGACTTGGGCCTGCTCCTGGATATTGTCCCCAACCACATGGGGGTCAACCACCCCAGGAACCACGCCTGGATCGATGTCCTCCGCCATGGCCCCAAGTCTCCTTTCGCCCGCTGGTTCGACATCGACTGGCATTCCCCACACCCTGGTTTGCGCGGCAAAGTCCTGCTCCCGGTGCTCGGCGATCACTTCGGCCGGACGCTCGAACGCGGGGAACTCCGCGTGGTGGCCGAACACCAGGCCCTCTGGATCGCCTGTCATGATCTGCGCTTCCCCATCGCCCCCGAGACCTTGAATCACCTGCCGCCCGGCCTTCGCCCACCCGGCCGCTCCCCGCTGCCCCTGGCCACCCTCGCCCGCCGCCTGAACGGCCAACCCGGCGTCGCCGCCAGCTTCACGCCTCTCGCCAATCTGCTCGCTCGCCAGCACTATCGGCTCGCCTTCTGGAGAGTCGGCCTCGAACAGCTCAACTACCGCCGGTTCTTCGACATCACCCACCTGGCCGGGTTGCGCATGGAAGACCCGGCGGTGTTCAACGCCACCCACCACCGACTCCGCTCCCTGATCCACCGGCGCCAAATCCGCGGCTTGCGCATCGATCACCCGGACGGCCTGCGCGATCCCCTCGCCTATTTGCGCCGGCTCCAGGACCTGTTTCGCACCCGCCCAGGCCGGGACCGTTCATCGCCCGCACCCGCCTGCTTGATCGTCGAGAAAATCCTCGCCGATGGCGAGGAACTCCCCCTCGATTGGCCGGTGGCCGGCACCACCGGCTATGAAACCTTGAACCTCCTCAACCACCTGTTCATCGAGCCGCGCAACGAACTGCCTTTTGACCAATGGCACCGCGACTTCACCCAGTGCCACCGCCGCTTCGACGAAGAACGCTACCACCATAAACTGCGCGTCCTGCAGACTTCCCTCGCCCCGGAACTCGACTCGCTCGTTCGCGAACTCGGCCAACTCCTGGCCGCCGACCGGCACGGGGTCGATTACACCCCGCGGCAAATCCGCGCCGCCCTCAGCCGGATCATCGCCGCGCTGCCCGTTTACCGAACCTACCTTGAAGAAAACCGGCGCCGGCTTTCCCTCACCGAACAACGTTACTGGGTCGTCGCCCTGGACGGCGCCCGCCGGCACAGCCCCGATCTTCCGGAAGCGCTCTTCAACCTCCTGGGCGTCTGGCTCGTGCTTTCCGGCCCTGACGATCTTCCAGCCGATCGACGCCGCGCCATCCAGAACTGGGTCATCCGGCTCCAGCAGCTCACCGGCCCCGCCATGGCCAAGGGCCTCGAAGACACCACCTTCTACACCTGGACCCGCTTCGTTTCCCTCAACGAGGTCGGCGGCAATCCCAGCCGGTTCGGCATCGAACTGGAGGAGTTCCATGCCGCCATGCAGCAACGCGCAACCCGCTGGCCGGACGCGCTCACTCCTACCGCCACGCACGACACCAAACGCGGCGAAGACACCCGCGCCCGGCTTAACGTCCTCTCCGAGTCCCCCCGCTCCTGGCGCCGCGCCACCCGCCTGTGGCGGACCTGGAATGCACCCCTCAAATCCATGGTTAATGGCGCGCCCGCACCCGACGCCAATGACGAGTATCTCATCTACCAGACGCTGGCGGGCACCTGGCCCCTCCTCAACTCCACTCGCCCCGCCCGTGAATACGTCGATCGCCTCCAGGCCTATCACCTCAAGGCAGCCCGCGAAGCCAAAACCCACACCCACTGGATCGATCCCAACCTCCCCTACGAAACCGCGCTGCGCCGCTTCATCGACGCTCTTCTGGATCGGCGCGTCTCCCGCCGCTTTCTCAAGAGTTTCCAGCAACTGGTCGTGCCCATGGCCTCGCCGGGTTTCTGCAATTCGCTCGCTCAAACCCTCCTCAAAATCACCTGCCCCGGCGTCCCCGATATCTACCAGGGCAACGAGTTCTGGGATTTCTCCCTGGTCGACCCCGACAACCGCCGCCCGGTCGATTTCACCCGGCGTCAGGCCACCCTCGCCGCGCTCAAACGCGCCTGGAAATCCGCGCCGGCCGACGGCGCCATGGTCGCTCGCAAACTCGCCCGGAATATTGCGGATCCGCGGATCAAGCTCTTTGTGCTGTGGCGCTCACTGCAGCTCCGCTCACGGTTGTCCGGCCTCTTCCGCCACGGCAGCTACGAACCGCTCCCGGCCCGCGGAGCCCGCGCCCGCCACGTCTGCGCGTTCCGTCGCGTTTGGCAAGACCACGAAATCCTGGTGGTGGTTCCGCGTTTTGTGTTCGCACTCACCGGGGGCCGCCGTCTCCCGACCGGGGCTGCCGTATGGCGAAACACCAGCCTCGACTGGTCAGGCGGCCCACGCGCCGCGCGTTACCAGAACCTGTTCACGGGTGAAATCCTGAATCCAACCGCCAGCCGCCGACGCCCGTGCCGGATCCAGCCGCACGGCTCCAGCGATCATACTGTCCCCGCCGCGCCCAACCGCAAGCTGCCGGTCGCCGCCATCCTCGATCACTTTCCCGTCGCACTCCTCCAGGCCGTCCCGTGAGCTGCCAGCCCATAGAAAACCACGGCGTGATCGGTGATCTTCGAACCGTCGCCCTGGTGGCCATGGACGGTTCGGTGGATTTTATGTGCTTTCCCGATTTCGATTCGCCGACGATCTTCGCCGAACTGCTCGACCGGCGCAATGGCGGCGCCTTTCGCATCGAACCGATGATGCGAAATCCCCATCACAAACAACTGTATCTCCCCGACTCCAACATCCTCCTGACCCGGTTCCTCTCCGATGAAGGCGTGGCCGAAGGATCCGCGGCAGCGCCTTCACGCTGGATGCCCTCATCCGGCTCGGGTTCAACGAGGAAGCGGCCGCCTTCTTCCGCTGGCTCGAACACCGTTCACGCGACGCCGGACCCGATGGCCCGCTTCAGATTATGTACACGGTCGACGGCAGCCGTAACCTGGACGAGATCGACCTCTCGCACCTCGAAGGTTATCGCCAATCCCGACCCGTCCGGGTCGGCAACGCCGCCAGCCGCCAACTCCAACTCGATATCTACGGCGAATTGATCGATGCCATGTACCTCTACGACCGACATGGCAGCGGTCTCACCTTTGACTCCTGGTCCCGCATCGCCCATCTCATCAACTGGGTCGCCGATCACTGGCAACAACCCGACGACGGCATCTGGGAAGTGCGGGGCGGCCGCAAGAATTTCCTGTTCTCGCGCGTCATGTGCTGGGTCGCCCTCGATCGCGGTCTGCGCCTCGCCCGAAAACGCTCCTTTCCCGCCCCCCATGCCCGCTGGCGTGCCGTCCGCGCCGCCATCCACGAGGAGATCCACACCCGGTTCTGGGACCCCGAACTGCAATGCTTCGTCCAATACCAGGGAGCCAAAACCGTCGACGCTTCCAGCCTCCTCATGCCTCTCGTGCGGTTTATTCCACCCAACGATCCACGCTGGTTCTTCACCCTCCGTCGCATCGAACAGGTCCTCGTCGCCGACTCGCTCGTGTTCCGCTATGACCCGGACACCGCCGCGCCCGACGGGCTCCAAGGCGAGGAAGGCACCTTCAGCATGTGCTCATTCTGGTATGTGGAGTGCATCGCCCGGGCCGGCGATCTCCAGAAAGCCCGGTTCCTCTTCGAAAAGGCCCTCACCTACGCCAATCATCTTGGCCTTTACTCGGAACAACTCAGCCCGCGCGGCGAACAACTCGGCAACTTCCCCCAAGCCTTCACCCACCTCGCCCTCATCAGCGCCGCCCGTTACCTCGACCGCCACCTGCCTGACCCCGCCTGAATCCAGGCAATAATCGCAACACCACCCTGGTTGCTCGTGAATTCCGTGAAAAACCACCCACCCTGAATCGACAACGCGCTATACTCCGCTATCCGGATGGCTGCGAGCTGACACCAACCCGACCCTACTCCTGAGAAGACGGACTCGGCGTGGCCATTCCCCTTTCCTTAACAGGAATCTCCACCCCGTTCGCCTCGACAATCTCGAAGATCCGCCGCATGCGGGTCAACTCGAGCAATTGCCGGACGGGTATTGCCGGGTTCAACAACCGGACCAGACCACTCCGATTGCTCGCAGCCCGGTGCAGCGAAATCAGCGCGCCCAACCCGCAGCTGTCCATAAAGATCGCCTGCGAGAGATCGATTTCGATGTTCCTCAGGCGATCCGACATCGCCGAACGGATCTGATCTCGGAAAGCGCCGGCGTTCTCCGCGTTAAGTTCCCGTACACCACAGATGCTCAAGGTGTCGCCCTGTATGGTCAATCGGATGTTCATGGTGATTTGCCGAAGGGTTCCAGACAACCGGTCCACCCGCCCCGCGTCCGTCGCCGATTGCTCCTGGACGAACTGGCCGAGTAATCCCTAATGCTGGATATAAGGTCGGTTGGGTGGAGACACCAAGCCGCCACGCCGGTTGGGCGGAGACACCCAGCGATGGTTTCCACCCCTGGACCACCGGCCACCGCAACTTCGGGTCTATCAAAATGATCCCGTTCGTCCAACGCGGTTCGGTCGTCTTTGCGTCTCGTGATGTCCAGGTCCAGTCCCATGTGGATCGCGCAATTCGAGAGCAAACCCCGCGCCAGCATTCTCAAAGAAACCGGGATTCAACCGAGGCTGCCCGGCTTCATGATGGGCGGCTCGAACCGCCACGCCGCTTTGGCTCCATTGCGTAGGCAAATCACCCGTGCAGTGCGTTGCGGAACGAAGTCAAAGCGCCGTCGCCGCCGACGCTCTGCCGGCGCACTCCAAAGGGCTGCGGACGTTCGAGCGCCGTGGGGGAGATGTGGAGTGCGGCGGGAGTTTCGCCAGTGAACCTGTCACCCTGTGGGCGTGCCAAAGGCTGAGACGCACGGAAGCTCCGTTCCATGAACCTGTCACCCTGTTTATCGAGCGGTAGCCGCTGATTGACAGCGAGATGCGCAATCCGGACGCGTCTATTCAGGGACCGAACAAGGTGACAGGTTCGTGGTTTCTCCCCGCCCCAAGGTGGCAGCCCGCAAATGGAACCAGACCGCCGGACGAGAAGACCGGCGTCACCCTCACGTTCCCCGCCCCGGAAGTCACCGGGGAAGTTGCCGGGGAAGTCAAACGCCTGCTCGCAGTCGTGAACGGGGAATTGAAGCGGCAGGAAATCCAGGCCCAGCTTGGCCTCAGGCACGAAGAACACTTCCGCGCCGCCATCCCTCACCACGCTCAGGCCCAATCCCCACTGGGCCAGGCTGCCGCGCTTTGGGCTTGAAGTTCGGATCACCGTGCGCAAACACGGCCTCGCTCAATGACAACTCCTGATCCCTCCAGCCAGGATGTCTTGAACCGCATCTTCACGGTTTCATCCAAGAATCCTGACCGCCTCGTCTCTCGTGAGAGCGGTTGGCTGGAGTTCAAGGAGGCGTTTGGATTTCAGAGCCTCGGCAACTACTACATCCGCTCCGCAGCAGCCTTTGCTAACGGCAAAGGTGGCTAAACGCAGGTTCCTCACGAATCACTTCGTCGGCGTTATTGGCGTTACTATTCTGACTTGAATTCCGACTAATGCGGACAACCAAAGTGAGTCTTTCGCATTAATCCATTTTTTCAGGAACTTAGAAGGACTGGCGGAGAGGGGGGGATTCGAACCCCCGATAGGGTGATAAGCCCTATAACGGTTTAGCAAACCGTCGCCTTCAGCCACTCGGCCACCTCTCCAACCAATTGGTGCTCAGGCTATTACCCAAGCTTCACAGGCTTGACAACTTGAGGCTTTTACCACAAGAATACCACACTAAGCCAAAAGCCCATGAAACTGCACCGAAAGGATTATCCCAAGATTCGGGAGCGGGTCAAGCACGGCAAATCCTACTTCGAAGTTGACATGCGTAGGAAGGGGCTCGTCGGGAGACAGTACCGCACCTTCACACAGCTTAAGGACGCACGGAAGTACGCTGCTGAAGTCGCAAGTAAGGTGTCGCTCAGCGGGCTCGATTCGCTGGGAGACATGCTACGCCATCGACAGGATTTGGAACTTCTCAACGATCTGCGTCAGAGATGCGGTCACTACGGAAAGACCATCCAGCAAGCCGTATTGGCCGCCACCAAGACCTGGGAGGATGAAGAAGAAAAGCAAAAGAGCCCCTTTACATCGGAACTCCTGACACTTTGGGTACTGGATAAAACGGAGGGATTGAAGCGTCTACGCCCCAAGACCCTGAAGACCATCCGCAACATGGCAGAGGCATTCAAAGCCAAATGGGGCGAATACCGCATAAGGGAGATCACACATCCAATGGTGGAGAGTTGGCTCAAGAAAGCGGCGGGAGGGGACTACAGGAAACGTAACCTCCTCTCGAATTTCTCGGCCTTCTTCAATCACATCCGCAAAAAGAAATACTATGAAGGTGAAAACCCGTGTGATGGCCTGGAGATCGAGATTGAGCGAACGACACCTGGATTTCTGACAGCAGAACAGAGTCGCCTCCTGATGAGGGAGTCCCAACGAGTGGAGGGTCTGGCACCATACGTGGCCCTGGGACTCTTCGCTGGAATCCGACCAGAGGAAGCACAAAGGATGGACTGGCCAAACATCAAACTCGACACGAGCGAAATACATAATCCGTGTAATGTGTTCCGCATTCCGCCTGCAAAGGCCCGTATGGAATCTCGGCCTTCGGTCGCTCCTGGTAAGCCATTTCGAGGAGGACTCGGTTCTGGAGGCCGCAGAGCCGCCGCTTGTCGATCTCGGGCAGGTCCGACTCCATTAACTTGGTTCTCAAGCTCGTGGTGGTGGCAAAATGCCTTTCCCAAAGCCACGCCCGCATTCTCAATTGACGCTCGCTCGCCTTCATAGACTACGCCTCCACCCGTTCGCTTCGGTATTTGGCCATTTCCCGTCTTTTGAATTCTTGAACTCGATCCGCCACTTGGGGTGGCAAAACAAATCCAAAGAACTTCCATCCAGCAGCCCGCTTCCGTCGCCAGAAGGTCTGGTTGTATTCCCGCTTTTTCGTCTTCGTCATAATCGCTTCGATGCTCCTTCCTTCTTTAAGTAGTGAGCAGCGGTCGAAATCGGCTGATATAAAAAGAGCCCCGCCATTCTCGATGGCGAGGCTTTGATTGGACGGATGTCCTGGCGAGAGGTTGCGAGCGTCTCGATTATACGTAGCGGCTTCAAAACGAAAAACGCATCCCAATCTCTCGGCAGGACACCATTCCGACTGGCCTCGGGGGCTTTCGATTCCACGCCCTGGTTCATGGATACGGATCAATGTCATTCGGAAGCTCCACTTAAACCGTTCGCTGTCGGGAGTGACTGGTGCGAAGTGGCATGGGCCATGAGATCTCGTATCCGATTCCGAAGAGGCGGTGGGATGCTCTCACACTCCCGAAAGTGAGGCTCGTTAGCCATGGCAAACCGCACAGCATCCAAGCCTCGCAGTATCGCCCCAAAATACTTTTTATAGCGGAGGGTGGTCTCAATCACGCTCTCGTTGAGCGGATTCCAAATCCAACTGTGCTGCCGCCAGAGGCCGTCATCGCTGAGGGCATAACCCGTCACCATCTCGAACCCTTCGAAATGAGCCCAGAACCGAGCCGTATTCCCGTGGCTGTCACCGGTCGATTCAAACTGACCCACCCAGGGTCACTTCAAACTGACCCACC
>JAHDYP010000030.1 GCA_023383055.1 Verrucomicrobiota bacterium | reverse complement strand
ATACCGAGCAGAATCAACAGCTCGTTTCGACGCAAGTAACTCCTGGACTGGCTTCAAGGGCAAGGAACCGCCCGTCCACACCTCGAACCTGTCACCCTATTTTCCCCCAGGCCAACCGGGTGCCGGCAAAGCCATCGGGAGATGACAGAGGGACAGGTTCGCGATCACCCGCTGAACTGCGGCGAAGCGGCAGACCAACAACCTCTCGCCGTTGAGGGCGAGGCTCTTGCTCGGCTCTTCCGCGTCATTTCAGCTCGTCATCGTCATCGTGCGGAGGTTTGCTATGCGGCAACGGAAAGCACCATGAAGACCATCGGATTGCTGGGAGGGATGAGCTGGGAATCCACCGTCACCTATTATCGAATCATCAACGAGGCGGTGAGAGCAAGGCTCGGAGGCCTGCATTCGGCGAAGTGCGTCCTTTACTCGGTGGACTTCGCCGAGATCGAAGCGCTGCAACGCGAAGGCCGATGGGAGGAAGCGGCCGGATGTCTGGTAGCCGCCGGTCAGGGCCTGCAGCGGGCAGGCGCGGAGGTGGTGGTGCTTTGCACCAATACCATGCACAAGCTGGCCGAGACGATTCAGGCCGGAGTGCGCGTTCCGTTCCTGCACATTGCCGATGCCACCGCCCAGCAGATCGAGCGAGCGGGCATCCGGCGGGTGGGTTTGCTCGGCACCCGCTTTACGATGGAGGAGGACTTCTTCCGGGGTCGCCTGGCTCGCCACTCCCACCTCGAGGTCATGGTCCCGGTGCCCAGCGACCGGGAGGAGGTGCACCGGATCATCTACGAGGAACTGTGTGTGGGAACCATCCGACGGGAGTCGAGGGCTGGCATAAGCCGGATCATGGTCCAGTTGGCGGAGCAGGGCGCCGGGGGGATCATTCTCGGGTGCACGGAGCTTGGCTTGCTTGTGGGCGATGACGACAGCCCGGTGCCGTTGTTCGACACCACCCGGATCCACGCGCTGGCGGCCGTCGCTTTTGCGCTCAACCCCCAACCAGTCGCGGTCGCAGACCGGGAAGGGCCACCGCGAAAGGACGCCAATGGCCGCGATTAGAAGGGATCTGGTCTAGGCCCGTTCATGGGCGATTCGGTCCGGGACCGGGTTCCGACACGTGGTTGAATTCATGGACCCGAGTCCAATTCGCCGCGCATGATTTGGCAACGAAACACGGTGGCGAAACGCTGGCTGGTGGGAGGCAATGATATTCGGCCCGGCGAGGGCGGCGCGGTGCTGACGGCCGGTCTGCTATTTTTTCTGCTGCTCACCTGCCTGATGGTCTTGCGACCGGCGCGGGAGGCGTTGGGTTTGGCGCGGGGCGTTGAGGGGGTGCGGCGGCTGTTTCTCGTGACCGTGGTTTGCACGTTGCCGTTGGTGCCGCTCTTCGGTTGGCTGGTTTCTCGTTGTTCGCGGCGTCGGTTGGTCGGTTTGTCGTTGCGGTTGTGCGCGTTGATTCTGTTGGGGTTTTATGCCGGGCTCACGCTGTTGCCGGAGGGGATGCGGAGCCTGGTGGCGGGGAGCTATTACGTATTCCATTCGGTGTTTAATCTCTTTGTGGTTTCGATTTTCTGGGCGTTCATGGCCGACTATTTCGATCTGAACGAAAGCATACGGTTGTTTCCGGCCATCACGCTGGGCGGAAGTCTCGGGGCGATTCTGGGCTCGCTGATCAGCTGGCAACTGGCGGAGTTTGTGGGAGTCAGCGCACTGTTCCTGCTTGCCGCCGCGCTGCTTGAGTTGGCCGTTTGGGTGGCGGCTCTGTTTGGGCGAACGCGAACCGTCACCAAGGTCTCACCGCTGGATAGCCAGCCGATTGGCGGCTCGTGGTTGCGAGGGATTGGCGCGATAACGCAGTCGACCTATTTGCAGGGGGTGGGACTGTTTGTGGTGCTGATCGGGGTGGTTACGACGTTCCTGTATTTCACCAGTCTGAACCTGGTGGCCGCGGCCAGCGACTCGACGGTTCGGCAGACGGCCCTGTTTGCGAACATCAATCTCTGGACTCAGCTGGCGACCTTGGTCGCCCAAGGTTTTGTAACCGCCCGGATCATGCGTTGGGGGGGGGTGGTCGGCGCCTTGATCGTGCTGCCGGTGCTTGCGGTCGGCGGATTTGCGGTGCTCGCGGTAGCGCCCACCCTCGCGGTGTTCACGATCGTCAACGCGCTGTTCCGCGCCGCCCAGCAAGGGATTGCCGGTCCCGCCCAACAGACTTTGTTCACGGTGCTGGATAGGCAGGACAAGTATAAAGCCAAGTCGTTTCTGGATACGTTCGGATACCGCGCGGGCGACGCCGTGGGAGCGTATCTGGAACGTGCCTTGTCCCTGTTGGGGCTGGGTATTTTTCCATTGGCGGCTGCGGTGCTGGGGGTATCGGGTGTTTGGCTGGTTCTTTGCCGTTTTCTGGGTCGCGCCCAAGGGCGACTCGCGATGCGCGGCCGGTTGCCGGATGCCTGAAGTCGGTAGCATGGACCGCTGGAGAACGGCAAGGAGAAGAACCACGTCGCCGGGCCGGAGGGCGGCGCTGCTATCCGTGCCTGAATGTTCGCGCGGGATGGAGCGCCGGTCTCCTATATTGCTATGCTCGGCTTGCGGAATCGCTGCATCCTGCGTGGATCTTCGGTCTGGCGGCGGAGCTCTCCAATACTCGGAATGACCGAGGGCCCAAGCGGTTGCGGGATCGTTCCGGCCACACCCATTGCTGGCACACTCTGTGCCAGCGTAATCGAACGTTTTGGTTGGTTAACCTGCACGCGACCGCCTTGTCGGTCGTCGGGCGAAAGGGCAATGGGCAGATGAACAAGCTGGAACCAGATCGCGGGATGAAACCGCTGGCGGGACAACGTATTGGCATATTCGGACGTGGTGGCAGCGGCAAGAGCACGTGCACGGTGTTCCTGGCCAAGGCATTGGCGGAAGCGGGCTACACGGTGTGTGTCCTGGATGCCGATTCCACCAACGAGGGATTGGCACTGGCGCTGGGGGCCGACGACGCGCCGGAATCGCTCCTCGATTGGCTGGGAGGCACGGTTTTCAGCGGTGGTCCGGTGACGTGTCCGGTGGATGATCCCGTGCCGATCCAGGGTGCCCGAGTCCGGCAGGAAGCGCTGCCATCGCGATTCGTTAGCCAGACACCCGAGGGCATCCGGATCTTTCAGGTTGGCAAAATGGGACCGCTGGGGCCGGGCGCCGGCTGCGACGGGCCCATGACCAAGATCGCCCGGGATTTCGTGCTGGAAACCGACGGCCCCGCGCCCGTGACGCTCATTGATTTCAAGGCGGGGATTGAGGATGCCTCGCGAGGGGTGGTGACGTCATTGGACTGGGTGGTTGTGGTGATTGACCCGAGTTACGCGGGAGTACAGGCGGCCGCAACCATGAAGACGCTCCTCGAGCAGATGCATCACGGCGCCCTGCCGGCCACGCGTCACCTGCAATCCCTGGAGCTGATCCGGCTGCTCGAAGATTCCTATCGCGGTGCCCGCACCAAAGGCGCCTTGTATGTTCTGAACAAGGTGGCCGACGCGGAGATGGAGTACCAGTTATGGCAGCGCCTGCTCGGCGCGGGGCTGCATGCGACCGCCGTGATCCGCGAGGACCCGCACATCCGCGCGGCCTGGCTCGAGGGGGGCTTGCTGAAAAGCGTCCCCGCAATGGCCGAAGCCGCCAAGCTCGTCCGGGCACTTGAGGAAGGGCGCGGGGCTTTTATGGAGAGCGGGCCTGCCGAAAACGCGTTGGTCCCGGGCAAGACGTTTTAATGACGATGGGATCAGCCATACGACGACCGACCGCGAAGCCCGTGGCTGCGGAAGTCGCCGAACGCAAGCAGCGGCTTCACCGATTGGGCTTGGTGCTGCATCCGGATCCGCTGCTGCGTGCGGTTTGCGCGCCCGTGGTTCGATTCGACAGCACCCTCCGCGATTTGCTGGAGGAGATGGATGATTTGATGACCGGGCACGGGGGGATCGGGTTGGCCGGGCCGCAGGTGGCGATCAAACAACGGCTCCTGGTCTGCCGGATCGGGGGGCGATCGCTGCGCCTGGTGAATCCGGAGGTCCGGGCGGCGGGCACCTCGGGGTTGCTCACGGAAGGTTGCCTGAGTCTGTCTGACACGCTCGTGACGGTGCTCCGTCCGGAGCGGATCGAGGTGAAGGGCTACGACGACCGTGGTCGTCGACGATCGTTTAACGCGACGGGGCTCTGGGCGCGGGTGATCCAGCACGAACTCGATCACCTCAACGGCGTGTTGATCCTGGATCATGGCCCGCCCCTGGCGGCGGAGGATTCCACCGTTTCTGGCGGACCACCCGCGTTGCTGGTGGAAGCAATCCTTTGACGGAGAGTTGAGCATAATTTCATGATCACCGCGGCCATATCTCCCACCCTGGAGCTAACGATCTATTGTCTCCTTGCCTTCTTCGCCGCGCTGGCGGGTGGTGCGTTACCCTCTTTGGTCCGACTGACGCACACGCGTTTGCAGTTGGCGGTGAGCTTTGTCGCCGGGTTGATGCTCGGGTTATCCCTGTTGGGGTTCCTGCCGCATGCGGCGCACGGGCTGGGGTCGATCGACCAGGCGACGATGTGGATGCTGGGCGGTTTTCTGGTGATATTCCTGGTGCAACGCTTCCTGCCCTTTCACCACCACGACGTGGCCGAAGGCAGCCCGGTTGAACCCTGCGGCCACACCCACTCGCTGGCGGAGCGATCGGCGCGCAGTTTGAATTGGATGGGGGTGGCGTTCGGCCTATCGCTGCATTCGATCTTCGACGGTCTGGCGATGGCGGCGGCCGTGGCCTCGACGGGGCACGGTCACGGGGCGGCGTTGGGTTTGGGCGCGGCCCTGGCCGTGATCCTGCACAAGCCGTTCGGAGCGCTGGCCATCACGACCCTGATGGCGGCCGGAAAGGAAACGCCTGCGACGCGTAACCTGGTGAACCTGGGATTTGCCCTGGTGACCCCCACGGGTGCGCTGTTGTTCTACCTGGGGGCGGGGCCGTGGGCACACGCGCATCCGGGGTGGCTGGGTGGTGCGCTTGCGTTCTGCGGGGGCACATTCCTATGCATCGCGTGTGCGGATTTGCTGCCGGAGCTGCAGTTTCATGCCCACGACCGGTTGAAGTTGTCGTTCGCCTTGCTCCTGGGATTGGCAGTGTCACTGGCGATCGCCAGGTTCGGTCATGCCAGCCATGGACATCAGCATGCCCTGCCGGCATCGTCCGACCCGCAAGCCGATTCTTTATCCGGGTTGACCGGCGGACGGGCCATCCTGATTCCCGGCCAGGCCGCACCGTTTCATCCAACGCCAGATGGTCGTGCGATCCACGCCCAGACGCCGCGCAACCTCGGCGCGATTCTGGTGGCACTCCACCAGCAGCCGTTCGAGTTGCTCGCGCGGGGGCGGTTCGACGCGTGAATCCCGTCGGGTGAAATCCCGCCGGGGAAACGGCGGCGACGCGAGCCCGGTCGGCACGGACTTGCGGCACAACTGTTCGCGGAGGTGGGTCAGACGAATCTCCACGGGCAGGTCGAACAACCCAATCTCGGTCCCGGGACAGGTGACAAAGGCATGCTCGATCGCGTTCTCCAGTTGCCGGACGTTGCCCGGCCAGCAGAAGTCCAGGAGAATGCGGCGGACGTCCGGCGACAGGTCCACGATTGACTTGCCGGTCTCGCGGTTGAACCGGTCCATGAAATGTCGCGCCAGGAGGAGGATATCGGTGCCGCGTTCGCGCAGCGGCGGCAGATGGATGGGGAAGACATTGAGACGGTAAAAGAAATCCTCGCGAAATCGGCCTGCGTCCACCAACTGCCGGAGATCGCGGTGGGTGGCGGCGATGATCCGGACATCGGCGTGCCGCGTTTTGCTTTCCCCGAGGCGCTCGAATTCATGGTGCTGGAGGAGGCGCAGGAGTTTGACCTGCATCAGCGGGCTCAGATCGCCGATCTCATCGAGCATCAACGTGCCGCCATGGGCCAGTTCGAAGCGGCCGGGCTTGTCCTTGACCGCCCCGGTGAACGCGCCCCTGGCGTGGCCGAAGAGTTCGCTTTCAAGCAGCGTTTCCGGCAGCGCGGCGCAGTTCAGTTTGATCAGGGGCCCCCGGGCGCGGGCGCTCCGTTCGTGGATTTCCTCCGCGACGAGCTCTTTGCCGGTGCCGGTTTCGCCGAGAATGAGGATGGTGGCGTTGGACTCGGCGGCCAGGCGGATGCGCTCATTTACCTCTCGCAGCGCGGCGCTGTCGCCGACCAACCGTTCGGCGGCGCTTGCCGGTGGGACCATGGCCCGCAGGCGGGCCAAACGTCCCTCGAGCGATTTCAAGGAGCGCAGGTCACTAAAGATGAGGACGGTACCTTGGAATTGGCCGGAATCGTCCGCCAGCTTTCGAGTGGCCTTCAACACCGGCACATGACCGCCGTCGCGACGTTGAATCCGGCACTCCTCCAGCCTGGGAATGGTGAGAGCGGGCCCCGCGGAAACTTCGGCCGAGCCGAAAACGATGCCGCACTCCGGGTGAAAGAAACTGCTGTCGCGGCCGACGGCTTCGGCGGCGGGGTACCCTGTTAGCACCTCCATGGTCTGGTTCCACACCTGGATGACCGACCGCGGATTGGTGACCACCAGGCCGTGGGGGAGGCTTTCCACAATCATCTGCCAGTTCAAATCCATTGCTCGTGGCTCAGCCTACAGGCGGTTCCGGTCACCGTCGAGCCGTGCGATGGAGTCGGACCAGGTCTCGCGCGGACTGCCGCGCGAGCGAACGAACGCAAGGGGACTCTATGGGTTGAGGCTGTTTCTCTCATGGCGTCATATTCTCCCGTCGAGTTTTGACCGATTGCCTTTCCGTTCCGCCTGGGGTAGCCTTCGACGTCGTGAAATCGCAGGTCAAACCCAATACCACGACGTGATCGTCTCTTACTCAATCGGGCCGCATAGCATCGTCTCGAAGTGCGCGGCCCTCCGGAAACTGGCGGAGAGTTCGCCTGCCGATCTTGTTGCGTGCAGCGTTGCGTGCAACGCTGCGTGGCTGCTCCAGGACCGGAAATGCGGCAGCGGCGGCTGAAACACCCCTGGTCGCGGCGGTCTGTCATTCCAGCGTTCTCCGCGCAATCCCAGGGGTTTGCCGACTTCTTCAATGCGCGATGGTCCGCCCGGCGAACCGCTGGCACGGGGCGTGCAAAGCCAGGGCCGACCTCGATTCAACTATGAAGACTGAAACAAACACGCATCCCGTTGCCGAACTGACCTCCGCCGATTTTGACGCCATCATCCGGGACGGAGTGACGCTGGTGGATTTCTGGGCGCCCTGGTGCGGTCCCTGCCGCATGCAGATCCCGGTGCTCGAGCAGGTGGCCAGCCGGCTGGGCTCGCGAGCCAGGGTCGCCAAGGTCAACGTGGACCAATATCCCGAACTGGCGGGCCGGTTTCAGATCACCGGCATCCCGACCTTACTCCTGTTCAAGGAGGGCCGATTGGTTCAGGAGTTTGTGGGCCTGCAATCCGCGCCGGCGCTCATTGCGGCACTCGAGGCCAACGTCTAGACACATGATCAAATGGCGAACGAGCGATGGCGGATGGGCGCGATGCGGCTGCGGGACATGACGATCCTCAAGTTCATGCTCTCGGCCATCCTGGTGGGCATGGTGGGGATCTGGCTGCTCGGCGATCTCGGCGTCATCAAGCTGAGCCATAAACCGATGAACGTTGGGGCCGTCGTGCTGGGAGGCGTCTTGTTCGGCGCGGGCTGGGCCGTGATGGGGTTCTGTCCCGGAACCGCAATCGGCGCCCTGGGCGAAGGCCGTTGGCACGCGATTTTTGTGGTCATCGGGATGGTCGTCGGCGCGGCGATCTACGCGGAGCTTTACCCGGTGCTGAAGAGCTCGGTTCTGGGGTGGAAAGATTTCGGAAAGATCGGACTGCCCGGGCAGTTGGGCGTTTCGCCCTGGGTCATCATCCCGCTGTTCTGGGCGGGCACGATCGCGCTGTTTTGGTGGTTCGAGAAACGCAAACGGTAATGACCCTGTTCCAAGTCAGCTCAAACTGGAAACCCCATTGGTTCGGACTGCGCTTGGGACTAATGTCCGCGCTGGCGCAGTCGCTCGCCGGGGATGCGGCCGGCGTGGAGCCACGCACCCTCCCCCGCAAACAACCCACGGCGGACCACCGGCAGTTCGACATCTTGAAGCGGGAATTCAAGAGCGGCCCGGAAGTGACGGCCGCCTGCCTGAATTGCCACACCGAGGCGGCGAAACAGATGATGGCAACCACCCACTGGAGCTGGCGGGCGCGGGTTGGCGGGGCCGAGGCTGATACCGATCATTGGATCGGCAAAGGCGCCGGAGTGTTCAATAATTTCTGTCTCGGGATCAGCGCCAACGAACCGCGCTGCACCAGTTGCCATGTCGGCTACGGCTGGGAAGACAAATCGTTCGATTTCAGCAACGAGATGCGGGTGGACTGCCTGGTGTGCCACGACACCACCGGCAGCTATCACAAGTTTCCCACCGATGCCGGCCATCCGAATTACGTGGCCAAGGAGTGGCCCAAAGGCTCGGGCAAGATGGTGCCGCCTCCCGACCTGGGCCACGTCGCGCGGCACGTGGGTCGCACTTCGCGGGCAACTTGCGGGAGCTGTCATTTCTTCGGCGGCGGTGGTGAAGGGGTCAAGCACGGCGTGATGGATGCCACGCTGGTGAGTCCTGATCGGACGGTGGATGTGCATATGAGCCCACAAGGGGCAGACTTAAGTTGCACGGATTGTCATACCACGGTGAACCATCGGATTGCGGGCCGTTACTACGACCAACCCGCTTACGAAGACCGGGCGTTGGTAATGCGCGGCGTCCCGCAAAGCGTGCTGGGTTGCGAAACGTGCCATGGCGACCGACCACACCCGCATCATGCCAAGTTGAACGATCACACGGACAAGGTGTCGTGCCAGGCGTGTCACATCCCGCTGCTGGCACCGGCGAAGCCGACGAAAATGTGGTGGGACTGGTCGCACGCGGGCCGGTGCGATGCCACCGGCAAGCCGCTGGTGGAGAAAGCCAGAGTGGCCACGAACGACACCGCCCCGGGTGAGATGGCGCCGGAGGTCGTGGTATACGATGGCATGAAAGGCTCATTCCAATGGGCCTGGAAAGCGGTTCCGGAATACGCCTGGTTCAACAATCACATGAGCCAGATGGTCGAGGGTGAACGGATCGACGACGGTCGTTCCGGGGCGGAAATCGGCGTCACCCGCGGCGCGTTTGACGAGTTGGACTTGTCGAAGCCGGTGATTTCCATCAATCGACTGGAAGGCGACTACCACGATCCGCGAGCCCGCATCTGGCCGGTGAAGATTCATCGGGGCATTCAACCCTACGATCCGGAGAACAAACTGCTGGCGGTGGTGAAGCTCTTCCCGAGTGGCACCAACGCGGCCAGCGCCTATTGGAAATCCTACGATTGGCCCCGGGCGATCGAGGCGGGGATGCAATACGTGGACCTGCCCTATAGCGGACGCTACGAGTGGATTCAGACCATGATGCACTGGCCTTTGCCCCACATGGTCGCGCCCAAGGAGCAATCCCTGCGGTGTGCGGACTGCCATCACCCGACCCAGAGCCGGCTGGCGGGTTTGCGTGGGTTCTACATGCCCGCGCGGGATCGCAGTCCTCTCCTGGACTGGGCGGGGTGGCTGGCGTCCCTCGGCGCCGCTGGAGCCGCCGTGGCACATGGAGGGCTGCGGTTCTACTGCTGGCGAAAGCGAGGCAAGGCGTGAGCCAACGCATCCTGATCTACACCCGGTTCAACCGGTTCTGGCACTGGAGCCAGGCGCTGCTGGTGATCCTGCTCGGAGTCACCGGTTATGAGATCCACGGCACCTTCAGCCTTTTCGGCTTCGAGCGCGCGGTCACGCTCCATAACTGGCTGGCGGTGGCTTTTGGGGTGCTGGTGGCCTTCGCCATCTTTTGGCATTTCACCACGGACCAATGGCGGCAGTACACGCCCACGCGTCGGCATCTCCGGGAGATGGTGCGTTTCTATCTGGGCGGCATCTTCCGGAATGAACCGCATCCCTTTAAGAAGACCGAGATCTCGAAACTCAACCCGCTGCAGCGCCTGACCTACCTGGGGCTCAAGCTCCTGATCTTTCCGATCCAGGGGTTCACGGGGTTGGTCTATTACTACTACGACGATCTGGCCGCGCGGGGCTACCTTACCGACGGTGTGGGGATGATCGCGCTGATCCACACGGCGGGGGCGTTCGCGTTGTTGGCGTTCCTGATCGCCCACATGTATTTGACCACGACCGGTGAAACGCCGACCTCCAATCTGAAAGCGATGATCACAGGCTGGGAAGAATGCCACGAGGAGGATCCCCATCCCGCACCGCCAGCCACCGTCGACACTCCCGGGGTCACTTCAGGAGGTCCATGAAGAGCGCCTTGGAATGCATTCCGTGTTTTGTGTCGCAGGCTCTGAACGTGGCGCGGTTGACCACTTCCGACGCCCGGGTCCACGAACGCGTTATGCGCGAAGTGCTCCGGGCCGCCAGCGAAGCGGATCTCAGCCAGTCGCCCGTCCGGTTCGGCCGGTGGATCCACCGCTTGATCCGCGAGCAGACGGGGCGGGAGGATCCGTATCTCGGGATCAAACAGGAGTCCAACCGACTGGCGCTGGCACTGTTGCCCGCCTGGCGCGAGCGCCTGCGGTCGGCCAAGCACCCGCGCTTGACCGCCGTGAAACTCGCCCTCGCCGCCAACGTCATCGATTTCGGCATCAAGGGTGACTTGACCGCGGAACAGATTCCCGCGGCACTCGAGAGTTCGCTGGCCGGGCCACTGAAGGGGGATGTGGAGGCCTTCTTCGCGGCGGTGGAGCGCGCGCCGGACATCCTGTTTATCGCGGACAATGCGGGGGAACTGGTTTTTGACCGGTTGCTCCTCGAGTTGCTGCCGCGGGAGAAAGTGACTGTGGTCGTCAAGGGCGGGCCGGCCATCAACGATGCCTTGCGGGCGGACGCAACGGCCGCGGGCCTGGATGGATTCGTTGAGGTAACGGACACGGGCGGCGACGGCGCCGGCATCGTGCTTGAATCGTGCAGCCCGGAGTTCCAAAGGCGATTTGCGCACGCCAGCCTGATCTTGGCCAAGGGCCAGGCGAACTTCGAATCGCTGGATGGTTGCGAAAAAGACGTCTTTTTCCTATTCAAGGTGAAGTGTTCCGTCGTGGCGCGGCACATTGGCCATCCGATCGGGAGCCTGGTCTTGCACCGCAACGTGCCCGTGGCGGCGGACGGCGTCTCCGCCCCGATGTCGAGGGAGACGCGAAAACCGGATTCAAACAGGAAAGAATGTCTATGAACGTTGCCGTACTCGGAGCCAGCAATAAACCTGAGCGCTATAGCTTCAAAGCGGTGCGGATGCTGCGCGAGAAGGGGCACACGCCGTATCCGGTGCATCCGGCGTTGCCGGAGGTGGACGGCATTCCGGTGTGGGCTTCATTACGGGCCATTTCAGATCCGATTCACACGGTCACCGTTTATCTGTCGGCCCGTAATCAGCAATCCATTGCGGATCAGTTGTTGAACAGCAGGGCGCGCCGAGTGATCTTCAACCCCGGCGCCGAGAATCCGGAACTCGCCGAGCAGCTCCGCCAACGCGGCAAGGAAGTGCTGCACGACTGCACGCTGGTGTTGCTGGCCACGGGCCAATTCGCGTCCGGCACTTCGGAGGTTGGCTGATTGACCGTGATCAACAGTTCTCACTTTGTCGTTCGGGAGGTGCTTGTGGGATCGCAGCACCGGGTGCTCACGCAAAGGCGCCAAGCTCGCCAAGAGGGGAAATCGTCCCCCTTTGCGGGCTCAGCGGGCTTTGCGGGAGAATCGCCCGGCGGAGCCTCACTGCGGTGAAGAGGCCGTGGGATACCATAAGGAGAACAGCTGCGCCGTGATGGCCACGAGTTGCGTCGGTGACTCAAAGGGTTGTAAGCTCGCCCATGGCTAACGCAGACCGGCCGCGAATCCTGACTTCAAGCGGCGGCGTTCGGGACGCGGGGCGAAGGACTCCGGGCATGATCCGCACCTGGCCGAGCCCAACGACGCGCTGGCACCTTGCCTGGGCCGGGCTGTTGCTGGCAGGCGCGGTGGCGATGCTGGTCGACGCCCAGGTCAGGCGGGCCGCGCAACAGGCTCGACAACCCGAAGTGCAGTCCGTCGTCCGGCTGCTCGGAGTCGCGGATCTGGCGCTCTCCAGTTCTTCGCGCTGGCTGCGCCATCCTTCGATCGCCGAACCGGGCGCGCCGTTTGCCGATGGTCCGGCGATCCTCGATAATGACCCCGCGGGAGCCGCGATCAGCCCGCCGCGCGCCTCGGAGCGGGGCAGACACTCGGAGCGTAAATGAAACGGCAACTGGCGCTGATCCGATTTGCCCTGGGGAGCGCTCATCGGCGGACGGGACGCACCTTGTCGCTGGCGGTCGCCCTGGCGTTGGTCACGTTTGGCTATTCGTCAGTGCTGTTTCTCACCGAAGCGTTACGGAGCGAGTTTCGATTGGCCGCCACCGCCCTGCCCGATCTGACCGTGCAGAGCCTGGTAGCCGGACGGCCCGCGTTGATCAACGAGGAACAGCTTCCCGCGATCGCGTCGATCGCCGGCGTGGTGGCGGTGCAACCGCGGGTCTGGGGATATTACTTCGTTCCAGCCATGTCCGGGAATTTTACCGTGGTTGGGGTGGACACGGACGCCGAAACCGTGCGGCGCGATCTCTCGCTGGTCATGCTCGAGGGGAAGCTTCCTGGCGCTTCAGGCGAAGTGGTGCTGGGCGAATCGCTGGCGGCGTTCCTGGGGTTGGAGATCACCGACGCTGTCACGCTCCCCGTGGGACGCGCGATGAAACGGCTGGAACTGGTGGGCACGTTCCGGTCGCAAGTGGCCCTGTGGACCTCCGATGTCATTCTCATGAACGTGGCCGACGCGCGGGAATTCCTGCAAGTGCCGCCCGGTCAGGCCACGGATCTCGCGGTGCTCCTGAGCACTCCCGATGAAGCGAGTGTGGCGGCGCGGAAGATCGCGGAATTGCTGCCGAGCGCGCGCATTGTCGATCGTCAACTTATGAGCCGGACCTACGATCTGACCTTTGACACTCGGGGCGGCATGATGGGCGGCATGCTGCTGTCGGCGCTCGTCTCGTTCCTGATCCTGGCCTGGGACCGACTCACGGGCGTGGGCCCGGGCGAACGCCGCGAGATCGGCGTGCTCAAGGCCGTCGGGTGGCGCACCGGCGATGTGCTGATCGCGCGCCTGTGGGAGAACACGGTCATTGCGGTATATGGCGCGGTGCCGGGCATACTGGCAGCCTACGGATATGTGTTTCTCGCCCGGGCACCGGGGCTCGCCGAAGTGTTACTGGGCTGGAGTTCGATCTATCCCGCGTTGCGTTTGACGCCGGCGGTGGATCCGGGGCAGTTCCTGGTGCTGTTGTGCCTGGTGGTGATTCCGTTTGTGGCGGCCAGCCTGATCCCGGCGTGGCGGACGGCCACCCACGATCCCCATGGTCTCCTGCGAGGTGCGGCATGAGGACCGACCAACACGCCATGATCCAGGCCACCAGCCTCTCCAAGCGCTATCGATCCGGGCATGTGGAAAAGGTCGCGCTTTGCCAGGTCAGCCTGGCGATCCCGCGGGCTGAATTCTGGATTGTGAGCGGCCCGAGCGGGTCCGGAAAGACGACCCTGCTCGCGCTGCTGGCGGGCATGATCGCTCCGACCGAGGGAGAGGTGGTGCTGGATGGAAAGTCGATCACGCACTTGCGCGATCATCATCGGGCGCTGGCCCGTCGGAACCTGGTGGGCATGGTGTTCCAGGAATTCGCCCTGGTCGCCGGGATGACCCTCGCAGAGAATATTTTCCTTCCGCTGGTGCCCCAGGGGGGGCCGGGCGAAACCGAGCGGCAGCGGGTGCGTGCTTTGCTGGAACGATTCGGCATGGCGGCCTACGCCCGAACGCAGGTGGAGCGCCTGTCCGCCGGGGAACGTCAACGCGGCGCGATCATCCGTGCGCTGGTGGCGGACGCTCCGATTCTGATGTTGGATGAACCGACGGCGGCGCTCGACACTGAGAACGTGCGGATTATGGTGGATTTGCTTCTCAGCCTGCGGGCCGAAGGCCGCACCATCGTGGCGACCACGCATGATCGACGACTGACCGAGGATCCGCGGTTGAACGGCGTGCTCCGCTTGGTGGACGGCAGGCTCGAACGCTGAGGGATGCGAACCGGCCATGGTTACGAACTTCCTGAACTTGTGGATTCTGGCCCGGGTGGTCCAGGCCGGGGTGGCGACGTTGCTGTGCGTTTTCGGGGCCCTGCTGGGTCTGCGCATGGCAAGCCAATGGGAGCCCGGCCAGTCCAGCGAACGACAGCTTGCCCGCGAACGTCAGGCCGAGTTGATCGCGTCGGTCATGCAGGTGACCTTGATCCTGGAAATTCTGGGACTCGGCCTCTCGGTGTTCGTCATGGACCATCTCGTGGGCGGCATCCGCGGGGCCATGTGCGCTTTTGGGGTATTGGCGTCGACCTCGACCGGATTCCACGGGCTGTTCGTCAGCATTCTGACTTCGATGGCCTGCGGACTTTGGGTGGTGTTGCATCGGTTTGATTTGAGAATCGAATCGCCGGTGTTAACCCGGCGCAAGTTCGCCTGGCTCGTCCCCGTGGGGATGCTCGCGGTCTGCGATTTCGCGCTGGTGTTGGCGTTTGCCTGGCAACTGGACTTCGAGGTCATCGCCTCCTGTTGTTCGGTCTGGGTGGATGCCACGGTGGTGAATACCCACGCCTCGAAGTTCATGCTCTCGCCCCTATGGGCGGGCGGACTCGGGTTAACCGCGGCGCTGGTCGCGGCGGCGACCTCGGCCGCCGCGGGTCGATGGCGAGGCCGGGTGATCGCATGGACGGCTGGCGGCGTTTCGGCGCTGGCCTGCGTGGCGGTATTGCCGGCGGTGTTGGGGGTCGTGGCACCGCACGCGTTGGGTACGCCGACGCATTTCTGTCCGTTCTGTCTGTTTCACATCCAGGGAGGCGGCCTCGGGTGGCCGCTGTTCGCGGCCATCTTCCTGGGGAGCGTCACCGGCATGGGCCTGGGGGTCGTTGAACTCAATCGTGGCGCCGTCGGCGATGCGGCGCCCTTGCGTGAGATGCGCAGAATCCTCGGGCGTTGGTCGGCGGCGGCGTGGCTGGTCGCACTGGGTTGCGGCATCTTCCCGATCGCGCGCTACTGGCTTCAATCGGGCGGGGCAACGGTATTCGGAAAGATCTGATTATGAACTCAAATGTCGTGCGTTTCGTCGGACTGTTGATTTGCGCAGGGGCGCTGTTGGTCGGTTGTAACCCGAAAAGCGAACGCTGCCGCAAATGCGGCATGCTGGTCGATGAAGCACCGCGTTGGATCGCGGGCCTTACGAACTCGAGCGGTCACCAGGAAAGGTTCTGCTGCGAACGCTGCATGTTCGCGCACTGGCGCAGCCCCGAGGGCGCGCAAGCCCGCGACGCGTGGGTGACCGAATACTACACCCAGCAGCGAATGCCTGTCGGCGAGGTGCTGTTCGTGATGGGCTCGGACGTGATCGGGCCGATGGGGAAAGCGCTCGTACCCATCGCGGGCCGCGCCGCCGCCGAGCAGTTCATGAAAGATCACCACGGTAGCGGTATTCTGAGCGCCGACGAAATCACGCTGGAAGTATTGCGCGAGGTCGCCGGCAGAATGCCCGCGCCGCCGGAGTGATCTCGGCCACCGATATAGGTTTGGATGGCGACGATGCGGGTGCGCTGGCCGGTGGCATTGCGTTATTGGAGCCGCCCGTAGATCTCCAATTCGTAGATTTCGTAGGACCAATTGTCCGATTTGGGTCCCAGACAAACGATGCGCACGAAGCGCCCGGTGGCGCCTTCAATGCCCACCGCGTCCCAACCGCCATCGAGGTTGTTGGGATAATGGAGAATGGTATTCCAGGTTGAACCGTCCGTGGAAACCTGGATGTCGTAGTTGATCGACCAATCATAGTCACCCCAATGAATACGCACTTCGGATAGATTCGCCGGCGCTTCCAGATCGACGGTCAGGGTGGCGGTTGTGCGAAGGGGGTTGGCCAGCCATCCTTCCCAGAGGTTTCCATCCACGGCCTTCGCCGCCGAATAATAGGTGCTGTATCTGGAAGAGGCGGTGGCGGGTTTCCCCAAAGCCAGGTTTCCGTATGCCGGCGTTGGAGTGCAGGTGCCATCGAAGTAGGCACACAGTCGTTGGTACAGCCCGCTATCTTCGCGACCCAACACCCAGAAGGCGATTCCGGCCAAATCGTATTCATCAACCAGCGAGATGCGTTGTTCCACCGTTCGGGCATCGCCGACATACGAAATCTGATTCACACCAGTGTACAGATAGGAAACCCAGGATTCTTTTGCCTCTTCGTTCCAGAGAAATTCCGAGGTGCCGCACTTGGCGACCACCCCAGCAAAAGTGTCATGCGGAGTCAGCAACCGGTATTTTCCGTTAGGACGCTGTCGCCAGGTCCAGGCGTAGTTGTGCAAGCCAAGATGGATTTTCGACGCAGGCATGCCTCGCACCACGGTGGCGTAATCCAAAACCTGTCGGATCCAGGTCAACGGCGCGATGGGGCCAGGGATGTCAACCCCGGCGTCGAAGTTATGATCGTAGGCCATGATCTTGATGCGATCCACCGCCGTTTGACCGAGAGCCGCATAATCAAACAGGTTGTAGTTTTCCTCGGTGAGGCTAGTGGCGGGTTGAATGGTCACCGAGAGTCTTTTCCCATAGCCATGCAAGGCTGTGGCCAGATCATCAATGAATGCCGTGAATTGAGCGCGCCCGGAAGCCAGGCCTCGCTCGAAATTCAAATCAAATCCATCGAAGTCATGACTGACCACGACGCTGACGATGTTGTGGATGAGATTCTCCCTGGAAACTGGGTCATCGAGGATCGCGTTAATCTGCCCAAGGGCATGATCCGCGATCGATGGTATGACGAGATCGCCGTTGTTATGCGCATCGAGCACATTCTGTGGATTGAACGCGTAACTCCGGACACTGATGGTCCCATCGGCCAGTATCAGGTTCTCCTGGGTGCCCAGGTCAAACCAGAATGGGTTGATCTCGCTGAGCAGATAATGATTGCCCAGGTAAGAGTTGTGGCTTTCGGCATTCCAACCATCGTTATACCAACCCGCGATTTCTCTGGATACATTCTGAGCGAACACCGACGCGCTGAACGCGGAACAACAAACGCATGCCGCCAATAAACGATAAAACCTCATCGGACCCTCCATCGGTTTAGGTGCAGTTTGCCTTTACACTCGTGGCTTCACGAAAGCCTGCCTGGCTTCGCCACGGATTTTGAATAGCCGCTCCTTGACAGCGGTCGACCGACGGCCGCGAGGCGCACAACATCATCGTCGGTCCTGATGATTGTCCTGTTTACAGCCATCCAGAATTTAGACAGCGCCAATCGGGCCATTTAGCTTCGCAAACCCTTCGGACCCGGCCTGCCGACCCACTAAACACACTGACACGCAACATCATAGGCCGGCTATCCTGCCGCCATGCGCGCACCCTCGCTTCCATGTGGATTCTCAGTCCTCGGAATACTCCGCGCGCCTGGTCGCAATTATGACTCCGTTCAGGGGTCTGGCATCATGGTCCTGGCCGCTAACCCGCACATTTCGCAGGCTACCCGGCCTGCCGAACCGCCCGCTCGACCGGCGCGCATCCCCCCGCATTGCCGCATCCGGATTGCGTAACTCGCTGACAATCAGCAGCTACTGCTCGATAAACAGGGTGACAGGTTCACTGCCGCACCCTGGTCTTCGCCCACACGGGGTCGAGGAATTCGTCGGAGGCGTGAGGGCGGAGAGACTACTTTCGGATGAAGGTGGAGGAGTGAGCCGCTCGCTCCTCTGCGGGATTAACAGACTGTAATCCGGGCGGTGGGCTTCGATTCACCTTCGTGAAGTCTATTCCCAGTGAAAGGGCGCACCGGGTTGCGCCCGAGAATGAACCGAAAGTAAATATCAACCGAGCAAAAACTATGAAGAATACAACCATCATCCTATCCATCGTGGCGGCAGTGCTACTGAGCGGTTCGGCCGCGATTCTGACCGCCCAGGAGAACAACGCCCCGGCGTGCCCGTTCGGGCATGAACCGGGCTACGGCCGGTCCCTCACGCCCGAGCAGAAGGCGGCGCACCGTGCGGTGGCACAGCAGTTCATGTCCGAGTTGCGTCAAAAGCAAGTCGACGGAACGCTCACCGCCGAGGAACAAGCCTGGTTGCGGCGCGCCGAGCAGCGTGGCGGCATGGCTCTTACCGGCACGCCGCGAGGCGGCGGCGCGGGCAAAGGCCAGGGGCTCCGCCAGGGCCAAGGGCAAGGTAAAGGCCAGGGTAAACGTCAGGGTCCGCGCGACGGGACCGGCCCGCGCTGCCCGAACGGCGGTTGTTCGAACGGCGGTTGTTCGAACGGCAATGGCCCCCGGCACGGGGCAGGTCGGTGAGCGGTGGTCCCTGGTGATTTGGGGTGCAATCTACGCACCCCAAATCACGACTGTTCGTTGTCGCAAAACCCAGTAGGCTCAGCCCGTGAAGGTGCTCGTGATCGAGGACGAGAAGAAGATCGCCTCCTTTGTCCGCAAGGGACTGGAGGCGCAGGGTTTTGTGGTGGACGTGTCGCACCACGGCGACGAAGGTTACACCCTGGTGACTACCCGGGCCTATGACGTTCTGGTGCTGGATATCATGCTTCCCGGACGGGACGGGCTGAGCATTCTCCGCAATCTGCGCGAGCGGAAAATGAGCGTGCC
This sequence comes from Verrucomicrobiota bacterium, assembly GCA_023383055.1. GTDB lineage: Bacteria > Verrucomicrobiota > Verrucomicrobiia > Limisphaerales > JAHDYP01 > JAHDYP01. Next base: position 34,898 of record JAHDYP010000030.1, on the reverse strand, counting down.
GGTGATCCTGCTCACCGCGCGGAGCGAACTGAACGAGCGGCTGGAAGGACTGAAACTTGGAGCGGACGACTATCTCGCGAAGCCGTTTTACCTCGAGGAATTGATCGCCCGCATCCACGCGGTGGTTCGGCGCGCGGCGGGTACGCCGCAAAGCATCCTCGAGCTCGAGGACCTCACCGTGAACCTGCTCACGCGCGAAGTGAAACGGGGCACGCGCAAGATCGAACTGACCGCCCGCGAGTTCGCCCTGCTCGAGCAGTTCGTGCGGTCGCCCGGGCGGGTGTTCACGCGGGCCCAGATCTGCGAGCAGGTCTGGGATTATCACTTCGATCCCGGCAGCAATCTGGTGGACGTCTATGTCCAGCGGTTGCGGAAGAAGATCGATGGCGAGGCTCCCGTGAAACTCATCGAAACCCTCCGCGGAGTCGGTTACCGGCTCAAGGCCAGGGAGTGACCGGATGGAACCGATGCCTTTCCGACTCCGGATCGCCTTGCTTTCCGCCCTGGTGTCGGGCGTGGTGCTCGCGGCTTTCGGCGGCGCCTGTTGGTATTGGATTGGCCGGGCGAAACTAGAGTCGGTGGACACCCAGATCCGGTCACTGGGGGCGCGGCATCCCGGGTGGTTCGCCAACCGTGGAAGCTACGAGCGGTTGAACAGCGCTCTCGAATTCATCTTTGGCGATGCGGAGCAAACCCAATTGATTCTGCTGGTCAAAGACAGCCAAGGACGCACCCTGTACACCTCGCCGGGTTGGCCGGCGGAAATTGTCCCGGGCCAGCTGAATTGCTCGTTGGCTGACGATCCCGAGGCGCTGGAACTGGTGGCCGGTGGACGCCAAGGCTTCGTCGGGGCTACCAACGCACCGGGCGGCGGGGGCGGACGTCGAGGGCAGGGAGGTCGGGGGCTCGGCCTGGGACCAGGGGGGCCGCCCATGGTGACCTTCACCAAGACTCCCAGATTCCAGACGGTGCACACGGCGGATGGTGCCTGGCGGTTGGGAATGCTGGGCACCGCGGAAACCACCCTCGTCATCGGACTCGACTACGCGCCGGTGCAAGCGGAGTTGGACCGGGTGCGGGGCATTTTTTTCATCGCACTGCCGGCCGCGCTGCTGTTGATCGGGGCGGGCGGTTGGGTGGTGGCGGGCCGGGCGATGCGTCCCTTGCGTAACATTGCCCAAACCGCTGAAAGAGTGACCGCCCGGGGCTTGGACCAACGGATCGCCGTGTCGATCGAGGATCCGGAGATCACCCGGCTGATTCAGGTCTTGAACCGCATGATCGACCGGTTGGAAGCCAGCTTTCACCAGGCAACCCGCTTCAGCGCCGATGCCTCGCATGAGCTCAAGACCCCCCTGGCCGTCATGCAAGGGGAGTTGGAAAACGCGCTGCAATCGGCCCCCACGGGTTCGCCGGAGCAGCAAGTCTTCGCCAATCTCCTGGAGGAAACGCAACGGCTGAAGGCCATCACGCGCAGCCTGCTGCTGCTGGCTCAAGCGGACGCCGGCCAACTGCCGCTCACCCTGGAGCCCATCAACCTGAGCGCGGCCTTGGGAGGGCTGACGGAAGACCTCGAGGCGCTGGCCGCCGAGTCGCGGCTTGAAGTGCGGTTCAACGCCGAACCCGACCTCCGGGTGCGGGCGGACTGGCCACTGCTGCGTCAGGCGATTATGAACCTGCTGCACAACGCGGTTCGCTACAACGACCCGGCTGGGTACATCGAAGTGACCCTGGCGTCGCGGAATGGTCAGGTTGAACTCGAAGTGACCAACAGTGGCCCGGGCATCCCGGCATCGGACCAGGCGCGAGTATTCGACCGTTTCTTTCGCGTGGATACTGCCCGCGGCCGGCGGACGGACGGCGTTGGGCTCGGCCTCAGCCTGGCGCGGGAGATTGTCGGCGCTCACCAGGGCAGGCTCGTGCTCAAAGAAGGCCGACCGGGCCGCACCCGCTTCGCCCTCATCTTGCCTGGTGAACACTCCGCTGGTGCGGCAGACACTACCGCGACACAACCTCGAGACTGAACCAAGCCCCCGCGGCCTGGAACATTGGGCGTGCAATTCACCGGGCGCGGTCTAGTCTGCGGGTATGGGGAGCCCAAGCGATGGAGTGGACCCTTCGCCCAAGCCTGCGGGGATGTTTGCCACCACCCACTGGAACGTGGTGCTGGCGGCGGGGCAACCGGAATCTCCCGAAGCCGCCCAGGCCTTGGAACAACTTTGTCGCACCTATTGGTACCCGCTCTACGCCCATGTGCGACGGCAGGGTCGCACTCCCGAAGATTCCCAGGATCTGACTCAGGCCTTTTTCGCGCATCTGTTTCGCCAGGATTTTCTGCATGGGGTGGGTTCGGACAAGGGTCGGTTCCGCTCGTTCCTGCTCGCCTGCCTGAACCACTTTCTTTCCGACGAACGGGATCGCGCTCAAGCCGCCAAGCGCGGTCGGGGTCATCCCGTCATCTCGCTGGACGCCCAACTGGCCGAGCGCCGATTTCGCGAAGAGCCCACCGATGGAGTGACACCCGAGATCGCTTACGAGCGGCGTTGGGCCGCCACCTTGCTCGAGCGCGCGCAGAACCGGCTGGCGGCGGAGTATGCGGCCCACGGCAAGACCGATCTGTTGCGGCGGCTCGAGGAGTTCCCGCTGGGGGAACGAGCGGAAAGTTCCTTTCGGGATTCTTCCTTGCGCCTGGGTTTGAGTGAAAGCGCTCTCAAGTCCGCCGTTCACCGGATGCGGTTCCGCTACCGCGAATTGGTGCGAGCGGAAGTGGCGCACACCGTGAATGACCCGGTCGAGGTCGAGGCCGAATTGCGCCACCTGATCGCGGTGGTCAGTGGGTGAGTCAAGACCGGCATTGCGATTCCGCGAATCTTACCGCCGAGAAGTCCTTTGTAATGAGCGACGAGGGCGGCGGCGGTCGCGGTTGGCATCGTCGCCCAGCCAAATGGCGAAGCCAGAAATATGTTCCCAATGCGGTCGGCCCTTGCCGGAGGGGACGCCGGCGGCCTTTTGTCCCCTGTGCACACTCTGCGGCGCGCTCGAGGAGGAACGACAGGCGATGGAGGGAGCGCCAGCGAGGAGTAATCGCGGGGGAACGGTGGGTGATCCGTCATCGGTCACCCGTGATTGGTGGTCCGTGGTCCATGATCACGCCCACCGCCATTGGCGACTACGAGTTGCTCGAGGAAATTGCCCGAGGCGGCATGGGGGTGGTCTATCGTGCACGGCAAGTCAGTCTGAATCGGATTGTCGCCCTGAAGCTGATGCTGCCTTTCAGCCAGCCTGAGTTGGCCGCCCGATTTCAGGCCGAGGCGGAAACCGCCGCCAGCCTGCAGCATCCGAACATCGTCGCCATCCACGAGGTTGGCGAACACGCGGGTCAGCTCTATTTCTCGATGGACTACGTGGCGGGTTCGAACCTGGCCCAGAAGATTGCGGATTTCGGATTTCGGATTTCAGCCGGTCTGCGCGCTGGTTGAAGACCATTGCCGAGGCCGTCCATTATGCCCACCAACACGGCATTCTGCATCGCGACCTCAAGCCCTCGAACGTGTTGATCGATGAACTTGACCAACCGCGGATCACCGACTTTGGATTGGCCAAGCGCCTGCCTGGCAAATCAGAGATCGGAAATCAGAAATCGGAAATGGATCTGACCCTGATCGGCCAGGTGCTGGGTTCGCCCAATTTCATGGCGCCGGAACAAGCACGCGGCCGGCACGCGGACATCGGTCCGGCGAGCGACGTCTATTCACTCGGAGCCATTCTTTACCAGGCGCTCACCGGACGCCCGCCGTTCCAGGGGGAAACCCTCACCGAAGTGCTCCAACAGGTCGTCAATGCCGACCCGGTGGCCCCCCGGCAACTCAACCCCAGCATCCCGCGCGACCTGGAAACGCTCTGCCTCAGGTGCCTCGAAAAGGAGCCGGGGCGACGGCTCGGGAGCGCCCAGGCACTGGCCGATGAACTCGGGCGCTTCCGGGCGGGTGAACCGATCCTCGCCCGTCCCATCGGCCCGATGGGCAGGGTCGGGCGTTGGTGTCGACGGAAGCCCCTGGTGGCTGGCCTTGGGGTCGCTCTGGCACTCGTGTTCGTGGCCGGCTTCGGCGGCGTGGTGTGGCAGTGGCGCGAGGCGAAAAAGCAACTCTGGGGGTCCTACCTGGCCCAAGCCCGGGCCAACCGGTGGAGCGGGCGGGCGGGGCGCCGCTACGACAGCCTCGAGGTCCTGCGTCAGGCGGCGGCCATGCGTCCGTCCTTGGAACTCCGCAATGAGGCCATCGCCTGCTTCACGCTCACGGATGCCCGGGTGGCCCGACAATGGCCAACGCCGGCAGGGTCATGGGTGGTCTTCGATCCGGACTGTGAGCGGTACGCCTACGGAAATGCGTCTCAGGGCCTGGTCCTGTGCAGGGTTGCCGACGGCACCGAGTTGAAGCGGTTGCCCGGCGGCAACGGCACGCTCCCGATCACGCGTCTCTGCTTCAGCCCCAACGGTGAACTGCTGGCCGCGGCGTATGGCAGCCCGGAGCGCTTCCGGCTCCAGGTCTGGGAACCGCGGCGAGGCGAACTGCGGTTCGAAGTGGCGGTCGAAGGGTCGCGGCCGGCGATCGCCTTCAGTCCGGACAGCCGATCCCTCGTGTTGGGGGACGCGCATGGGGTGCTTCATGTTCATGACCTGGCGCAGAAGCGGAAGGTCAGAGAACTCCACGTCGGGATGTCACCCGCGCAAATCGTGTTCGACCGAGGCGGGACCCGTCTGGCCGTTTGTGGGATTCAAGACCACGAGGCTAAGGTGGTGGACTTCGAGACCGGCACGATCCTCCAAACGCTGCCGCACCCGGCACGCGTGGGCGAGCCGTCCTGGCATCCCGATGGCGTCCTGCTCGCGACGCCGTGCGAGGATTTTCAAGTGCGCCTTTGGGACGTCGCTTCGGGTAAGGTCCAGACCCTACTCAAGGGTCACACGGGCGTTGCCACGAGCGTGAGATTCAACCGCGCCGGGGACCTGCTCGCGTCCAGCGGTTGGGACGGCGTGACCCGCTTCTGGGATCCGATCTTGGGGAAGGAGCAATTCAACCTGCCCGCGGGTTACCTGGGGCAGTGCTCCTTCGGTTCGGACGACAGCCGATTCCCGTTCGGATCGGACCCGTTCGACGTCGGCCTTTGGGAGCTGGCCACCGGGCGGGAGTGCCGGCGCCTGGGACTGGGCGGACGTACCTTCGGGGCCTCGTTCAGTGCCGACGGGCGACTGCTCGCGACGGCCCACGCCGACGGGGCGCGCGTGTGGGACTTGCGAATCGGCCGGGCGCTCGCCTTCCTGCCAGCCAACGAATGCCGTTCTGTCCTGTTTCATCCCGATGGCCACAGCCTCCTCCTGAGCGGTTGGATGGGCTTACAGCAATGGCCGATCGCCGCGCTCGAAACCCCGGACGCCCTCATTTGGCGGGTCGGCCCACCCCAGCCACGATTGACCAACGCCTTCGAACAAGCCGGCTGGGGACCCGACCGCCAAACCCTGGCCTTAACCAGCCCGGAAGGGATTCAGTTGCGCGATCTCGACCCCTCGCTCGAAGTTCGGCACCGGGGCAACCATCCGAATGCCACTTTCCTATCTCTCAGCGATGACGGCCACTGGATGGCGACGGGCACCTGGAAGGGCCAGGGGGTCCGCGTCTGGAACGCGCACACCGGGAGCCTGGTGACCAACCTGCCCCTCGGCGAGAATGTCGCGGTCGCCTTCAGTCCGGGAAGCCGCTGGCTGGTCACCGGTGCGCCGGCGGAATACCGGTTCTGGAAGGTCGGCTCCTGGGAGAGGGCTCACGCCGTCCCGCGACAAGCCGCCGGCGACATGTACGGCAGCATGCTCTTCTCGCCCGACGGCCGCACGCTCGCCCTGGTGCGCGGGCGGAATAGCGACCTCAGCTTGGTGGAAGCGGACACGGGCCGCGAGTGGGCCACGCTCGAGGCCGGTGAACCCCACGGTTTCAGTGCACGCGGCAATTGGCTGGTGACCAGTGAAGCGAACGGTCTGGTGCGCCTCTGGGATCTGCGCCGGATCCGGCAAGAGTTGGCCGCCTTGCATCTGGACTGGGACGCGCCGCTGGGCGATCCGGAACCTCCGTTCGCTTCCGAGAAACCGCTGAGCATCGTCGTGGACCTGGAGTTGGGCTCTAGCGGACCGTAATTGGATCTCCCGCTAAACGCCGGGTTTCAGGACCTTGGTCGCAAACTCCATCGCGAACTTAATCGCAACGGCCGGTTGTCGACAAAGTTGACGACGAAGTTCGCGACAAAGTTCCCGACGAAGGTCGGAATATGCGCGCTTTGCGACAGGCTCGAATCGCGCGCCGGCTTCGGGATCAACGCCGGGGCAAAACTTTTATCAAAATAATCCGCACCTCCCGCCCCCGTTTTCCTTTGGAATGGCTGGAAGCCCGGCATGCCCCCCGCGAGGTCGGGGACCGGCGGAGCGAGCAATCAACGCGAAAGTCGTCCGTTAAGCCCTGCCCATGGTTCCGGCGGTGCGAGACACCGGAGGCTTCGAAACCACATCCACGAAAGGTGAGTTCAATGAAGACGATCGTAAATGGCCTGCTGCAAAGCAGGATCACACGTTGGGTATGCTTCGCCAGCCTCCTGGCCGCCGTCGGCCTGTCGGTGGGCTGGAGGAACCAAAGGCACTACCAACTGGGCGGGGGCTGGATTGGCTCTGGGGGCGGGATGACGTATAGCTGTCTGCAGATCCCGCTGGACCCGGCCGGACGCACCGATGCGATCCGGGTGAAAACCACCGCGTATGATGCCATCACCGCGGGTTTGCTTGCCGGTTTCGGCGCCGACACCTTGAGCGATGGCGTCGGGGAGGGCCGAATGATCAGTCGCGACACCTCGAAGTGGAGCATGGTCGGTTATGCGCAGGTGGCGGGCAATCCGCTGCAAACCACCGCCATCCTAGTGTACTCCGGCACCTGGACATTCACCAGTCCTGACGATGCGGTAATCAACTATTCCCTCACGGTGTATCCGCCCTCGGCGTCCGGCTTACCGGAGAATGACCCCATACTGACGATCCCGGGTATGACGGGCACCGTCAAGCGGGTGTTGGTCCCGTAACCCAGCACACAGCGGCCGGGTGATTCCCGCTGGCAGTGAAATTTCGCAATCCCCACTATTTCCGACTGGCCTCGAGCCCGGTCGAGGCCAGCGAAGTGGGACTCTTCTCAAAAAAATGAGACCCACGAACTTGCGGTCGATCTTGCTCGGGTTCTTGCTGACCATTGCCCCGAATCTCCGGGCGCAACCCGTGCCCCACCATTTCGACGGCATCGCCGCGTTGCCGGACCGCACCATCACCCTCAGCCTGGGGGGCAGTGTCTCCAACATGTTCAACCTGTCCGGCACGATCTCCAATCAGTTCATGCAGATGTTCGACCTCTACGCGGTCGAAGCGTCCACCAATCTGATGGACTGGAAACCCCTGGCCTTGCTCTTGCGGACGAATAACGATCCTAATCCGTTGATCGTTCAGGACACCGCCGCCGCCGGTCTGAGCCAGCGTTTCTATCGCTCCATCACCAACCATCTGCTCACGGCGTTCCCGAAGCCCAGTGGGCCGTTCGCCGTAGGGACGGTTGATCGGGTGATGATCGATCCCGCACGGACCAATCGCTACCGGTATACTCCCGCGACCAATGCCTTCATGGCCACATTCTGGTATCCGGCGGACCCGCCACCAGCCGGAGTTCTGCCCGCCGCCATGTGGGACCAGCGCATCGCGGCGGATGCGAGCCTCTATTCCTATGGCGGGTCCGACACCCGGTGGGCGTCGATCGCCCCCAAGCTGGCGGCGCATCGCTTTCGTGGCGTTCCGCTGGCGGCTGGGACGAACAAATATCCCGTGGTCCTCTACTCTCACGGACTTCCAGCGTTCCGCAAACTAGTGTCGCGCACCATGGAAGAATTGGCCAGTCACGGCTACGTGGTCGTGACCGTGGACCATGTCGACTGCTGGGCCACGGAATTCCCTGACGGGCGATACCTTGCTGGCAGCCGTTCCGGTGATGTCACGAGTCGGCTCAAGGACATCACGTTCCTGCTGGATGAGTTGGCGGAGCTCAACGCCGGGGATCCTCTGTTTGCCGGCCGGCTGGATCTGGACCGCATCGGTGTCGCTGGCGGCTCCTACGGCGGGATGGTGGTGGAGACCTGCCGCAGCGACAGCCGGGTGAAGTGCGCGGTGCTCTATGATGCCACGAACGTTCAGTTGAATTCTGCCGGACTCCAGAAGCCGTTCCTGGTCGCGCTGGGGGAGAGCAATTTTTGCTACTCGGAGGACCTGTGGCTTTTCAGCAAGGCCAGCACCAACGCGGTGTTCCTTCAGATCCGAGGAGCGGACCACTTCACCCCCTGTGACATTGGCTGGACCGGGCAGACACCCCAGGGCCGGGCACCAGCCCTCGCCAGGGACGACTGTTTTGTCTGGTTCTTCGATACTTACCTCAAAGGCGAAGCACCGCCGTTCCCGACGAATCCGGAAATCTACAACGTCCAGAGGAAATGAACGCGTGTGCCGTTCCACCCTCAACCAGACTCGCCCACTTTCTGGTTACGCCTCAGGCCACGCGTTGGCTTGGGCGAGCTTCAAACCCAGCACCTAAGCGTGGGAATCGAGGCTAGCGGATCTTGTAGCAGATCGCCATTCCGTCGTTCTTCTCCATCGACGAACGCACGATCACCATGTCGTAATCGGGGCTCTGCTCCATGAAATCGAGAAAATCCCGCATCTCCCGCGCGCTCTGGATCACATTGTCGGCCACAACCAGCGCTCCGGGTTTCAGTTTCGGGCTGATCAGTTGGAAATACTTCAGGTAATCCCGTTTCACCGCGTCAAGGAACACAAAATCGAACTCTCCCTCGAGCGTCGGCAACAGTTTGAGCGCGTCGCCCTCGAGCGCGGTCACAGACTGACCAAGGCCCATCGCTTGCACGTTTTCGCGGGTCTTCCGGACCATCTCCGGATCGATGTCGATGGTGATCAGGTGTCCCCCCGTGCGCTCGAACGCAATGCCCATGTGCAGCGCGCCATATCCCGTCGCCGAGCCCACTTCCACCCCTCGCTTTGCGCGGCTGCTCTCGACCAGGATCTGTAGCAGCCGGGCATCTCCCGGCGCGGTGTTCAGGCCGGTGCGGCGGAACTTGGCGACGAACTCCTTGCGGAACAACTCATCGACCGGTTCCCCGTCTGCTGCCCCCACCGAGCTGAGACCGATGCCCATGCCCAAGGCGAGGGCGAGAATGCTAGCGAGATGAATTCGTTTCATGGGTACGCTTGAATGAATACCGAACAATCAGTCCAGGCAATCTAAATGCGTGGGTCACAGAATCCACGAATCAGCTGCTTGCCTGTTGAACATAAACGGCTATGATTTACTCCGATGAAATTACTGGCTGCAGTCGGCGTGTACCTGTTTTTTGCCTTCTTGATCGGCTTGGGTATGGTCATCGCCGTCGCCAAAGGCAGCCTCTGGTTGCTCCTGTTTGGCACCGGCCTGTTCTTCCTCGCCTTCATCAAGTATGGGTGTATCGATGCGTCCCACACCTGATGCCAGCGACGGTGTTCCATCGCCCTGGCGAATTCTGAATTCTGGTTCAGCCAGGGCCGGTCGCAAGGAGGTTTGATTGAAAGCGCTTTGGGCCGCTTTTCGTTTTGAGGTTCCTCGCCGGAAAAACCTGGTTTCTCCGGACCGTATAACGGCACGAGCGCGGCGCATCCAGCGTCGGGCCCAACGGAATTCCAAGCCAAGTATGGCAAGCCCCGCCGGGATGACGAGCACCGCAGGTCCGGGCAGAACCAGCAGGGCTACTCCCAGCATGAGGACGGTCATGCCTACTACGAATATGACCACTCGCCGGACTTGCCGGAACCCGAGAGCGGACACCCGGTCTCGCCATTTTGCGAACATTGATATATCAGTCGACTAGCATCGAAGCACCGGCTTCGACTCCTCTGGAAGGGTTCACTTTGTTGAGCACAGTGTCAATGCTGGTGATGACAGTATACGATTGTCTTAGGCGCGGCGGGTGATAAGCACCTGGTGTGTACATGGTCGATTCCGCATTTTGTTGTTGATATAGCATGCACAGGTGTATATCACCTTGGTCGTGCCTAATCAACGGGCCAAAAACAAAACCTTGGTCGGCGCTTTCGTCGATGTCCAGATCAAGAACCGCATCCTGAAGCTGGCGCGCTCCAGGAACACCACCGCCAGCGGGATCGTCTGCGAGGCTTTGCTTCGTTACTTGGACAGCCAGAGAACGTCTGAAGAGCTTAAGAACCAGACTTCGCTGAAGGTGGATCAAGCACTGGAGCAAGGCCCTGAGGAAGACCGACAAGAACCGGTTGAGGAGGTTTGGCTGCTGTGATTTGTGGGATCGCCGGGCAGTGAGCTTGTCAGGGCTTGACCTTCCCGACCTCTGGTGGCCGTTTCATCCAAACACTTAGGAGCGCCACATCGCTCGGTGTCACGCCGGGGATCCTCGTCGCCTGGCCCAAGGTTGAAGGCTTTATCTGCTTCAGCTTATGGCGGCCCTCCGTTCCTAAGCCCGTGACCGCATCATAGTCAAGCCAGCCGGGAATGTGTTTATCCTCGAGCTCGATCGACTTTTGCACCTCATGCTTCTGCCTGGTGACGTAACCTGAATACTTCACGATTGTCTCCACCTCGTTGACGCCATCAGCTGTCAGGTTAGCGGCACGCGAAGGAAGATCTTGATAACTGATCTCAGGACGACGCAGCAACTGCTCCAGCGTGAGTGTTCCGAACCGAGTTAGACGGAGCCTCTCCAACTCCCGCTCGATTTGGTTTCGCTTCCGGCAGAACTGCTCGTAATTGCACTGTGGCAATAACCCCAATGAGTGCCCTATGTCGCACAATCTAAGATCGGCGTTTCCTTGCCTTAGGAGAAGTCGGTGCTCAGCCCTGGAAGTGAACATGCGGTAAGGCTCTGAAGTGCCTTTTGTAACCAGGTCGTCGATGAGCACCCCTATATAGGCCTGATCTCGGCGAAGCACCAATGGTTCGAGTTCGTGCACTCTTCTGGCGGCGTTTATGCCTGCGATGAGCCCTTGAGCGGCAGCCTCCTCATAACCGGATGTTCCATTGATTTGGCCTGCGAGATAGAGATTTCTGACTGCCTTCGTCTCGAGGGAACTGCTAAGCTGTGTGGGATACGCGAAGTCATATTCAACTGCGTAAGCCGGACGCATAATCTCGGCGTTTTCGCAGCCGACTATGGTCCGGACCAATTGAACCTGAACTTCGAAGGGCAACGAGGTGGAGAATCCGTTTACGTAAATCTCCTCGGTGGCTATTCCCTCCGGTTCGAGGAAGATCTGATGTCGATCCTTGTCGGCGAAGCGAACGATTTTATCCTCTATGGATGGGCAGTAGCGTGGGCCAATTCCTCGGATGGCGCCGGCATAAAGAGGTGACAGATGCAGGTTAGATCGTATCAGTCGTGCGGTGTCATCGGTTGTGTAGGTGATATAGCATGGCAATTGCGCTCCAGCCTGGTGCAGTACAGATCCGGGAGAATACACTGACTGCGCCTCGGAATGTTCCACGTGGAACATACCATTCTTCCAAAAACTAAAATACGGCACCGGATGGTCGCCATGCTGGATCTCCGTTTTGCTGAAATCGATTGACCTTCTTAGCAGCCTCGGCGGTGTGCCGGTCTTGAATCGTCCAAGCGCGATGCCTATATCCACCAGCGATTCCGACAAACCGATAGCTGCTGTCTCGCCGGCTCGGCCTCCATGGGCTTGGTTCTCGCCGACGTGAAGGAGTCCGCGCAGGAAGGTGCCGGCAGTAATCACCACGCATATGCATTTGTAAGTTACTCCGGGCGAGGACTCTATACCAATTGCCTTGCCGTCCTCGACGACTATTCGCTGGACTTGACCCTGTTTCATCTCAAGTCCGGCTTGCCTCTCGCAAACCCACTTCATCCTGAACTGATAGGCCTTCTTGTCGCATTGAGCTCTAGGTGCCCAAACCGCCTGACCTTTGCCGGTGTTCAACATCCGGAACTGCAGTCCGGTCGCATCTGTGGCGATCGCCATCTCCCCGCCAAGCGCGTCGATCTCCCTCACCAAATGGCCTTTGGCCAATCCTCCAATCGCAGGGTTGCACGACATCTGGGCGATTGTATCGAGGTTCATCGTCAACAGCAGAGTGCTGCAGCCAAGTCGCGAAGAGGCAAGGGCAGCTTCGACGCCTGCATGGCCGGCGCCGACGACGATCACGTCAAATTGCTTCGGGTAAGTGAACAAGGCGTTTTGGAGGAAGTGCGGAGTTCTGGGGTCAGCAGCGCGACGATACTAACCAGCAGAGCCGCCGGCATAAACCGAAACCACTCATAGAGTAGAAGTCTATATCGATAATATATGCATGCGTTAACGTTATATCATTCATCAAAACGTCACGACGGAAGCCGAATTGCCTGTTGGATTCCAAGTTTGTCAATTTCAGCAACCGTTGCCGCAAGTTCAAGTCGCGATTCGTGCGATCCAATACCTGATCTCGGCGCCTTTTTCCAGCGACAAAGCAATGAGTTGAGCTTGCGGTCCAGGCGACGCTACTCTAAACCTCACCCACCGGACGGGGATATGGTACACTACCTGGATTTGATGCGGTTGGTGCTGGAGCGTGGCCGATACAAGGCTGACCGCACGGGCACAGGGACTTACACCGTATTTGGGGCGCAGGCGCGTTTTGATCTCTCGGATGGCTTTCCGCTGGTGACCACGAAGCGGCTTCATGTGAAGTCCATTATTCACGAGCTACTCTGGTTTCTGAAGGGCGACACCAACGTTCGGTATCTTCGGGAGCAAGGGGTGACGATTTGGGATGAGTGGGCGGATGCGAACGGGGATTTGGGTCCCATTTACGGGGCGCAGTGGTGCGGTTGGCGCACGGCGGATGGGCGGAGCATTCATCAGCTGGACCGGGTCATCGAAGAGATCAGATCCAATCCGGACAGTCGGCGGCTGATTGTCTCAGCGTGGAATGTGGGGGAGTTGGAGCGAATGGCGTTGCCGCCGTGCCACACCTTGTTTCAGTTTTTCGTTCAAGACGGCGCGTTGAGCTGCCAGTTGTATCAGCGAAGTGCCGATCTGTTTCTCGGTGTGCCTTTCAATATTGCCTCGTATGCGTTGCTGACGATGATGGTGGCACAGGTCACCGGTCTGCGTCCCGGCACTTTTGTGCATACGTTCGGGGATCTGCATCTTTACAGCAACCATCTGGAGCAGGCGAAATTGCAGTTGACTCGCTCGCCGCGGGCCTTGCCCTGGATGCGCTTGAATCCGGCAATTGCGAACATCCATGATTTCAAATACGAAGACTTCGGGTTGGCGGGTTATGACCCGCACCCGGCAATCAAGGCGCCGATCGCGGTGTGAGCGCGGCTGACCGGGATGGCTTACATGGAGGACAGTAGGGCGATACGCGGTTTCAAGGCCATCGCGGCGATGTCCGAGAATCGTGTGATTGGATGCCGCGGTCGGATCCCCTGGCATCTGCCGGAGGATTTCAAGTGGTTCAAGCGGATGACGACCGGCAACGTGTTGGTGATGGGGCGGAAGACCTTCGAGTCGATCGGCCGGCCTTTGCCGGGTCGAACCACCGTGGTGGTGAGCCGTTCCGGGTTCTCTCATCCCGGTGTGCGGACAATCCGAAGTCTGGGGGAGATCGATCCCGCCCGGGAATTGCGGGATCTTTTCATCTGCGGCGGTGGGGAACTCTATGTCGAGGGATTGCCTCTCTGTTCGGACCTGTATCTGACGCGGGTAAAGCGGGTAGTGGAAGGCGACACGTTTTTTCCCGTGTTTGAGCATCAGTTTGAATTGGCCGACCGGTTACTGGATTGCCCGGAGTTCGAGATCCTTCATTATACGCGGTCGGGGATCGTCGGGGATCAACCCTGCCGGGGATCGCATAGCGGCGGGCATTGACGATTAAGCCCGCGGAACCGTGTTCAAACCATGACCCAGATGCTGAAATCCTCGGGTGCGATGGGGGCGGCGACGGTCTTGAGCCGGTTGCTGGGTCTGGCGCGGGAGCTGGTTTATGCGGCATTCATGGGTACCGGAACGGTGGCCGGGACTTTCTACGTCGCCTTCACCATTCCCAACCTGTTCCGTCGGCTCCTGGGTGAGGGTGCGCTGACGGCGGCTTTCATCCCGATATTCAAGGAGAAAGAGCGAGTGGCTGGCGATGCGGAGATGTGGCGCGCCGCCAACGCGGTGATCTGCGGGCTGATCGTCAGTGCCGCGGCGATCGTTGCGGTGGTTCTCCTGGGTCTCACGGCGGCTCTGGCGTGGGGACCGTTTACCGGTTACACGCGGCTGCTGATGGAGTTGCTGCGCATCATGTTTCCCTACATGTTCCTGGTGTGCCTCGCCGCCACTTTCATGGGGATGCTTAATGCCCGGGGGCATTTCTTCATTCCATCCCTGGGTGCGGCCTTGCTGAACGTGGTGATGATCGCGAGTGTGCTTTGGCTGGCGCCGCGGATGGGGGAGACGTTGGACCGCCAGGTCTTTGGGCTGGCGATCGGGGTATTGCTCGCTGGAGTGGTGCAGGCGGCTTTTCAGGTCCCGACCTTGCGTCGGGAGGGATATCGTTTCCGGTGGGTATCGCCGTGGCGGGATCCCACGGTTCGGGAGGTGATTCGGAAGATGTTGCCGGCGTCTGTGGGGGTGGCGGCGTTTCAGATCAACGTGCTCATTACCCAACTGCTGGCGTTCGGGGTATATGTGCCGATCGTTGCGGTGTTCAACTTCGCGGTCCGTCTTATGGAGTTTCCCCAGGGTGTGTTTGGCATCTCGCTGGCAACTTATCTCCTGCCCACGCTTTCCGGGTTGGCTGCGGAGAAGAACTATGGGGCCTTTCGTTCGACGCTTCGCCAGGGGTTGGAATACCTTCTTTTCGCGAATCTGTTGGCATCGGTATTTCTGGTGATCCTGGCGGAACCGATCATCCGCCTGCTCTTTGAACGCCGTGAGTTCGGATCGGGATCGACCTCGGATGTTTCCGTGGCGCTAGCGTGCCTGGCGCCGGGATTGGTCGCATTCTCGGCGGTGAATATTCTTGCGCGGGCGTTCTACGCGCTGGGTGACACCCGGACTCCCATGCGGATCAGCGTTTTTTGCCTGGGAGTAAACCTTTTTTTTGCCGTCCTGCTGATTCACCCGTATCGCGCGGCCGGGCTGGGTCTCGCCAACACTGCGACCTCGTTCCTCAATCTGGGTTTGCTTTGTTACAGCCTGCGCCGGAAGTTGGGCCGGCTTGAGTTGGGTCAAATGAGGGGTAGTCTGCTGGCTCTCCTGCCGGCGGCATTGCTCGCGGGGATTGTGGGCTGGTGGTTGAGTGATCTCTGGGAGTCGCGGTTGGGTCATGCCGGGTTGTTGCTCAAGTTTGGATCCGTATTCGCGCCGGTGCTTCCGGCAACTCTGCTTTATTGGGGAACGGCGTATTGGTTGGGGGTACCGGCCGCTCGAGACATGGCCAATCTGTTGGTGAAGAGGTTCCGGCAGCCAACGTGAGACGGTTGAAGGCCAGATCTGGCCAAGGTGGCAACGGAGGCTGTGGGCAAAGTCCGACCGACTCCTGGCGTGGCAGGCTAGAGTTTCGGCGGGCTTACCGACCTTGGAACGAAGCTCGTTCGACGCGCAGGCCGTGGTAATGGAAAGGGGAATCGACCGAGCCGACGACCGGACTGATGCTGGAGGGAAGAATGGCTGAGTGCGAAACTGGTTGAACCGTATGTTCCGCCAGATCAAACGGCGCGACTGCCGCAGGCGCAGCCCATGCCGCCGTTTGCGGCAGGTCCTGGTTGGCCATCTGTGTCTGCGCCAAGCCCATAGCGACCATGACGAGGCCACCGAACAGCAGGGCATAGGCCCCAGAAACAGCCGGTCGATTCCACAAAACAGCCAGCCAACGGCGCCAGGACGGGGTGGCCTCAGAAGCCTGGCGGGCTTCAATGCGGGCGACGACTTTGTCCGAGAATTGGCTGAAATAGCCTGGCGGCGGAGACTCGTAGCTCTTGATCTTCAAGAGTTTACGCAGTTGACTGAAATCGTCGGTTTCTTTCTGCATGGTCACTTCAAGTAATCTGAGAGGTACGCCTGGAGCTGCTGGCGCGCATAAAAAAGCCTCGATCTTACGGTTCCCACATTGCAGCCCATTATCCCGGCAATCTCTTCATGCGCAAGCCCCTGAACATCGTGCAACGTTACTACCAATCTATGGGTTTCAGACAACTGTTGCATAGCGGCGTTCAATTTCTCCTGCAATTCAGCCAAAGCGACATCACGCCGCGGGGTCTTGTCCGAGACGAGCGCGACGAGGTCGGGATCATGTTCTGCATTTAGGTCCAAGTCATTCAAACTCAAGTTGTTCTTGTTTCGCCGTTGCTTCAGGAAGTTGATGGTCTTGTTAACTGCAATGCGGTAAAGCCAGGTGAAAAAACTCGAGTCTCCTTTGAACGACGCGATGGCTTGATGCGCTTTGATGAAGGTTTCCTGGGCCAGATCGTTGGCATCCTCGTGGTTGGCCGTCATGTGATAGATCGTGGCATAGATCCGCTCTTGGAATCGCCGCACCAGCTCGTCATAGGCCTCCAGATCGCCGCGTTTGGTTCTCTGGATCAAGTCCGACTCACTTGCCTCTGACCGCAAAGGAGGGGGAGGCTTGGTCGGTGGGTTAGCCAGACCCATGGCATTCATCTTGGATCAAACCCCCAGGCTCAGGGATTGTTGTGCCAGAAACGCGCAAAGATCTTTCAACAAGGGGCGCGCATGGGCCCTGGGCATGGCGTCCAGGGCGCTGTTCGCGGACGACAAGAAACCTTGAATCACTATGCGCGACTCACCCAACGCGTCTTCCTCCGCCAGTAGACGGAGCATTTCGTTCGCTTTTTCGCCTGTCCATGAACTCAGCAGCGCCCGGAGCCTGGTCGCCTTCCGACCTTGGCCCTTCTCGAGGGCGATCAGCACTGGCAAGGTCAGCTTGCCGTTAACCAGGTCAGTCCCCAGGGACTTGCCGGCGGTGGACTCGGAGCCAAAAATATCCAGGCAATCGTCGTAAATCTGGTAAGCCGTCCCGAGGTTGAGTCCAAAGGAGCGCAAGGCCTTTCGTTCCTCGGCTTGGGTGCCAGCCAGCCAGCCGCCGAGGTCGCACGAGACGGCGAACAACTCGCCAGTCTTCATCCGCAGAATGCGGTAATACTCGTCCCGCGACATCTCCTTCTGCCTGGTGCGATGGGTTTGGAGGATTTCGCCCGAACAAACGGTCTTGGTGGCGCTCGCCACCGCCTGACAAACCTCGGTGGTGGGGAAGCCCGCCGCCAGTTTTAGCGCATGCGCAAACAGACAGTCGCCCAGCAGGACGGAGATTTGGTTGCCCCAGTTGCGGGCTAGAGTCGGCCGCCGCCGGCGCATTGCAGCGTCATCCATGACATCATCATGGACCAGGGTGGCAAGGTGAATCATCTCAATGATTACCGCCACGGTCACAACAGCTTCCGTCCGGGTCTCCGCCGCCGGCCCCGCGCTCAAAGCCACCAGCGCCGGTCGCAACTGCTTGCCCTGGTTGGTCAAAGCATACTGAGCGTAAGGAGCAATCTCAGGTTCAAAGGTTGCAACCTGCTCGGAGAGACGATCGGCCACCCGACCCAAAAAGGGCTCGATCGGCTCCACAATCTTCCTCCAGGCATTGGCTGAGTTCAGGACGGGAGCCGATACGGGAATTGCGACTTCAGTCGCTTTTGGCTCGGCAACGAACATGTGACGCCAACATACGGTTGGCCAAAAACCAAGTCAAACCTAAGTCCGAAGCCCAAAACTCGTCTGTCGGGTGCAGGCCATCAGACCTGGTGGGAGTTCGGGTCTGCCATTGCCTGGCTCAGGGCAGGGCAAACGTGGATGGAGTCGATCTCGCTCCCGCAGGACAGGCCATGATCTCCGGCCACCAACAGCGGGTAATCCAAAACATCAGCGGGACTTGCACCGTGAGATCCGCGGACCAGCATCGCGTCGAGCGGGATGACGTCCATGAGACATCGGAAGCCCAATCGCTTCTGCAGCAACCGCCACAACAGCCGTCCTTCGATCCACGGACGCTGGCGATCCAGGAACAGTTCAACCGGGTCATACCCGGGCTTCCGATGGATATCGACCGTGCGCGCAAAATCCGGGGCGCGGCGATCATCGAGCCAATAGTAGTAAGTGAACCATGCGCCGGATCGCGCCACCGCGATGAGATCACCTGACCGTGGGTGGTTGATGCCCGCGGAACGCCTGGCCGGTTCGTCCAGAACCGCGGCCACGCCGTCCGTTGCTTCGACCGATCGTCGCACGGCGGTTTCGATGGCGCGGTCTCTTACGTAGACATGCGCCACTTGGTGGTCCGCCACGGCAAACGCCCGACTCGCGCCGAAGTCGACGAGTTCAAGTCCCAACTCCTCCTTGATGGTGAGCCATCCGCGCTCGCGGAACAACCGGTTCAGATGGATCGGTTTTGACACCGGCACGATCCCGTATTCGGACAGCAACAGGACCCGGACGGATCGCGCGGTGAATGTGGCTATCAGGTCCCCTACGATGGCATCGATCCGGCCCAGATCACGACCGATGTCGGCGTGGTCCGGACCGAGACGCTGCAGCGCGTAATCGAGGTGTGGCAGGTAAATCAAAGTCAGCGTCGGTTGGTAGCGGCGCTCGATCCACTTGGCCGCTTCCGCAATCCAGCGCGAAGCCGCGTCAGCGGACCCCCGCCGGGTGTCCATCCCGGCCGCCGGTCCCCAGAACGTGAGAAAGGGGAACTCGCCCAGGTCAGCCTTGATCTCCGGGCGAATCGAGTAGGGCCAGGTATAAATATCGAAGATCTTCCGGCCATCGGCCGGGTACACGGGACGCGGGGTGATCGAGTAATCGGCAGTCGAGCCCATATTAAACCACCAAAACAGCTTGGCGCAGGTGAACCCCGGCTGCTGCCGTCGCAGCCGCTCCCAAAGGGCGGGGGCCTGAACCAGGCGCTCCGATTGTTTCCAGAAATGGACCTCGGCGAGGTCTCGGTCATACCATCCGTTGCCGACAATGCCGTGCCGCGACGGATCGACCCCGGTCAGATAATTGGATTGCGCCGTGCAGGTCACCGCCGGAAACGCCGGCCGCACGGCCGCGATGGAACCGGTCCGGGCAAACCGGTCGATACAGGGCGTGTGCGGCCCGATCAGGCGCCGCGTTAACCCGACGACATTGATGACTGCCAGACGCTGCATGAAAACTGGTTGTGCCACGCCGCCGGCCGTTGGTCAGCAGGATTCGGTTCGACCCGGTGTGGGTCATGGCGACGAACCGATCAGGCTTTCGAGTTGCGTGGGTGCGGAGATCAGGCCGGCTTGATGCCGCCGCACGATCGCCACGATCGAATCGAGAATCTCCGGGTGCCGGTCCGCCACGTTGAAGCGCTCGGATGGATCATGGCCGAGGTGGTAGAGCAGCGGCGGATTGTGTTCCTGTGGCGCGTCCGGGCCATAGGCCGATTGGGTGATCCAATGTGCCTTGAAGGATCCATGGCGAACCGCGTAAAGCCGGGTGCCCCGATAAAAGAACATCGTGTCGCGGGGCGAAGGGCCGGTGCCAAACAACAGCGGAGAGAGATCCACTCCGTCGATGACTCGATCCTCCGGGACCGCCGCGCCGGCCAGTTTCAGGCTGGTCGCAAACAAATCGAGCGTCGAACCGAGCTCCGACGTGACCCGGCCTGGCCCGATCCGGCCGGGCCACCAGGCGATTGCCGGTTCGCGCATGCCGCCTTCCCAAGTGCTGCCCTTGCCTTCGTGGAGCAGACCGGCCGAACCGCCCTGCTCCGACTGCGTCAACCAGGGTCCGTTGTCACTCGTGAAGAACACCAGGGTACGCTCCGCCACTCCTTCGCGGCGCAGTGCGGCGAGCACCTGACCGACACTCCAGTCCAGTTCCTCCACGGCATCGCCATACAAACCGCGGGCGCTACGGCCCTTGAATCGATCCGAGGCAAACAGTGGCACATGAGGAAAGGTGTGCGGGAAGTAGAGAAAGAACGGACGCGACTTGTGCCGGCGGATGAACTCGAGGGCTTCCTCCGTGTAACGACGGGTCAGGTGTTCCTGCCGGGCGGGACGTTCGAGGATTTGATCGTTGCGCAACAAGGGCACGTTCCAATACGCGTCGCGCGGATTGAGGAACGCCGCCCGGCCCTGGGGCGCCGCGGTCGTTCGATCCATGTCGTTCGAGTACGGCAGGCCAAAGTACTCGTCGAATCCGTGGCGGGTCGGCAGGTGTCCGGGGAGATGGCCGAGATGCCACTTGCCGATGCAGGCAGTGACGTAGCCGGCGGACTTGAGTGCCTCCGCCATCGTGATCTCGTTCGCCGGCAATCCGCCCGCTGAATCGGGGAAAAGCACCCGACGCCGGTCGCTGCACATGCCGCTTCGAACCGGCAATCGGCCGGTCAACAAGGCGGCGCGGCTGGGCGTGCAAACCGACTCCGCGGCGTAGAAGTCGGTGAATCGAAGCCCCTCGGCCGCCATGCGGTCGAGGTTGGGCGTCCGGATGCTCGGATGGCCGTAGCAACCGAGGTCTCCGTAACCGAGGTCATCCGCGAAGAGGATGACGATGTTGGGCGGGGGCTCGGCGGCGTCGGCCATGGCCGCGATCGTCATCAGTTGCGCCATGCCCAGCAGGGTGGGCAGGAGCCGCCATGATTTGAGAATGCTCATCATGAATCAGGAGTGGGGGTTGTGACTCTGACGTGGGGGAAGTCGTTTCCGCAATCTTGGGTGCAGGCCCGGACTCGCGGTAGCTCGTCCCTCCATTTGTGAGATGGCTCCTACTCATAGCGGTACTTCACCACCCAGGGATCGCCGGTTTTTTCCTGGAAGACCCTGAGTTGCTCCCGCAACCGCTCGAAGACGGCGGCATGCTCCGGGTCATCGGCGAGGTTCATTACCTCGTCAGGATCCCGCTCAAGATCGTACAATTCGTAGCGCGGTCGCTGGAGGAACGCGCTCAACGCCCGTGGCCCGAAGCGGTCGTCGCCCCGCGCTTTCACCGCCCGCCACGTCGCCGATTCCTCGAGATCCGACGCGAAGGGAAATGGGAGCGGATGCGCCAGGTTAAGGATGCATTTGTGTTGCCGGGTGCGCACGACGCGCATCGGGTAGTACATCGTGACCTCGTGAAACGTGTGCGAAGCGTGGACCTCGTCCCAACCCGAAGGACTCGATTGCTCGAGCATCGACAGGAACGATCGACCGTGGAACTGGCCCGCTGCGAATGACACCCCGGCGAATTCAAGGATGGTCGGAGCCAGGTCGACCCAGGAAACCATACCACCGCAGACCACGCCCCGCCGGGTCTGGGCGGGCGAACGGACCATGAGCGGCAACCGCATGCCCGGTTCGTAGAGCGTCGTTTTCGAGCCGGGAAACGCGATGCCATTGTCGCTGAGGAACAGGATCAACGTGTCGTCGTAATGGCCGGCCTCGCGCAGCACCTCGAGCAGTCGGCCCATCCCCTGGTCGATGCGCGCCACCGCCTGGTAATACTCCGCCAACTCCGCGCGCGTGGCTTCCGTGTCAGGCAGAAATGCCGGGACCGGCACTTCCTCCGCGCGGTAGACCCTCTCCCGGATGCCGGCGTAGTTCGGGCCGTTGCCAAACCGATTGGGCCGCGCCGGATGATGGGTGTTCACGGAGCCAGAGCGGTGCGGATCGCTCGTGCAGAAATAGAGGAAGAACGGGCGGGGATCGTCCCGGCTCAGGAACGCCCGGGCGCGCTCGGCCATCGCCGCCATGTTCCGGTCACTGACGGGTTTTTCTCCCGGCGGGCGATCCAGGACTTCGTCGAAGCGGTACACCTCCTCGGGTTGCACGTGGAACTTGCCAATGCGCGCGGTGCGATATCCGGCCCCGGCGAGCAACACCGGCAAGGTCCGGATGTTCTCGAACGTGTGGAAGTTGTGGTAGCTGTGCTGGTGTCCGTACTGGCCGGTCGCATGGTTGTGCAGACCGCTCAGGATGACCGAGCGACTCGCGCTGCAACTGGCGGTGGTGCAGAAGGCATGGGTGAATCGCGTCCCTTCGGCCGCCAGTCGATCCAGGTGTGGCGTGCGCACCACCCGATTGCCGTAGCAACCGAGATCCGTTCCCAGGTCATCGGTCACGACCATCAGAATGTTCCTGCCCGCCGCTTCGCCGAACACCGGCAAAAGAAAGAGCACCGCCAGGAAACGCCAGGGAATCTTCACGCCGGACATGGTGCAACCCGCCAGGCGTCGAGGCAAGCCGTTCCGGCGCCGGAGACCTCCGCTCCGCCTTGCCGCGCGGTCGCTTCAACGGAAGTGCGATTCCGAGGCTGCCTGCAGACGGAAGATGGAGTGTCGCAGCTGCGACTCTCACTTCAAACGCGTAACCGAGCATCGGACCTGTGAGCCGTGCTGCTCGAGGGCCACGCCAAACCCAGGCATGTCGCGGGAACGTCGAATCCAACCGGTCGTGACACGCTGGGTTCCGCCGCGATCTGGCGGTCAAAACCCAGCGGCAATGATCCCCTTCGTCGTCCGTCGCCCGTCCCGATTCCATGTCGCATATGCGACATCGAATCGGGACGTGGGCGGGGGGGCGGCCTTCAATTCTTCGGCTCGGCCTTTACGTAGAGTTCCTTCGGCGCTTCGCGCTAATACCGGAACAACGCCGGGCAGAGCCAGCCTTCCATGGGTGGATCTTCCGTTCGGTAGATATTGCCGCCACCTTGCGGTCGGACCCAAACCAGTCGCTGCTGATACCCCGGGAACGCCTGCGTGGAGAATCACCATCAGCGAATTGGCGGGGCGGTAAAGGCCGAATGACTGGAAGATTCCTTGTCGCCACGCCACAATCCCCCCCACTCCGACCCATAGAATCGTGATCGCGACGACACGCCAGATGCGGAACGAACGCTTCAGAATACTCATTTTGCCCGACTGAATGTTCGGCGGCATTCAAGCCCCGCCCGGCCGTGACATGAGCTCGCCGATGGCCTCACGGATGAGCCCGCGATCCATCGCGTGCACCTCCGTGGACCCACCGATATCGCGCAGCAGCGTAACCGTCAACTCCCCGCCGAGATGCTCCCGGAACTCTTCAAGCCCCGCCAGCACGGCCAACTCGCCCCGGTCATCGTTCGCGAGCAAGGCGTCGTCCCGGAGCCGGAATCCGAGCCGCTCCAACAGCGTCAACACCCGGTCCGCGGCGGCGCCGGGCAGCAGACCGCGGCGCTTTGAGTAAAGCGTGTCGAGGGCGATGCCAATGCCGACCGCCTCGCCGTGGCCCAGACGATAGTCCGTGAGTTGCTCGAGTTTGTGGGCCGCCCAATGCCCGAAGTCCAGCGGTCGCGCCGAGCCGCACTCGAACGGATCGCCGCCGGTGGCAATGTGATCGACATGCAATTCCGCGCACCGGTGGATCAAGCGCCGCATCGCCCCCGGCTCAAACCGGGCCAGGAGTTCGGCCTCGCGTTCGATCGTCTCGAAGAACGCGCGATCCCGTATCAGTGCGACCTTGACCGCTTCGACATAGCCGGCTCGCTTCTCCCGGGGTGGCAGCGATTCGAGCAGGTTGAAGTCGTTGATGACGGCGAAGGGAGGCGCGAAAGCGCCCACGAAGTTCTTTTTTCCGAACGCATTGATGCCGTTCTTCACCCCCACGCCAGAATCGGCCTGGCTCAGCGTGGTCGTCGGAAGGCGCACATGACGGCACCCACGATGCGCCGTCGCCGCCGCGAACCCCACCATGTCGAGCAGCGCGCCCCCGCCCACGCCGATCACGTACGCGTGGCGGTCGATATGCCCGCCGTCGATCCGGGCATGCACCGTGTAAACGTGATCGAGGGATGCTTTGGCCGCCTCGCCGCCGGGCATGACCAGCGGCGGACCCGCCAATTCGAGGCTGTCCTGGTGCGCCCTGAAGTAATCGAGTATTGCCTGCTGCAACCCGGGTTGCGCGGCCGCCAGATGCTGATCGACGACGAGCAGGGTCCGCGCGCGGTCAGGCGCGGAGGGGTCCCACAGCACGTCGCGGAGCACGGGGTTGCTCCGGTCGAACACGCCCTCGGTGAAGAGGACGCGATGTCGAAAACCGACCTGGATGATGCGTTCGATCGCGAACATCCCCAGCAGCATTGCGCAAGCGCCCTCCGCAGGCGAGGCATAAGACGCTGGGACGCTGGACGCACCCGGGGCGTGGTGCTAAACCGTCGCTTGTCTCGCGTTGCTTATGAACGAGTCCTCTCTTCCTCCTGTCCCAACGGTCCCCGCGGCACCCCGAAACGCGGCATCCGCCATCTGGAGTTTGGTCCTCGGCATCCTCGGGTTGGTCGGTTTCGGGTTGTTCACCGGGATTCCCGCGTTGATCTGCGGTCACACGGCGCAAGCGCGGATTCGCCGTTCGGGTGGCGCGTTGACGGGCGAGGGACTGGCATTGGGTGGGCTGATTACAGGCTATATCAGCATTGCCCTCAGCGTGCTCATGATCCCGCTCCTGCTCGCCATTGCCATCCCGAACTTCGTGAAAGCGCGCGAGTTGGCTCAACGCAATGCCTGCATCAATAACCTGCGTCAGCTCGATGGGGCAAAGCTGCAATGGGCAGTCGACAATCGGCGGCCCGAGGATGCGGTGCCCGCGCTTGGCGATCTCGAGCGGTTCTTGGCGTCCGGAAGCGCACTGATCTGTCCTGCGGGCGGCAATTATGTCCTCGGCGCCGTCAACGAGCGGCCGACCTGCTCGGTGCGGGGGCACGAACTCGAGGATTGGAAATCGTTTTATCGAATGCGGGAGCAGCGGGTGCCATAAGATGGAGATTCGGATGGGGTCTTGAACGTGCGCCGCGCCGGAGGCCGGCGCTCCGATGTCGGGATGGAGTAGTCTTTGGAACGGCGACGCCGCAAAGACCGTGCTTGAATCGTCGTGGGAATGGGAACTTCACGGGCGCGGTCGACGATTATGGCGGGTGCGACGGTCGGCATTGACGGAGCGCCGGCCTCCGGCACGGCGAGGTTTCAACCGGGCAGTATCAGCCGATGGTATTCATCCCGGAAACGGGCGGAGCTAAAAGGCCAGGCTTTCGACTCGCTGCACATCCCAGCTTTGACCGGGTTGTTCTCAGTGTAACGGATCGCTTTGAATTCCTGATCCTCATTTCGCATATAGGTATCCCAGTAATCGCGTTGCCAACGGAGATTAACCGAATCGGTGCCAGAGGCGGCGTGGGTCTGCACGAATTGTTTCCAGCTACGGACCAGTGATGACAACGGGATTTGCCAGACTTCCACGAGGACATGGACATGGTTGGGCATCACGCACCATGCCCGCAGATCATATCGCTCCCGATGGAAATGCAGGAGCGCCTGTTCCACTAATCGCGCCACACGTTCCTTCCGCAAATGACACGCACCATGGCCCCGATCCAGATATGCCTCCAGCCTGGCTCGCTTTTCACGGTGATCCTCGATCTTGAGTAGGTGTCGCCACTCCGCGACGCGGGACCCCGGTAAAGAATCGGCCAGCCGAAACGTGACGAACTGGATGAGGTTGGCGAAATCGCAATGTGGCAAGTAACCGCGTTCGTGCCAGCCGAGGAAACCAAGTGCTTTTTCCTCGGGGGTAATTGACCGAGACCATCGGTTCTTTTCCTGCACGAGATGGCGCAGGGACTCGCGCTTTCTGTGTGCCTCCATGGCAGTTGAGATGATGACTCCCGATGAGGTTGAAGGCCAGCATAAAAGGCGGCGGATGACGGCAGAGGTGGAATGGCTTTTGTAACGAACGCCGTGCCGGAGGCCGGCGCTCCGATGCAGTTGCGAATGGGTTTTGGAGCGTAAGCGGTGGCGGCGGCTGGCGCCCTGGTTACCCGAACAGATCCAGTTGCGGCGGCGGCTCGAGTTGCTGGAGCTTGGCCCGATCCCGCTGCTTGGGCGCCGCGCGGATGTTCCCTTCCGGGGTGAGCTCGGATTCTTCGAGGTTGCGGAGAATGACCTTGGCGCGGTCGATGACGGCCTTGGGGACGCCGGCGAGCCGGGCGACCTGGATACCGTAGCTCTTGTCCGTCCCGCCCGGGAGAATCTTCCGCAAAAAGACGACCTGATCGCGCCATTCGCGCACGGCGACGTTGTAATTGCGCAGTCGGGCGAGGCGTCCGGCCAGTTCGGTGAGCTCGTGGTAATGCGTGGCGAAGAGGGTTTTCGCCCCCACCTGGTTGTGCAGGTGCTCGACAATCGACCAGGCCAGGCTCAGCCCGTCGAAGGTGCTGGTGCCGCGTCCGATCTCATCCAAAATGATCAGGCTCTGTTGGGTCGCGTTGTTCAGGATGTTGGCGGTTTCGCTCATCTCGACCATGAAAGTGGACTGACCGCGCGACAGATCGTCGCTCGCGCCGATCCGCGTGAAAATGCGGTCCACCCGGTCGATCCGGGCCTCGGCGGCCGGCACAAAGGAGCCGACGTGTGCCATCAGGGTCAGCAGCGCGACCTGGCGGATGTAAGTGCTTTTGCCCGCCATGTTCGGGCCGGTGATCAGCATGATTCCCTGCGTGGTGCCGTCGAGCTCCGTATCGTTCGGCACAAAGCGTTCCTCGGTCAGTGACTGTTCCAGCACCGGATGCCGGCCTTCCTTGATGCGAATGATGCCGGCGTCCCCGATCTCGGGTCGGCGGTAGTTGTGCATCCGCGCCACCTCGGCGAACGCGGCGAGAACATCGAGCTGGGCCAGCGCGCCCGCCGTCTCCTGGATCTCCGCCACGCGCGCGATCACCGCTTCGCGCACGCGAAGGAAGAGATCGTATTCAAGGCGCAGACTCCGTTCCTCGGCGCCGAGGATTTTCGCCTCCATCTGCTTCAGATCCGGGGTGATGAAGCGTTCGCCGTTGGCGACGGTCTGTTTGCGGACGTAATGCGACGGCACCTTGTCGAGGTTGGCGCGCGTCACCTCGATGTAATAGCCGAACACCGAGTTGAACCGGATCTTGAGCGAAGCGATGCCGGTTCGCTTGATCTCATCCTGCTGCAGCTGCGCGATCCAGGCCTTGCCCTCGCTGCCGGCCTGGCGCAGCTCATCCAGCGCCGCGTCGAACCCCGGCCGGATCAAACCGCCTTCCTTGAGGGCGAGCGGCGGTTCATCGACAATGGCCTGGCCGATCTTCGCCACCAGGTCGGGCAATTCACGCAACTGCTGACCCAGCGCCGTCAGCAAAGTCGCCGCGGCCGGTCCCGGCGCGGCCGGTGCTGGTTCGGGCCATTCGCTCAGCCATGGACCGGTGCCGGCCGAATCGACTTTCAGCCGCCGGGCCGCGGCGGCTTCCAGTTGCTGGCGTAAATACGGAACCTGCTCCAGGGCGAGCCGCAACGCCTGCAGATCGCGGGCGTTGCCGGTGCCGACGCTCAGGCGAGTCACGGTGCGTTCGAGATCCCGCACGGAGGCCAACCGGCTGCGAAACGTTTCGAGGGCGGGCGGCTGACCGATCCAGGTCTCCACCGCCTGCTGGCGCTGGTGGATGGCGCCGATATCCGCGAGCGGTTGCCCCAGCCAATCGCGCAACCGCCGCGCGCCCATCGGCGTGACCGTCCGATTCAGCGCGCCGTACAACGAACCCGGCTTGGGGGCGTCCCGGTGCGAAGGTTCAAGGATCTCCAGGTGCCGGAGCGTGGTGCTGTCCAGCACGAGATAATCCATGGACTGGTAAACGACCAACCGCGTCAGATGCGCGACATCCCTGCGCAGGTGTTGCGTCAGGTAATGCAGCACGGCGCCCGCCGCGCCGATCGCCGCCGGCCGATCCTTCAAGCCCAAACCATCCAACGCCGCCACGTGGAAATGCTCGCGCAGGGTGAACTGCGCGGTCTCGGGCGCGAAGACCCAGTCGTCGTAGCCGTTCACCGCCGGCACCCACGGTTGCACCAGCGCGCGCAGCGCCGCGGCTTCCCCGGGCAACACCACCTCCGCCGGGCGCACCCGTTCGATTTCGGCGACCAATGCGGCGGTGTCGGTGAACTCGGTCACCCGGAAATCGCCCGTGGTCAGATCGACGAGCGCCAGGCCGGCGCCGGCTCCGCGCGGTTGGATCGCGGCGAGGTAGTTGTGCCGCTCCGCGCTGAGCATCCGTTCGTCGAAGTGCGCGCCCGGGCTGAGGATCTGGGTGACCGCGCGTTTGACCAGCTGACCGGGACGCGCCTCCTCGATCTGATCGCAGATGGCGACCTTGCGGCCCGCTTTGAGGATGCGGCCGATGTAACTGTTGGCCGCGTGATAGGGGATGCCGCACATGGGCACCACGCCGCGCTTCGTGAGCGCGACGTTAAGCAACTGCGCGCCATCGCGAGCGTCCTCGAAGAACAGCTCGTAAAAATCGCCGAGGCGAAACAGCAACAATGCGTCCTTGGGCAGCTCGCTTTTGATGCGCCGGTATTGCGCCATCATCGGGGTCAGTTCGGTCTCGCGGCTCATCGCGCGCAGGTTAAGGCAAGAAAAAGACTAGTCAGGAAAAATTTTTCTGTTACAAAATGCCGCGAGAGCCAAACAACGAAGCGCGCGTGGAAAGAAAATTTCAGGTCTGATCGAATTTAACCCAAAAAAGGAACGGAGGTGACATCTCGTGCCCGCTAAGAAGAAAGCTGCGAAAAAACCTGCGAAGAAGGCTGCTGCCAAGAAGAAGAAGTAGCATCGGCTAGTTCCTATCCCGGGATGGCGCGCTCTGACAGGCGATGAAGGGTGTCAGGCGCCATCCCGGTGCCGTTTATACCCCACCCGTCCACATGGCCCGTCTCGTCTTCGACATTGAAACCTCCGCCCTGCCGCTGGATCAACTCGATGCAGCCCAGCAGGAATATCTGTTCCGCGAATCCGAACGTTTGCCGGACGAAGTGAGTTCCCAGCGCCGCCGCGCGGAAATCCAGCAGCAATTCAACCTCTGGCCATTCACCGCGCAGGTCGTCTGTGTGGCCATGATCAACGCCGAAACCTCCCGGGGACAGGTCCTGTTCACGGCGACCGACCACGCGGAGGAGGAGGCCGCGGACCGCGCCGTGCGTTTTGTCTCCTGCCCGGACGAAGCGGATCTGCTGGCGCGCTTCTGGGATGTCGCCCAGCATTACGAGCACATCGTCACCTTCAATGGCCGCGGCTTCGATGTCCCGTTCGTCTACTTGCGCTCCGCCCTGCTCGAAGTGCCCATCTCTCGCAAAGACTGGCTCGGTTACCGGTTTCAGACCGAACCTCACTGCGATCTCGCCGAGCAATTAACATTCTACGGAGTGAGTGGCCGCGACGGCGCCGCGCGTCGTTTCAACCTCGATTTCTACTGCAAAGCGTTTGGAATCCCCTCACCCAAAGCCCACGGCGTCACCGGTCTCGACGTGAACCGGCTCCTGCAGGAGGGCCGCTTTCGCGAAATTGCCGAGTACTGCCTGCGCGATGTCCAGGCCACCCTGGAGCTCTACCGGATTTGGAAAGAACGTCTTGCTGGGATAAAGTAATCCCGCATGAACCGCCGCCGAGTCATCACGGGTATCCTCCTGGTCGCCGGTGGCATCCTGGCGTGCTGGGTGATGGGCGCGCCCTGGTTCAGCCACCAGCCCGCCCACGACCGCCGGAAGTGCGCGGAATGGTCACTCGATCTCCTCAGCCCCTCCCACTCGACTCGAGCCGCCGCCACCCGCGCCCTGCAATCGATGGGACCCGACGCCGTCCCTCTTCTCGTTCGCCAGCTCCATCGGCGCGAATCGTGGCTGCGCTCGCCGGTCCTGGCATTCTCGAGCCGCCTCCCGGTGAATTGGCGCCGCGCCTTCATTGGCTTCTGGCAACCATTCCGCGCCAGGGACGAACGTCTCGCCGCCGCCACCGCGTTGGCACTCTTTGGCGCCGAGGCGCCGGTTGACCCGTTGCTCGAAGCCCTGCGCGATCCGGACCGGCAACTCGCCAGCCGGGTCGCCACTGCCCTGGGCGGGTGTGGTGCCGCGGCGGTGCCTGGCCTGACGGCCGCCCTCCAGGATCCCGATCCGGAAATCCGCCGCCTGGCGTGCTACGCGCTCAGCCAGATCCGCCGACCGGCCGCGCCGGCGGCCGCCCATTTGGCCCACTTGCTATCCGACTCCGACTTTCAGCTGATGGCCTCGGCCGCGCACGCGCTCACCACCATTGGTCCCGCCGCGATTCCCCACTTCATCCAGGCCCTCGATCATCCCGAGCCGCGTGTTAGGGAGAAGGCGGCCTTCTCCTTGAGCCAGTTCCGATCCAGCGCCACCAACGCCGTCCCGGCGCTCGAACGTCTGGTCGATGACGAAGACGCGGCGGTGCGCTGGCATGCCGACCTCGCCCTCCGTGCCATCGTGCCCCGTCGGTTCGTAGAATTCGGCGCTCGACACCCATCACCCGAGTTCTGAAACTCGCGCCGATGAGCTGGTTCTACCGCCGGGTCGTGCGCCCGGCACTTTTCTCGCAGCCGCCGGAGCAAATCCACGAGTGGACCCTGCACGCGCTGGGCTGGCTCAGCCGCCACCCGCTGCTCTGCGATGCGGTCAGCACACTGCATCAGCCGCCCGCTCTGCCAGTGTCGCTGTTCGGCCTCTCCTTTCCCAACCCGGTGGGACTGGCGGCCGGCATGGACAAAGGCGCCGATGCCGTGCCCGCGTGGGCCGCGCTCGGGTTCGGATTCTCCGAGCTGGGTGCGGTCACCTGGCTGGCCCAGCCTGGCAACCCGCCGCCGCGCGTCTTTCGGGCCATTGCGGAGGAGGCGATCGTCAATCGCATGGGATTCAACAACGCCGGCGCCGAGGCTCTGGCCGCCCGACTGGCCTCTCTGCGTTCGAGCGGCCGGTGGCCCGCTCACCCGGTCGGCATCAATCTCGGCAAATCCAAATTGACGCCGCTGGATCAGGCCGCCCGGGATTATGCCAAGTCCTTCCAAGTCCTCTGGCCACACGCCGACTTTTTCGTCGTAAACGTCAGCTCGCCCAACACACCGAACCTCCGGCAACTCCAGGACCGGACGGCGCTGGACGAAATCCTCGCCGCCCTGCAGGAAGTCAACGACGAGCTGGGCCGGGCACCGGCCGGTCTGAGTCGGGCCACGAACCCAGCCGCCCGCCGCCCCGTGCTGATCAAGGTTGCGCCCGACTTGAGCTTTGAAGCGTTGGATGACGTCCTGGTCCTGGCGGAAACGCGTGAGCTCTCCGGCATCGTCGCCACCAATACCACCGTGGCCCGACCAACTTCCGCTCATCCCGAAATTCAAGCCGTCTATGCGGAGTCGGGCGGGTTGAGCGGCCGTCCACTGGCCCGCCGCAGCACCGAGGTCATCCGTCATCTCTACCGGCAGACCCGTGGCTCCCTTCCCGTTATCGGCGTGGGCGGGATCTTCAACGCCGAGGATGCCTGGGAGAAGGTGGCGGCGGGGGCATCGTTGCTCCAGATCTACACCGGCCTGGTCTTTGAAGGACCGGGGCTTCCTCGGGCAATCGTGCGAGGTCTGAGCCAGCGCCTCCAACACCACGGGTTCACCTGTCTGCAGGAGGCCGTCGGGTGCCTGGCTACGGAGCGGAAAGCATGTCCGTCTCGCTGACGCGCGCGGCGGCTGAGCCGGTTTCGGAGGATGCGTGCTCGCGACGACTGCGGATTTGGCTGATCGAAAGCGGCGAAGGCTCCAGGCGCTCGCCCTGGAGCGACACCAGGGCTTTGCGCACCTGCTGACCCTGAAACCGATAACCCGTCGCCAGCGTCTCCCCAACCCGGCTCTCTTCGGGAACCTCGCCTTCCCCGCTGGTTCGGTGGCGCTGCTTGTCGAATGGCTCGCCCGCTTGCGCCTCAAACGGAACCAGGCCCACCCGGAGGGCGACCTCGCGACAAGCGCGCTGGAAGCCCGTCAACTGCTCGATCAACCCCGGCTGCCCCGAACGGACCGCCGCCAGGAACAGGGCGAACACATGATCGAGCACCCGAATGAGCACTTGCAGCCAGTCCGCTTCAGCGCGCCGGAGTTTCTCCACCTCGAGCCGCAGATGGCCGCGTTCGGTATCGTTTGCCTTCTCGAGAAACTGCTGGAACGCCCGGGCCTCGGAGGTCATCGAATCGGTGATCTCCCGCGAGGCGTCGACCGCTTTACGGGCATCATCTTGAATGGCCTGCCAGCATGAGGTGGCGCTGGCGATCTGGCGCGCAATGCCTTCGATGTTGTGCACTTGCAGCAGCGTCCGCTGCAGTCGCTCCACCTGGGCCAGCTTCGAGAGGTACCGGTATTCGAGAATAAACGGGATGACGCACAAGCCGGCGCCGGCCGCCACACAACTCGCCAGCAGAACCATCTCCCACATCGCCAGCGGCCGCGCTCCCTGCCACAACACCAACCCCGCCACGCCGAGCAACAGCGCGTCGCCCAGAAAAAATGGCCATTTCGACAGCTGATGTGCAGCGCGGTCGGTCATGCGGCTGGTAGGTTTATCCCATCCCGGAAGCCAACGCGATGGAAAACTGAACGCCGGGGAAAGCCAGCGTTCGTTGACAGCCAGCAGGGCAGCCTTTAACGTCCGGACTTATGTCGTGTCTTCAGGATTCACTGGTTGAACTGATACGCCGCGCCTCGGCGGAGATCCCGGATGATGTGCAGCGAGCCATTCTCGGCTCGCTCCATCAAGAGAAACAAGGAACCATTGCCGAGTCCGCCCTCAAGCTCATCGAACGCAACATCGAGCTTGCCAAGGCCAAGTCCCAGCCGATCTGCCAGGACACCGGCAGCATTCTCTTCTTTGTGGATGCCCCGGTCGGCCTCGACCAGATCGCCTGGGAGGAGACCGCCCGCGAGGCCGTCCGCCAGGCCACCCAACGCGGTTACCTGCGCCAGAACTCCGTGGATTCCCTCACGGGCGTCAATGACGGCACCAATGTCGGACCGGGCTCGCCCACCATCCATTTTCACCAACACCGTGCTCCACACACCGAGGTGCGTCTCGTGCTCAAAGGCGGCGGCTGCGAAAACGTCGGCGCGCAGTATGCCCTCCCCATCGAAGCGCTGAAAGCCAACCGCGATCTCGCCGGTTGCCGCCGCGCGGTGCTCGACGCCGTGCTCCAGGCCCAGGGGAAAGGATGCGGACCCGGGATTCTGGGCGTCTGCATTGGTGGCGACCGCGCCACCGGCTACGAGCATTCCAAGCGGCAGTTGCTTCGGCTGCTGGACGATCGGAATCCCGTGCCGGCGCTCGACGAATTGGAGCAGGACGTGTTGAAGACGGCCAACGAACTGGGGATTGGGCCGATGGGATTTGGGGGAAAAACCACGCTCCTCGGGGTTAAAGTGGGCGTGTTGAACCGGCTGCCGGCCTCCTTTTTTGTCAGCGTCAGTTACATGTGCTGGGCCTACCGGCGCCAGGGCGTGACTCTCGGCGCGGACGATAGCATCCGGAATTGGCTCTATTGAGTCCGACTCGTTTATGATCCAATTAACCAGTCCCTTCACGGACGATGGCATGCGCGCTCTGAAAGTGGGCGACGAGGTGGCCATCAGCGGCACCCTGTTCACCGGCCGCGATGTCGTCCACAAATACTTGCATGAAGGGGGATCCCTGCCCGCGGGTGTGAATCTGCGCGATGGAATCCTCTACCACTGCGGCCCGGTGGTGCTGCCGGAGAACGGCGGCTGGCGCGTGGTTGCAGCCGGCCCCACCACTTCGAGCCGCGAGGAACCTTATCAGGCCCAGATCATCGAGAAATTCGGCCTGCGCGGAGTGATCGGCAAAGGCGGCATGGGTGCCCGAACCCTCGAGGCCTGCCGCAAGTTCGGTTGCGTTTACCTGCACGCCGTGGGCGGCGCCGCCCAGGTCCTCGCCGAGTGCATCAAGAAAGTCCGCGGTGTTTCCTTCCTCGAGCAGTTCGGTTCGCCCGAGGCAATCTGGGAGCTCGAAGTCGAGCAGTTCCCCGCGGTGGTGACCATGGATGCCCATGGCCGGTCCCTGCACCAGGAAATCTTCGCCGCCAGCCAGTCCGAGTTGATCAAGCGGTTGTGAAAGGCCAGACGCCCGAGCGTCGCACCCCCAATGTCCGCCGGTCGCCCCGCCGGCGACTGCCCGGAATGTTCGCCATCCTTGCGCTGCTCCGCGGCTCAACGATCCTCGCGCAAACCGATTCCGCGGCTTCCCGGGGTCCGCTGCCGGAATTGACGGAGTTGATCTGGGCGCTGGTCTTCCTTGGCGGATTCGTCGTCGCAGCGATCACCTGGGTGGCAGTCCTGCGCCGCGCGTCGCGACGCCAGTTGGAGACCATCCGCCAGCGCGAGCAAGCTCTGCACGAGCATTACCAGGATCTCTTCGAGAACGCGCATGACATCCTCTTCGCCCACGATACCGAGGGCCAACTGACCGCGTTGAACCGCGCCGGGGAACAGATCCTTGGATACCGCCGCGAGGAAGCCGGCCGCCTGAAACTGGCCCAGCTCATCATCCCCGAGGATCGCGCCGCCTATTTGCAGGTGCTCGAATCGCTCCAGACCGGCACCGACCGGGGTCACGTGGAAGTGAGCGTCACCGCCAAGGACGGGCATCGCGTGGCGCTGCGCGTCAACCTCAGGCGCCAGAGCCTCCCGGGTCGGCCGGTTCAGGTCCTCGGGATTGCCTGGGACATCACCCAACGACGACTGGCCGAGGAGGCCCTCCGCGAGAGCGAACAGCGGCTGCGACGTTCCCTCGAGGAAAGAATCCGTATCGGTCGTGATCTGCATGACGGCATCATTCAGTCGATTTACGCCGTCGGGCTGGGTCTGGGTGAATGCCGCC